>PNKL01000107.1 GCA_013822425.1 Gemmatimonas sp.
CGAGCGCGTCCACTTCATTGAGAAGCGCCTCGAGCAGGTTCACGCCGGCCGTGGCATTCCCGCGTTCGATCTGTCGCAACGCATTCTCGAGCTTCACCCGCAGCGAGTTGACGTTGCCGGCGTTGAGCGGCAGGCCCTCCACGAGGGCGATGGCCCGGGCAATCGTCTGGGCATTCGTGAGCACCGTCACCGTCGCACTGCTGGCGACAACGGCCTCGCCATCGGCGACCCGCACCGTCACGGTGAAGACACCGGCAGCGGCGTACGTGTTGCTGAACGAGAAGCCGAATCCGCTGAGGGGGAGCGACACCTGTCCGGCGCCCTCACCAAAGTCGACCGTCGCCAGCCAGGTGTCGGCTCCCGGATCGGCGAACGTGCCGCTGGCCGTGTACGCTTCGCCGGGGAGCAGCGTGGCGTTGGGCAGCGCGCTGACGCTCGGCGCCACGTTGGCGATCGTCGCCGTGGTGACCACCGAGTCCACCAGGCCCCGGACGTCGGTGACGACCATGCGCACCGTATAGGTGCCGTTCTGCGCCCAGGTCTTCGTGGCATTCACACCGGTCGCGATGGTGCCGTCGCCGAAGTTCCAGGCGTAGCTCAGCACGTCGCCGTCGGCGTCGGTTGACGCGGCGGCGCTCAGGGTGATGCTGCTGCCTTCGCTCCCGATCCACGGGCCATTCACGGCGGCCACCGGCGGGCGCGTGCCGCTCTCGACAGCGATCTCGATCTGGTCGGGCAGGAGGGCGAGCAGGTCGTAGCCGCTCAGCGACTCCACCGAGTCCACCGTGACCTTGAAGCTCTCCCACGGCGTGCTGCGGATACCGTTGACGTTGGGCATCACCACGGCGATGACCTCGAGGTCGCTGTACCGCCTGATGTCGCCCAGGCGACGGTCGCGCGGCACGATGATCGCCACCTTCCAGGTCCACTCGGGAATGGTGATGCGTCCCTCGTTCTTCACCGTGCCCTTGACGCCCGACGCACCGGCGATGACGTAGACCTCGCGGTCGCCGCCTTGGGCGACGGCGCCGAGGGCGTTCTCGAGCAACGCCCACGGCCCCTGGTTGTTGTCCGACGCCTGCGGGATGATGTTGGAGAAGAGGAAGGTCGCCGCGTTGTCGAGGCTGCCCGCGGTGCGGTCGAACGAGCGGGCGAGGTGACCGCGGTCAATCGAGTAGCCGTTGATCGCCGCCGCGCCGGTATAGTCGGCCGTGGTGTAGCGCGGGAAATCGCTGGGCAGCTGCGGGTCGTAGGTGAAGCAGTCGCAGCGATCTTCGGCGCCGAAGTGCGTCTGTTCCAGGTTGTAAGCGACCCAGTTGGGGATGTTGCGGGCGCGGCTGAACGACGTGGTGTACTGCGGGCGACGAATGATGAAGTCGTCGCTGGCGTCGGCATCGGTCGGGTCGCCGAACTCGGTGTTGCCCACGTAGCTGGCCGACGCGCTGAAGCTGCCGGTCCGGGTGGGGAGCGTCCACGTGGCGGTGGTGCCATCGGCCGCCGTGGCGCGCAGCACGGCCGAGCCCTCGGCGAGCGCGGTGACGACGCCGTTCGCGTCAATGCTCGCGATGGCCGGCGTGTCGGAGCTCCAGGTGATGGTCGTCGCCTGCGGCACCGTGCCGTCGCGCAGCGTGGCGAAAAGCTGGTCCTGGAAGCCGACGGGCAGCGCCGGGTCGCTGGAGTTCCGACCGCTGAAGGAGATGTTGAGGATCGGCGGCGGGGGCTCGGCCGGGTTGCAGCTCCCCATGGAAGATGGATACGGGCCGTACCAGACGCCGTTGCGCGCACGCTGGAGCGAGCGGGTTGTCGACGCCGTGGAGGACTCGGAGACGCCGATGTCGGTGGAGGTGAGGCCGACGGCCGGGCCGTTGGTGGCCGTGAGCGTGCCTTCGTAGGAGCGGAACTCGACCACTCGGTTATCCGGGGCCACGAGGGCCCAGCCGTCGGACGGGCCGTTTTGAATGGCGGCTTTCGGGAATGACAAGGTACCGCGTCCGTCGCACTGCGCGCTGATCGTCCCGGTGAGCGGCACCGTGCTGTAGCTGACGCCGCCCGTCTGGTTGTAGAGCACGATGGACCAGCCGTTCACACTGGTGCCGGCGGGTCCTTCGATCTCGAACCCTTCATTGACGTCGTCGCCGTCATTGTCGTAGTGCAGCTCGCTGACCACGACATCCGGAAGTACCGTCGGGGGCGGAGCCTCGACGGTCACGGTGGTCGTTGCGCTCACTCCGTTGGGCGCCGCGGCGCTGATGTCGCTCGAACCTGCGGCGAGCGCGGAGACCACGCCGCTGCCGCTTACAGTGGCGATGGACGGAGCGCTGCTGCTCCAGGCGAAGCTCACGCCGGGAATCGGCGCGTTGCCGGCGTCGTACGCGGTGGCGACGAGCGTGGTGGTGCCGCCGACGATGAGCGTCGGCGCCGCGGGGCTGATGGTGACGGAGGCGACCACGGCCGGCGGCGGCGGTTCGTCGGCATCGTTGCAGCTGCCGAAGGTGCTGGTGGATGGGGTCTTCCAGGTGCCGTCACCCCTTCGCTGGAGGGAGAGGCCGAGGAGTTCCGAGTCTCTTTCGAAGACCCCGATGTCCGTCGAGGTCATTCCATTGGCCGCTCCACCTACAGCAACGAAGGTACCTTCATAAGACAGGAACTCCACGACCTGTCCGGTGGCGTTGACGAGCGCGATGCCATCGGGGGAGCCATTCTGGATTCCTGCCGACGGCAGATAGTTCTTGACCAGCACACCACGGGTACCGCAGGTGGCCGGAATGGCTCCGCTGAAGGTCTGGAGCGGAGCGTAACTCGCCCCGCCATTCCCGTTGTAGAGAACGAGCGTCCACCCGGTGACGTCGGTTCCGGCCGGCCCGGAGATCTCGATCGCCTCGCCGGCATCCGCACCGACGTTGTCGTAGTGGATCTCGCTGATGCGCACGGCCGGCGCCGTCAGGCTCCGGGTCAGCGCGGGCCGAACACTCACGGAGTCGCTCGGGCTCGTCGGGCCGTCGGTGGAGCAGGAAAGGGCGACGGCGGCGATCGCAGGAAGGAGGAAGCGGGAGATCCGTGTGCGCGTCATGGGGACCTGGACGGAAGGGTGTCTGGGCAAATCGAGACGACGGAATGTACGTGTGGCGAAGCGTGCGAACCAGCGCCGGAACGGGCCGGTTACCGGCGCGTTACCACGTGAACACGAGGCGCAGGGCACCGCCTGCTGCGATGACGCGGTAACGAACGCAGGCCCAGCACGCGATCGCGTGCTGGGCCTGCGCCAATTCCTCTAACTGAAGCGGACGCCATGAGTTAGCATCGAAATTCTCTACAATCCGTTTCCCGGTCCTCCGGCCGTGGCCCTGAGATTGCACCGAATCGGCGTTCGTCTACTTGTCTGCGGCGAGTTCGCCGAGCACCTGCACGCGAGACCGCGTCGCATGGACAGTTTTCGTTGGTATGCTACTCTGTAGCATATGTTCCATCGACACCACGCCTCATCTGCGACCCCAAAGTCGTCTTCCGGCTTACTGGCATCGCCGGCCCTCTGCCGCCTCGTCACGCATTTCGTGCTTCATCCTCAGGCCGACCTGCACTTCCATGGACTGAAGCGCGTGACGGGTCTCCCGAATCGTTCACTGCAGCCGCGTCGCTCTCGCAAACGTCGCTGGCATCGAGGTCGCTTTTGTGTATGGTTCGTTCGCGCGTCGGCACGACGTGAATCCGGACAGCGACGTTGACGTCTTCGGTGTCTCCACACAGATCGACCAGACCACGGCCAAGCCTCGCATGCGATACGGCGCGCACATCAATGACCGAGCCAGACCCTGACGTTGAGGTTTCGCGCCTCCGTGCCCGGCTGACGGAGTTGGAGCTCGAGCGGGCGGCGCTTCAGTCCCGTCTCGTCGCACTTGCCCGCCCCTCGCGTGTTTCGGAACGTGCATCCGCGCCTGCAGCGGGGACGATCACGGATGCGTCCACGCCAGAGGAGAAACTCGCGCTCTTCCGCGGTCTCTTCGCCGGACGACCCGACGTCTTTCCTGTGCGATGGGAGAACTCGAAGTCGGGACGCTCCGGCTACGCGCCGGCCTGCGCAAACGAGTGGGTGAGAGGTGTGTGCGACAAGCCGACGATCAAGTGCGGCGAATGCGGCAATCAGGCGTTCATCCCGGTGTCGCTCGACACCCTCGCCAGACACCTCCGGGGACGGGAGGGAGCGAAGGCGCAGGGCGCGCCCTTCGTGGTTGGCGTGTATCCGCTGCTTTCGGATGATACCTGCTGGTTCCTCGCGGCCGACTTCGATGACGAGCAGTGGGCGGCGGATGCGCTGGCGTTCGTCGAGACGTGTCGCGGCCACGAGATCGCCGCGGCGCTCGAGCGATCCCGCTCCGGCAACGGTGGCCACGTATGGATATTCTTTGCCGAACCGATTCCGGCGCGAGACGCGAGGCAGCTTGGCGCCCTGCTCCTGACCGAGACCATGGAGCGGCGGCCGGATATCGGATTCGCCTCGTACGACAGGTTCTTCCCAAGCCAGGATTCACTGCCGACGGGTGGCTTCGGGAATCTTATCGCCCTGCCATTGCAGCGCGCCGCTCGAGCGCGCGGGAACAGCGTCTTCATCGACGATTCGCTGCGACCGTTCGACGATCAATGGGCGTTCCTCTCCGGTCTGCCGCGAACGACGCGCGCGGTCGTTACCGGCCTCGTTCGGGCAGCCGAACAGGAGGGTCGCATTCTGGGCGTCCGGATGCCGGTCGATGACGAAGACGCGGATCAGCCGTGGCTGCTGCCTCCCTCACGTCGTCCCCGAGCGATACCGGTCGTCGGATCGCTGCCGAGCCACGTCGATGTCGTACTGGCCGACAGCATCTACATTGACCGCACGGACCTTCCGCCGGTGATCGTCGCCCTCCTCATCCGCCTGGCGGCATTCCAGAATCCTGAGTTCTATCGTGCCCAGGCGATGCGGATGTCGACGCACGGCAAGCCCCGCATCATCTCGTGCGCCGAGCTGCACCCGCGGCATGTCGCGTTGCCTCGCGGTTGCCTCGACGAGGCGCTGGCATTACTGCGGTCCTGCCAGGTAGAGGCCCGCGTCGAGGATCGTCGTGAGGTGGGCGAGCCGCTACCGGTGCGCTTTCTCGGGACATTACGCGAGGAACAAGCCGTTGCGTTCGACGCGCTCGCTGCACACGACTTCGGCGTGCTGGCCGCATCCCCCGCGTTCGGCAAGACGGTTGTAGCCGCAGCGCTCATCGCGAAGCGGGCGTGCAGCACTCGTTCTCGTTCACCGCCGCGAACTGCTGACGCAATGGGTCGAACGCCTGCGGGAGTTCCTTTCGGTTGAGCCGGGCGACATCGGAACGATTGCCGGCGGCCGCAAGAAGCCGACTCGCCGCATCGATGTCGCCGTGATCCAGAGTCTGGTGCGAAAGGGCGAGGTGTCCGACCTCGTGGCCGGGTATGGGCAGTTGCTCGTGGACGAATGCCATCACCTGTCAGCCGCCAGTTTCGAACTCGTGGCTCGCCGGTCGAAGGCCAAGCACGTCGTCGGCCTTTCGGCGACGGTTGCGCGCAGGGACGGACACCAGCCGATAATCTTCATGCAGTGCGGGCCGGTACGACATCGGGTCGACCCAAGGGCGGACGCGCGGCGGCGGGGCATCGCCCATCGCGTGGTACTGCGCGAGACCGCCTTTCGTCTCTATGCGGACGACGGTCCGGATCGCGTCTCGGTTCCGAGGATCTACGCACGGCTTGCGCTGGATGGCGATCGCAATGCCCTCATCGTCAAGGACGTGAAGGCGGCGTTCGCGCAGGGCCGAACCGCGCTCGTGCTGACGGAGCGTCGCGACCATGTCGAGATCCTGCGGCACGCGTTCGAGCAGTTCACGCAGAATGTCGTTGTCCTACAAGGCGGGATGAAACCAGACGAGCGGCGTGCCGCAGGCGATCAACTTCGCGCCTCCCACTCGACGTCGCGCATCATTCTGGCCACCGGCCGGTATCTGGGCGAAGGGTTTGACGATCCTCGGCTGGACACCCTGTTCATCGCGATGCCGATTGCGTGGAAAGGGACGCTCCAGCAGTACGTCGGACGCTTGCACCGTGACCATGATGGCAAGAGCGATGTCGTCGTATACGACTATGCGGACGTGTCGGTACCCGTGCTGGCGCGCATGGCGGCGAAGCGCCGAACGGGGTATCGCGCGCTCGGCTACGCCGCTTTGAGCGAGCACTGAGTGTCGAGAGGCGCAAGTTCGCGTCTCGCAACCGTCTTCAGTGCGCACCCTCTTCGTCCCGTCGCGCGGCCAGCTCGCTCACGCCTGACGCAACGGCCCCGGCTCCTTCGCCTCCCGCGTCTTGTCCTCGAACTCCACACCGGGCGTCATGCCCTCGGATGTCGCACCCGATCGGTGTTGGCGATGATGTCCTGAGCCGTTCGGGTGCCACATCAGAAGGCATACACCGCTTCCGCCTCGGCGCTCGGACGCACGTGCGGCCGCAGACGGTCGCGACGCGCGACATCGACGCCTTGCCCGACGATCTCCTCGAGGTCGGCGGCTATTCCCGCGTACGCGAAAAAGTCGTCGGCGATCTCCGGCGCAAGGTCGACGGTCCGCTCCAACTGAAAATGCGCACCCACTTCGCCGAGAACGGCGGCCAAGGTTCCGACCCGAAGGCTTGGGTGATCGGGAATGGTCAGGTGATGCTGCCCGTTCACCTGTGTCGTCAGGCGAAGATGACTGCCCGTCTCACGCGTAACGAAGATGACTGCCCGTCTCACGCGTAACTTGGTAGCCAAACGCCTTCTCAAGGGCTCGGGCGAGCTCGCGACCCGCCAGGTCGCGAGGCAGCTTCATGCCGCGATCACCTCGTCGCGCACG
>PNKL01000108.1 GCA_013822425.1 Gemmatimonas sp.
GGCGTATCGAAGTGCGGCGATTGCTGTTTGGGACTATACCAACGACGCCGAACGCCGGTCTTACGCAGAGGTAGCAGCTACCTGCGAGGCGGCTTACGCACGCCTGCTCTCCCTCATCGGGACAGCGGGGGAGACGAGGGGTGGCTACACGCCCGAGCGTACTGCCGAGATAGTCGAGGCGATGGACTGGCTGGACACCCATCCCGACGTGCGGCCGGAACGGCGAGTGACCGACGGTGGGTCTCAGTGGATCATCTACGGCACCCCTAAGATGATCCGGCACCGGCGACTCGTCGAAGCGGTGAAGCTCGCGCGCGCCACTCTCACCGCAGGCTCACGCGGAGACACTCCGTGAAACGCTTTCAGGCACGGCGCGGCCATGGCCGGTTCACCCGCAACACACTAGAGAACACGTTCGGCCTGACCGTGCAGGTGTGCCCGTCGTGCCGCATCATGAATCCACGTGCCGTGGGAGAGCCAGAACGCAAGACTTGCCACGCTTGCGGCGCTTCGCTCGCTCAGGACGTGGATGCCCAGCGGTCGGGGCAGACGAGATGAGCCGACAACTGCACTTCACGCTGAGCGAAGATCACATCAAGCTTCTGCGCCGCGCCCATGTTTCCTGGGAGGACGGCAACTTCGGCGCGCCTACCATCGACAGCAAGCGGCCTTACGGCAACTCATTCGTCGAAGACGATGTCGCGAAGATCCTCGGGTGGAAGGTGGACGATGAGGCTGGCCCGAACGGTGAGCAGCGAGCGGTGGCAGCGGCGCTCCACCAGCAGACGCAGGCCGCCCTGCAGATCGTCCTTGTGGCTGGCGCGATGGTCGCAGGCGAGTACCGGAGGACGGACCCCTACGACGGGCGCTCATGGGTTCGAGTGGACGCCCCCGTCCTGGCCGGAGAGGCGGACGCCCTGCCCGAGGTCCGCAAGGCGGACGTGGCGTACTTGCGAAAGGAAGTGGCCCTTGCTCGTTCGCGGTCGGAAGAGGGGTCGCCAGACGCTATCGAGTACTCCGTCATCGCCGAGCGCGACTCCCGTATCGTCTCGGTCCTCGAAGCCGTCGCCGAGCGACAGAGAGCGGGCAATGGCTAAGCGCAAACTCTATCGCCTACGCGTGGCCCTGACCGAGCATCAGTACTGGGCGACGTTGGAGTGGTTCTCGCGTGCGCTGGCCGAGACGCCACGCACCGGCGCGGCCATGATCGACGGCGTGAACAAGGTCCACCACATGCTGATCGACCGTGGGATGGTCAAGCCGACGGTTGGTACGACCGTACGGCAGAGTCCTTCTCCGGAGTCCCCTGATGCCGAATGACCTGATGGCGGTCGACGTCGTGCAACGCGTCGCCAGCGCACGGTCACTGGGCACCGAGGGGCGGCGATGATCACGGGGTGTTACGTGCTGCACCTCTACTGCCGGCGCTCATCGGCTAGCACTGGGGTGCCGATGACGGAGACGGAGTTGCGGCGACACGGAGAAGGCCCGGCCGAGTTCACTGGACCGACGCTGCGGGCGGCGCGCCGCGAGGCCAGGCGGGTGGGCTGGCGTTTCCGTGGTGACGACGTCGTTTGTCCGGCGTGCCTTCGCGATGCGGATCGAGCCGTGCGTCCGGTGCGGCGCGCGTCGCCGGTATGCTCACGATAGCACGGGCCATTCAACGCGACGGAGCATCGAGATGAGCAAGCGCGTGAGACTGACGTTGGAACTGGATGCCCACTTCATTCGGCTGTTGAACGCCAACATGCACCTGAGCGGCTTGATGAAGGACGACGGCCTGCACGTGCTCGATGTCCGGGCGGTGTTGGCGCGCGTCGTGCTCGCGGAAGCCCGGGGCGCCCCGTCGGAGCAGGTGCACGCGCTCACGCCGCTCGAATGGCGTGGGCATATCGACGTGTTGCCGGATGAGCGCAAGGTATTCGAGGACGCCGTCACGGCCGCCTCCGAATGCCGCGCGCCAGCGCGACGCCGGCCCTCGCGCGCCGTCCGAGCTCCTGCCGGGAGGGACGCATGAGCGCGATGTCGATCGTGCCTCAGCGCTCGGACGCGGATCTGACGACGTCGGGGACCCGCAAGCCGCATTGGACCCACTGGCTACTGCTGTGGACCCTCGCGTATACCATCGATCTCTGGACGACCTGGGCCAACCATCGCATGCTCGAGCTGCTCTCCCGCATGCTCGATCTGTTCGCCTTGGTCCTCCAATGAAAGAGCGCCCGATCCCGTTCACCGGCGAATCGGTGCGGAGTACTCTTGATGGCCGCAAGAGGCAGACGCGCCGGGTGATAACGCTGGGTCGTCGATGGGAGATGGGTGAGCGCGCCGATGGTGGGCCGTGGCCGTACTATCCAGAGTATGTGACCGGAGAGCCGGAATGTCTCGCCGCTGCGTGCCGCTACGGCCAGTCCGGCGACCGCCTGTGGGTACGGGAGACGTGGGCGCCGTCGGTGATCGACCCTGAAGGCGGCAGCTTCGAGGAGGACCCGCGCAACTTCGACATCGTGTACCGCGCCGACGGCGACGACGCGTACTGGGCCGCGCATTGGACGCGGGAGACGGTCGTGCGGGGGCGGGCGGTATCGACGCCGTGCACGCCGAAGTGGCGCTCGCCGCGCTTCATGCCCCGTTGGGCCGCTCGACTCACGCTGGCCGTCACCGGCGTGCGCGTGGAGCGGGTGCAAGACATCAGCGAGGACGACGCGGTGGCGGAAGGTGTCACACGTCTCGAGACAGGAACGTTCGCCGCGCGTTCGCACTACCGCATCCTGTGGACGCCCTCAACGCCAAACGCGGCCACGGCTGGGACGCGAACCCCTGGGTGTGGGTGATTGAGTTTCAGCGCGCCAACGTCGCGTCCGAGCTGGGACATGGGTGACGCCGGCAGCCGGCGTAGCGTCGAACGCCACGGGAATGGACTCGACGCGTGCCTTCTGATACGCTGGCATCGTCCCCTCTATGATGCGCTGCGCGAGAAGTATGCCCACCGACACGATGCTTGGCGTCGGCTGCTCACCCGGAACCTCCGGCGTCTGCTGGACACGGGGTATCATGCCTCCGAAATCAGTGTGATGCTTGGCGTGTCGCGCGAACGGGTCCGCCAGTAGCTGCAGCTTCCGGGCCTGGACGCATTTCGTGGCCGTCGTAGCGTCCCCACGCTGGTCTGGGATAGCTCGCGTGCGCGCTTCCGCCCGCTCAACAGTACTGAGCTCTTCGACGTGCGGTATCCGCTCCCTGATGGACAGACGGAGAGGTCCGCAGCCGCAGGCGCCGAGGCGACGACTTCGGCGGAGTCACTGACATCGCCTGCGCCGGCCAAGAGCGCGAGGGACCTGCACCCGCTGACGCGCCGTGAACGAGACGTCGCTGGTGCGCCGCGCTCACGCGGGATGCTCCAGGTCTTCCCTTCCTCGGAGGTCCGGATGTCTGGCGCAGTTCCACGGTACGAGACGGTCCTGAAGCTGACGGACCAACGCGGCGCCCGCCGTTTCTTCTCGCGAGGACAGTACCTCGCCCGGGCTGGCTTCGTGGTCGGTGCTGCCCTCGCGTTTCAGTCGGCGGAGGGCCAGGTCGTGATCACCCGGGTTGATGCCGGGTCGAAGCACGTCCATGAGAGCAAGGGCCTGCCGACGATCGACATCGAACGGTGGCTGTCGGTTGCCGTGGGCGATGCGCGGCGGGTGCACGTGCGCGTGGAGGCCGGTCGCATCGTCATCACGGTGCTGGTGATGGATCGCGCGATTTCGGAACGGCCGCAGAACGGGAAGGTGGGCAGTCTCTTCACTGGCGCGGGGTTCCTCGACGAGGCCGCCGTACAGGCCGGATTCACGCCGGCATGGGTGGTCGAGATTGACGCGGCGACGGCCGAGGTGGCGTCGCGCAACCATCCCGAGGCGGCCGTCTATGCGATGTCGATCGAGCACGTGGTGCCCTCGGAGCTCGAGCGATGTGAGCTGATCCTGGCCGGGTTGCCTTGTACGCCCTGGTCGAAGGTCCGAACGACCCGCGCCGACGGTACGAAGCGGGACTACTCCGCGCCACCGACGGATCACGCGCTTGGTGACCTGGCGTTCGCGGCGTACGACGTCCTCCGGGGGCTGCAGCCCCGCACGATTCTGGTGGAGTGCGTTCCGGGCTTGCTCCACGATTCCGTGGGCGTCGCGTTCATGGGGGCGCTCCGCCGCATCGGTTACGATGTGCAGGCGCGCCTCCTCAATGCCGCCGACCATGGCGGCCTGACGAAACGGGAGCGGGCCGTGATTGTCGCCCAGACGCCAGCGGCGGACGGCACCGTACGGGATCCGTGGCCCGACGTGGTCGCGACGACGCAGCGCATTGCGGACGCGCTGGACTCAGATGTGCCGGACAGCGCATGGGTGCGGCGCCTGGAGTACCCGCATCTGTTCGATCGCAGCGCCGCCAATCGCGAAAAGGGCCGTGGATTCGTCATGCGCCCGACGCACGCATCAGAGCGTGCGACCGGCACCTTCACGCGGGAGTACGGCGAAGGCAGGCTTCGCGTCGACCAACCCATGCTGGCGCACCCCACGGAGCCGGAAACGGTGCGCCCTTTCACGGTCGCCGAGGGCCTGCGGCTCATGGGCATGCGCACCGACTACCGGTTGCCGAGCGCCAAGACCGTCGCGTGGCACTTGATCGGGCAGGCGGTGCACGTCGGGCTGTTCCGGCAGGTCATTGCCCGGGCCACCGGGCGGACCATGCAGCGTGCGGCGGGCGATCCGGTCGTGCACGGCACGCCGGCCGAGGTTGAGTCCGACCGCGTCCTCGCCCCGGGCGGCTGGCCCCAGCTCGGCTTGTTCGGATAGGGAAGGCGGCGTGCGGGCCGCGCCGGTGCGGCTGGCCGGCCCGGTATGCTCTCCGGTGACCCTGCGATGCCACGGAGGTTCCGATGCTGGCGCACGCTGCGCTGTCCCCATTGACCACACTCGTGTTGCGGGTCGTGCTGGTCGCGATCGCGGCGGTGCTGTACGCCCGCGTGTTTGCGCGGTGGGCGCGGGCGCGGCGCGAGGAACTGCCCGTGGCGGAACGCCTGCGCGAGGCGCGGCGGAGGAACATCTGATGTCCACCGCCCCGGCGCGCTTCATCCTCGTCACAGGTCCCGCTGCGGCGGGCAAGTCGATGCAAGCGGACGCGCTCGCCACGCGGTTGCACCTGCCCGTCGTACGGTTCAGCGAGGAACCGTGGGTGACGTCGTGGCTGCGCGGTGCCGACCTGTCGTTCCTCTTCCACTACGCGCTCTCGGAGCTACCACGCGGTGCGATTCTCGACGGGTTGGCGCGGAGCGCGCTCGATGCGCGGGATCTGCTCGGGGCACTGGCGGGCCACGGCCATCGACTCACGGCGGTGGTGCACCTGCGCGTGACGGAGGCGGCAGCGATGCAGCGCGTGAGCGCACAGCGCCAGTGCGCGGGGACGTCGGTGCGGCGCGCGCAGTGGGCCAGCGCGTTCACGTACAGCGAGTCGCACGATCGGGACGCCCTGCGCCTGCTGGCCTGGGAGGACGCGCCGATCGTGCGAGTCGATGGGACCGATGCGGCCGGCATCATCGCCGAGCGCGTCTGGCGCGCCCTGAGGCCCCTGTTGTCGATCAGTCCCTTGCCTGTCGCGCGGAGCGCGTGACCTACCCCCTGGAGAACGCTGATGGCCACGAAGCTCAAGCGGAAAAACGAGTGCGCTGGTGGAACAGCGACGGGCAACGAGAAGGCGACGGAGCGGCGCGCCAAGCAGGAGGCGACGGAGCGGGCGGCGGCCGTGAAGGCCAATCGCCAGAAGTCGTTGCTGATCGCCGCAGCCGCCGTTTTCGAGGCTGAGCTGGACAAGCTCGCCGCCACGCCGAGCAAGGATATGCTACTGCGCGCCCGCGCCATGCTGGACGACGAGGCTGATCCCGCCATGCCGCTCGAGCAGCTCGTGGTCAGGCTGGCGGTCGCGTTCAAGTTCCGCGATCTCGCCTGGTCGCTGACCAGCAGCCACAACGCCAAGCGGACGCTGCAGGAGCTGCGCGACTGGGGCCTCGACCCAATCAAGACCGTCGCCGCCGTACAGGTGGAGACGTGCGTGCACTGTGGATGCAGCGAATTCAACGCCTGTCGGCTTGGTCAACACAGCATGGGTCCATCGTGCCACTGGGTCAGCGAGAGCCCGCGCGTCTGTAGCAACCCGGAGTGCGTCGCGCTCTGGAAGGGTCAGGCGTCGCCGCCGGTTGTGGGCGCCGAGGAGGAGGACGATGACGATGCGTAGCCGCCCGGCGCATGCTGACGAGCAGCTGCGCGAACGGCGCCGGCGTTCTGCGCGGCTGCACCGCCGACGGGCGTTCAAGGCCGCGCTGGCACGGCGCAATGCGCAGGCCACGCGCTGCCAGTTCGGGCCCGCCCACATGAAGTGCGGCGCCCGACTCGAGGATCGCATCGATCGCCAGCGCGGTGTCGTGGTGCGGTGGTGTCCCCAGTGCGATCGCCGCGAGCGAGGCATCTGCCGAGATTGTCCGTCTCCAGTAGATGGCCCAGTACGGAAGGCGATCTACTGCGCCGTCTGTCGCGAGCGGCATCGCCGCGCATCGATCCGGCGCTACGCCGCCGCGCACCTCGCCGAAGGACGCGCGAAGTCGCGAAACTACTATGCAAACGATCCCGAGCGCCGTGAGCGGCGGAACGCCTACAAACGGGCCTACCGGAAGCTGCACCGCGACAAGACGGTGCGGCAGAAGTATCGCGCCGGCGTGCGCCACAATGCGGCGCGCGAGAAGATGC
>PNKL01000109.1 GCA_013822425.1 Gemmatimonas sp.
ACGCCCGCCTTGCGAAGGAGCGACCGGACGGTGTCGGACGGCTGGGCGCCGTTGTCGAGCCAGTAGTTGGCGCGCTCGGTGTTCAGCGCCACCGCCTTCTCGCCGGTGCGGGGCTGATACTGGCCGATGACTTCGATGAACTTGCCATCGCGCGGCATGCGCGAGTCGGCAACGACGATACGGTACATGGGGGCCTTCTTGCGGCCCGCGCGGCGGAGACGGATGGAGACGGCCATTCGGATGCACTCGGGAGAAGCGGTGTGGCGCTGCCGGCGGGCTCATCGCGGGGCCGGGATGTCCGGTCCGCACCCGGGGCCAACCCCCGGGGATTGGCTGGAGCAGCAAGCCTAATAAGTTAGCTGGCTCCTAGCGGGGACTCAAGGGCTGGGTTCATTCAGGGCTGGGTTCATTCAGGGCTGGGTTCATTCAGGGCTGGGTCCATTCAGGATTTGGACTCAGGATTGCGATGGAGGATCGCGATTGGGGATTGCGATGGGCGATTCCCCCCGAATCGCCGATCGCGATCCTGCATCGGAATCATCGATCGTAATCCTGAGTCCATGTCCTCAATCAGTCCGACGACTTACCGCATCCCCGGGAACTGCATCCTCCCCCCGCCCTTCATCCCCTTCATCATCTTCTGCATTCCGCGGAACTGCTCGAGCAGCTTGTTCACTTCGCTGATGGGGCGGCCGCTCCCCTTGGCGATGCGCGCGCGGCGCGAGCCGTTCAGGAGGTCGGGCTTCTTGCGCTCCTCGGCCGTCATCGAGAGGACGATGGCCTCGAGGTGCTTGATGCGCCTGGGGTCGGTATTGGCCTGCTTCAGCATCTTGGCGTTCACGCCGGGGAGGAGCTTGAGGATTCCCTCCATGGGC
Organism: Gemmatimonas sp.; assembly: GCA_013822425.1. Lineage (GTDB taxonomy): Bacteria > Gemmatimonadota > Gemmatimonadetes > Gemmatimonadales > Gemmatimonadaceae > PNKL01. The sequence continues at coordinate 876 of PNKL01000109.1, forward strand.
CCGAGCCGCTGGATCTGCTTCATGGCGGCGAGGAAGTCGGAGAGGTCCATCCCCTCCTTGCGCACCTTCTTGTCGAGGCGCCTGGCCTCGTCGGCGTCAATGGCGCCCTGCGCTTTCTCCACCAGCGTCAGCACGTCGCCCTGCTGGAGGATGCGTCCGGCCATGCGGTCGGGGTGGAACTCCTCGAGCGCGTCGCTCTTCTCGCCGACGCCGATGTACTTGATGGGCTTCTTCGTGACGCCGTAGATGGAGAGCGCCGCGCCGCCGCGGGCGTCGCCGTCCATCTTGGTGAGGATCACGCCGGTGACGCCGAGCGCGCTGTCGAAGCCCTGCGCGATCTTCACCGCGTCCTGGCCCGTCATGCCGTCGGCGACGAGGAGGATCTCGTCGGGGCGCACCGCCTCCTTGAGGCGGCGCAGCTCGTTCATCATCTCGTCGTCGATCTGCAGGCGGCCGGCAGTGTCGATGATCACCACGCGGTCGCGCTCGCGACGCGAGGCGTCGAGGCCGGCGCGCGCGATCTTGACGACGTCGGTGGTGGACCGGTCGGCGTAGACGGGGATGTCGAGGTCCTTGCCGAGCGACTCCAGCTGGTCGATGGCGGCGGGGCGGTAGACGTCGGCCGCGACGAGGCGCACGGGCCGTCCCTCGGCCTTGAGACGGCGCGCCAGCTTGGCCGCCGTGGTCGTCTTGCCCGAGCCTTGCAGGCCGACCATCAGCACCACGGTGGGCGGCACCGACGAGAGCTTGAGCCCTTCCTTGCGCTCGCCGAGCATGGCCGTGAGCTCGTCGTAGACGATCTTCACGAGCTGCTGCGCAGGGGAGACCGTGCGCATCTGCGAGACGCCGACCGCCTTCTTTTCGACACGCTCGAGGAATTCGCGCGTCAACTGGAAGTTGACGTCGGCCTCGAGGAGGACGCGGCGCACCTCGCGCAGGCCGTCCTTGATGTCGGCCTCGCTGAGCGTGCCGCGGCCGCGGAGCTTGGCGAAGGTGGCTTCGAGTTTGTCGGAGAGTTCCTGGAACATGCCCGCAAGATAACGGGTCGGGGCGTTCGGGCTGGAGGGGGCGTGGCTCGCGGCGCTTTGTTAACTGCGTGACCCCGTTTTGAGGTTCTTTCATCACAGAGACGCGGAGGAGCATGGAGGGCCACGGAGGACTGCAACGGCGACTGCCTGGAGGAACAGCGTACGCCACGCAAGGAACTGCGTGGCGCGATGACTTTGACCCAGCGTTCGCAGTCCTCTGTGGCCCTCCGTGCTCCTCCGTGTCTCTGTGATTCAAACACGACTTAACGCCCAAACCCCCAGAGCCTTTCGCGAAATTGCGCAATTGCTACCTTAGTACGCGTGACCGCACCCGGGCCGTCCCTCCCCGCCGATTCCACCCGTTCTGAACGACCGCTGCTCGTGCTGCGGTCCACGGCGGTCTTCCCCCGCGGCACCGTGGCCGTGCAGATGGGGGCGCCGGAAAACGTGGCGCTGCTCAAGGCGCATCCGGAGCGCGAGCTCGAGGTCATCGTCGCCGTCGCGCCGGTGCGCGACCAGTCGGGCGACGCGGCCGCGCAGGTGGGTCGCATCGGCGTGCTGGCCCGCGTCGTCTCGCGCACGGCGGTCGCCGGCGACACGCTGCAGGTGACGCTCGAGGGGACGGCGCGCGTGCGGATCGTCGGCGTGTCGCGCCGCGAGACCGTGACCTACGCGACCGTCGACGAGGTGACGGAGACTGCGGCCGACGTGCCGGCGCTGCGCGCCCTCCTCGTGCAGCTCGCCGATGCCGCCGACCGACTCGTCGAGATGATCGAGACGACGCCGCCGGAGCTGTCGGCGCTCGTCCGCTTCAACGCCGGCGCGCCGGGCTACGCCGCCGACCTCGTGGCGGCGCGCGGGCCGTTCCGCGCCGCCGACAAGGATGAGGTGCTGCAGCGTCTCGACATTGCCGACCGCGTGGCCTACGTCCTCGCGCGCGTCGAGAAGGAGCTCGCGCGCTCGGCCGTGCTCGAGGACGTGCGCGTGCAGACCGACGCGAACATCGAGCGCCACCATCGCGAGTTCTACCTGCGCCAGCAATTGCGCGCAATCCAGGCCGAACTCGGCGAGGGCGACCCGCAGGACACGGAGACTGTCGAACTGCTGCGGCAGATCGAGGAGGCGCCGCTGCCGCCGACGGTGGCCACCGAGGCGCGACGCGAGGTTGCGCGCCTGCGCGGGCTGTCGAGTGCGTCGAGCGAGTACCAGGTGCTGCGCAATTACCTGGAGTGGGTGCTCGCACTGCCGTGGGGACGCACCGGCGGTACGTCGGACATCGCGCTCGATCGCGTGGAGCAGGCACTCGACCATCGCCACTGGGGCCTGCGCGAGGCGAAGGACCGCATCCTCGAGCATCTCGCCGTGCACAAGCTGCGCGGCGGCAACGCGCCGGGCCCGATCCTCTGCTTCGTCGGACCGCCGGGGACGGGCAAGACGTCGCTGGGCGAAGCCATCGCCGCCGCCATCGGCCGCAAGTTCTACCGCATCTCGGTGGGCGGCGTGCGCGACGAGGCCGAGATTCGCGGCCACCGCCGCACGTACGTGGGCTCGCTCCCGGGCCTCGTGGTGCAGGCGCTGCGCCGCGTCGGCGTGCGCGACCCGGTTTTTCTCATTGACGAAATCGACAAGATGGCCACCGGCGGCCCGGTGGGCGATCCGTCGGCCGCGATGCTCGAGGTGCTCGATCCGACGCAGAACGCATCGTTCGTTGACCACTTCCTGAACCTGCCGGTGGACCTGTCGGCGGTGCTCTTCATCGCGACGGCCAACAACCTGTTCGACATCCCGCCGGCGCTGCGCGACCGCCTCGAGGTGATCCGCATCGCGGGGTATACCATCGAGGAGAAGGTCGAGATCGCCTGGCGCTACCTGCTGCCGCGCCTCCTCGAGGAGAACGGCATCGCCGACGTGGACCTGCAGTTCACCGACGAAGCGCTCGGTTTCCTCGCGAGCCGCTACTCGCGCGAGGCGGGGCTCCGCAACTTCGAGCGCAACCTGTCGGCGCTCATGCGCAAGCGCGCGCGACGCAAGGCCGACGGTGAGGTGGGGGCGTGGGTGGTGGACCAGGCGCGCATCGAGGACGTGCTCGGCCCGCCGCGGTACGCCGCGGAGGCCGCCGAGCAGGCGGCGGAGGTGGGAGCGGTGACGGGGCTCGCGTGGACCGCGTCGGGCGGCGAGCTGATGTCCATCGAGGCGCTGCTGATGTCGGGGAGCGGGCGGCTGCTCGTCACCGGTCAGCTTGGCGACGTCATGCGTGAATCCGTGGACGCCGCCTGCTCGTACGTACGCTCACGCGCGCGGACGCTGCGGCTGGGCGATCCCGAACTGCGGCACACCGACCTGCACATCCACTTCCCCGCGGGATCGGTGCCGAAGGACGGCCCGAGCGCGGGCGTGGCGGTGACGCTGGCGATCGCCAGCGTCATGAGCCGCCGCGCGGTGCGCCGCGACATCGGGGTCACGGGCGAGGTGACGCTGCGCGGCAAGGTGCTCGAGATCGGAGGCGTGAAGGAAAAGGTGCTGGCGGCGTATCGCAGTGGATTGCGCGAGGTGATGCTCCCCGCGGCGAACGAGAAGGACCTGCGCGAGCTTCCCGACGAGGTGCGCACGCAGGTGCGGTTCACGTTCGTGCACAGCATGGACGAGGCCATCGAGCGGATGCTGCTCCCCGCCCCGCCGCTCGGTTTCGCCGACGACCTGCCGTTGTTTGACGACGGACGGCGGATGGCAGACGGTGGACGGCAGAACGCCGTGCTGCCCCCTGGCGCCCTGCCGACGGACGCCCCGGCCGCCGATGACCTGCCGCTTTCCGACGAGCAGGCCGCGGCTGAGCAGCCGCGCTGAGCCGCCGATGCCGCGCCGCACCCCCCGCACGCGCGTCTCTGCGCTGCCGCTCGCGTCTCCGTCGCAGTACCGCCGGCGCCGCTCGGCGCGCCACGGGCTCGGCGTTTTCGCCGTGCGCCCGATCGCCGCCGGCACGCGCATCATCGAGTACACGGGCGAATTGATCTCGCACGCCGAGGGCGAACGCCGCTACCCGACCGCGCCCGACGGCCACGAGGAGGCGGAGCACACGTACCTGCTGCAGATCGACGACGACCGGGTGATTGACGCCAACGTCGGCGGCAATGATGCACGCTTCATCAATCACTCGTGCGCGCCGAACTGCGAGCCGATGCCAGCCGGCGACCACCTGTGGATCGTGAGCGTGCGCCGCATCCGCGCGGACGAGGAGCTGGGCTACGACTACGCCATCGAACTCGACGAGCCGCACACGCCGGCGTGCAAGCAGCGCTTCCCCTGCCGGTGCGGCGCGCGCGGCTGTCGCGGTTCGCTGCTCAAGCCCAAGTACCAGCCGCACCATCCGCTGGTGCGCGCGGCGCGGCGATGCTGGGTCCTCTCATGAGGCGCGCCCTCCGATGACCCCCGAGCTGCTGCCGGCCCCCGACGACGCCGCACGGCAGGCCCGCCTCGACACGATGCGGGCGCGTGCCACGGGCCTGCTGGTGGCCGCCGCCGTGGTTTTCCTCGTGTCGCGGCATTACACGCCGGCGTATCCGTGGCTCGACTGGGTACGGGCGGCGACCGAAGCGGCGATGGTGGGCGGACTCGCCGACTGGTTTGCGGTGACGGCGCTTTTCCGGCGCCCGCTGGGCCTGCCCATCCCGCACACCGCGATCATCATGACGCAGCGCGACCGCATCGGCCGCGTGCTCGGCAACTTCGTGCAGCGGCATTTCCTCACGCGCGATGTCGTAGAGGCCGAACTGCGACGGCTCCAGCCGTCGCAGCGCCTGGCCCGGTGGCTCTCCTCACCCGATAACAGCGCGCGGGTCGCGGTGCTCCTGCAGAGCGGTTTTGCGCGCACGGTGCAGGCGGTCCCCGACGAGGAATTCCGCGCGCTCATCCGGCGTGCCGCCGTGGAGCGGGTCGAACGGACGCTCGTCGCACCGATCCTCGGCGACGTGCTGGAGATGGTGACGAGCGACGATCGGCATCACGAGTTCCTTGACCAGGCGCTGCAGCTCGTGCTCAGGGCCCTGAGCGAAAACCGCGAGACCATCCGCGCGCAGATTCACAAGGAGAGCCCGTGGTACATCCCGGGCGTGGTGGACAACGCCATCTACAAGCAGGTGCTGCGCGCCACCGAGAAGACGCTCGCCGACGTGCGGGCGGACGCCGCGCATCCGCTGCGCGTGAAGGTAGACCACGAGCTGCGGGCGCTGGTGGAGAAGCTCCGGCACTCGCCGGACATGCGGGCGAAGGCCGAGCAGATCAAGAGTCAACTGTTGAACGCCGACGTGGTGGAGGGCATCGTGGACGGCGTGTGGGATTCGGTGCGCGCCTCGGCGCTGCGCTACGGCGCCGAGGGCGAGGGGCCGTCGGCCGGACTGGTGCGCGGACTCTCCGCTGCCGGCACGGCATTGCTCGCCAATGAGGCCGTGCTGGCCGAGCTCGACGAGACGCTGATCGACGCCGTGGCGGACGCCGCCGAGCGGAATCGTGACCATGTGGGCACGCTCATCGCGCGCACCGTGCAGGCGTGGGACCCGTCCGTCGCTGCGGCGCGCCTCGAACTCGCGGTGGGCCCCGACCTGCAGTACATC
>PNKL01000110.1 GCA_013822425.1 Gemmatimonas sp.
CTGCACCGCATGAAGAAGATGGGCTTCGCCGACGTGCAGCTCGCCCGCCTGCGCGGTGGCAAGGAGGAGGAGGTAAGAGCGCAACGGTGGAAGGCCGGCATTCGGCCCGTGTACAAGATGGTGGACACCTGCGCCGGCGAGTTCCCGTCGGGCACGCCGTACCTCTACAGCACGTGGGATGAGGAAGACGAGGCGCCGCGCACGGGACGGAAGTCGGTGATCATCCTCGGCTCGGGCCCCAACCGTATTGGGCAGGGCGTGGAGTTCGATTACTGCTGCGTGCGCGCCGTGATGGCGCTCCGCGAGCAGGGGTACGAGACGATCATGATCAACTCGAACCCCGAGACGGTGTCCACCGACTACGACACCAGCGACAAGCTGTACTTCGAGCCGCTCACGCTCGAGCACGTGCTCGAGATCGTCGAGCGCGAGCAACCCGTCGGCGTCATCGTGCAGCTGGGCGGGCAGACGCCGCTCAAGCTGACGCGCGGCCTCGAGGCGGCCGGAGTCAAGATCCTCGGCACGTCGCCCGACGCGATTGACGAGGCTGAGGACCGCCGCCGCTTCGACGCGATCGCGCGGCGCCTCAAGGTGGCGCAGCCGCCCAACGGGACGGCGACGAGCGTCGAGGGGGCGGTGGAGATCGCGTCACGCATCGGCTACCCCACGCTCGTCCGTCCGAGCTACGTATTGGGCGGCCGCGCGATGGAGATCGTGTACGACGAGACCTCGCTGCGCGACTACTTCCAGCGCGCCGTCCGGGTCTCGGAAGACCGACCGGTGCTGATTGACCGCTTCCTCGAGGATGCGTTCGAGGCGGACGTGGATGCGATCAGCGACGGCGAGACGGTGGTGATCGGTGGCGTCATGGAACATATCGAGAACGCCGGCATCCACTCGGGCGACTCGGCGTGCGCCCTCCCGCCCATCCAGCTGCGGAAGGAAGACGCCGACGAGATGCGTGTCCACACCGTGGCCTTCGCCAGGGCGCTCGGCGTCGTGGGGCTGATCAATGTGCAGTACGCGGTGAAGGACGGCGTCGTCTACGTACTCGAGGTCAATCCCCGCGCGTCGCGGACCATTCCGTTCGTCTCCAAGACGATCGGCGTCCCGCTGGCCTCGCTGGCGGCGCGCGTGATGCTCGGCGAGAAGCTCAAGGACATCGGCTTCACCGAGGAGATCATTGCGCCCTATGTGACGGTGAAGGAGGCGGTCTTCCCCTTCACCAAGTTCCGCGAGTTCGACCCGATTCTCGGACCCGAGATGCGCTCGACGGGCGAGGTGATGGGCATCGCCGACAGCTTCGGCACCGCCTTCGCCAAGGCGCAGATCTCCGCGGGCAACGGACTGCCGCTGGAGGGGCAGGTGATGCTGACCGTGAACGACTACGACAAACCGGCCGCCACGCTCCTCGCCCGTCGCTTCCACGCCATGGGCTTCGGCCTCGTGGCCACGACCGGCACGGCGCGCTACCTGCGCGAGCACGGCGTGCCGTGCGAGCCGGTGAAGAAGGTCGCCGAGGGACGCCCGAACGGCGTGGACCTCATGGTGAACCGCGAGGTCCAGTTGCTGGTCAACACGCCACTCGGCAAGCGGTCGGCCAAGGACGACTACTCGCTGCGCCAGTCCGCCATCACGCACCGGGTGCCGTATACGACGACCCTGTCCGCGGCGAGCGCGGCCTGTGACGCCATCGAGTCGCTACGGACGCGCGGGAAGACGGTGCGCAGCGTCCAGGAGTGGCTGGCGGACATCGCATGAGCTGGGTGCGCCGCACGGCGTCGGCGCTGCTGCCGGGCGCCGTGGCGGAGCCCCTGCGGCGCCTGCTGCGGCGCCTCGCCGTGGCCCGGTTCCGCGCGTACGACGCCCGGCACGCGTACGGCGGTCAGCCGCTCGTCGTCCACATCGCCGATCCTCTCGCGCAGGGCTGGTACGATCACGACTGGGATGTTGGCACCGAGATCACCCTGCTGCAGCAGCGCGGCCGCCTTCGGCCGGGCGCGCGGGTCTTCGACATCGGGGCGCATCAGGGTGTCGTGGCGCTCATGCTGGCGGGTATTGTCGGCCCGGCGGGGCGGGTGGTGGCCGTGGAAGCGGTCGCGCACAACGCACGCATCGCGACCCGGAATGCCGAGGCCAACGGGTCCGTGCAACTGGCGGTGGTGCACGCCGCCATCAGCGATGCGGACGGTTCGCTGTGGCTTGAGGACCGATGGAACGGCGCGGTGAGCCGCCATCCAGGCGTGGGCGTGCGCGTGGACGCGCTGACCATCGACACGCTCGCGACACGTTTCGGCGCGCCCGATGTGCTGTTCATCGACGTCGAGGGCTTCGAGCTGCATGCCCTGCGCGGCGCGGCGCAGACCCTCACGTCGCACCAGCCGGATCTCTACGTGGAAGCGCACGTCGGCGCGGGACTCGAGCGCTTCGGCACCGTAGCCGACCTGCTGGCACTCATCCCCGCCGGCTACGAGCTGTTGGTCGCGCCTGGCGAGGCCGGAGACTTCGTTGCGCTCGAGGTCGGCCGCTCCCTGCTGGCCGAGCGCTTCCGCCTTGTGGCATTCGCGCCGCGCACGAGCGAGATTACGGCCCATGACTGAAGCCTGGGTACACCCCTCCGCGTTCGTCGACGGCGGCGCGACCCTCGGCTCCGGCACCAAGGTGTGGCATTTCTGCCACGTCCTGCCGGGCGCCGTCATCGGCGAGCGCTGTTCGCTCGGCCAGAACGTCGTCGTCATGAACGGCACGACGATCGGCAACAACGTGAAGATCCAGAACAACGTCTCGATCTACGAGGGCGTGGTGCTGGAGGATGACGTGTTCTGCGGCCCGTCCATGGTCTTCACGAACGTCGTGAACCCGCGAAGCGCCGTGTCGCGCAAGCACGAGTACCAACAGACGCTCGTGAAGCAGGGGGCGTCGATTGGCGCCAACGCCACGGTGGTCTGCGGTGTGACGCTCGGGCGGTACTGCTTTGTCGGGGCGGGCGCGGTCGTGGCGCGCGACGTGCCCGACTACGCGCTCGTGACGGGTGTGCCCGCGCGGCGCACCGGCTGGATGTGCGAGTGCGGCGTGAAGCTGCGCGAGGAGATCATGCAGCTCGAGTGTCCCGCGTGCGACAAGCAGTATTCGCGCCAGGGCGAGAAGGTGGCACCGATCGCCGGCGGCGAGTTGTGAGCGCGCGCGAATTCAAGGTCGCCCTCGTGGGCTGCGGCCGCATCGCGCGCAGTCACTTTGAGGCCATCGCCGGGCTCGACGGCGTGGCGCTGAGCGCGGTCTGCGACATCGTGGACGAGCGGGCGCGCGAGGCGGGCGAGCGGTGGGGCGTGCCGTGGTTCACGTCGTACGACGACCTGCTCCAGCAGGCGGAGTGCGACGTGGTGGTCATCGCCACGCCGTCGGGACTGCATCCGGCGCAAGGCATCAAGGCGGCGCGGGCCGGCAAGCACGTGGTGTGCGAGAAGCCCATGGCCATCACGCTGTCGTCGGCCGACGCGCTCGTGCAGGCCTGCGACGACGCGGGGGTCAGGCTCTTCGTCGTCAAGCAGAACCGGCTCAATCCCGCCATCCAGCTGCTGCGGCACGCGGTGGACCGCGGCCGGTTCGGCCGCCTCTACATGGCCAATGCCACGGTACGCTGGGCGCGCCCGCAGGAGTACTACGACCAGGCGCCGTGGCGCGGAACCTGGGAGTTCGACGGCGGCGCGTTCATGAACCAGGCGTCGCACTACGTGGACCTCATCCAGTGGCTGGTGGGCCCCGTCGAGAGCGTGATGGCCCGCACGGCGACGATGGCGCGGCGCATCGAAGCCGAGGATTCCGGGGCGGCGATCCTCAAGTTCCGCAACGGTGCCATCGGCGTCATCGAAGTCACGATGCTCACCTATCCGCGCAACCTCGAGGGGTCCATCACCCTCGTCGGCGAGACCGGGACGGTGAAGATCGGCGGCACGGCGGTGAACAAGGTCGAGCACTGGCAGTTCGCGTCGTACGATGACGATGACAAGCTCATCGAGGCGGCGGCAACGAACCCGCCCAACGTCTACGGCTTCGGCCATGCGGGCTACTACCGCAATGTCCTCTCCGTGCTGCGTGAGGAAGCCGCGCCGGACACCGACGGCCGGTCAGGGCGGAAGTCGCTGGAACTGATCCTCGGGATCTACGAGTCGGCGAAGACGGGAAGGGAAGTGCCGCTGCCGCTGAGGGCCAAGCTGTAGGGGACGCGGGCGGTTGGGCGGCGGTCTGGTTCGGGGGGACGAGTGGAGCGAGGGGGGGCGGGCGCGGGCCCGCGTCCCCTCTTGCTCGTTCCTCTCCCCAACTCCCCGCACCAAGGCGCCGTACTCCGCCCTCGTCCCGGGGAGCCTCCCAACAGGGAGCCTCCCAAAAGGGAGGCTCCCGCGGTAACTTTATCCGGCTAAGCCAACTATAAAGGGGACGCGAAATCCCCCCTTCCAATACCGCCCATGTCCGTCCCTCTCCTCGATCTCCGCGCCCAGCACGCCACCATCCGCGACGAGGTTGTCGCCTCGATCATGAAGGTGGTGGATGACCAGGCGTTCATTCTCGGCAAGCCGGTCGCCGACCTCGAAGCCGAGGTGGCCAAACTGTCGAATTCCAAGTACGCGGTCGGCTGCGCCAGCGGTACGGACGCCCTGCTCATCGCGTATCGCGCCGTCGGGGCGGGGGCGGGAAGCGAGATCATCACCTCGCCCTTCACTTTCTTCGCCACCGGCGGCGCCATCCACAACGTCGGCGCCCGACCGGTGTTCGTGGACATCGAGCCGAGGACCTTCAACATCAGTCCGGAGGCCATCGGTGCCGCCATCACGTCGAAGACCAAGGCCATCGTGCCGGTGGACCTCTTCGGCCAGGTGGCGGCGGTCGAAGAAGTGGCGAAGGTTGCCAAGGGAATCCCCGTCATCGAGGACGCCGCGCAGAGCATTGGCGCGCGTCGCAAGATCGACGGTACGTGGCGCATGGCGGGCGAGGCGGCCACCATCGGCACCTTCTCGTTCTTCCCTTCCAAGAACCTCGGCGGCTACGGCGACGGCGGCGCGGTCGTGACCCAGGACGAGGGGCTCTACAACGAGCTCATGCGCCTGCGCACGCACGGCTCCACGAAGACGTACTTCCACGAGATCGTCGGCTACAACTCGCGTCTCGATGCGCTGCAGGCGGCGGCGCTGCTGGCCAAGCTGCCGCACCTCGCCGCGTGGAGCGCCAAGCGCCGCGCCAACGCGGCCTTCTACACGCAGGCGTTCGCCGATGTCGCCGAGGTCACCACGCCGTACACCGAGCCGGTGAGCGAGTCGATCTTCAACCAGTACACCATTCGCGTGCCGCGCCGCGACGAGTTCAAGGCGCATCTCGCGTCGAAGGGGATCGGCCACTCGGTCTACTATCCGCTGTGCCTGCACCTGCAGCCCTGCTTCGCGTACCTCGGCTACACGGAAGGCCAGTGCCCCGAGGCCGAGCGGGCGTCGGCGGAAGTGGTCTCGCTTCCCATCTATCCCGAACTCACGCCGGCGCAGCTCGACGAGGTTGTGTCGGCCGTGCGCGGCTTCTTCGGCAAGTAACCCGGACTCCCTTCAGATGACGAGCATTCGCGATCGGTTGCAGCAGCGCATCGATTCCCGCCAGGCGGTCTGCGCCGTCGTGGGCCTTGGGTATGTGGGACTGCCCCTGGTGATCGAATTGTGCGAAGCCGGGTTTCATGTGATCGGCTACGACGTGCAGCAACGGGTCGTGGATCTGCTCATGCGCGGCGAATCGCACATTCAGGACGTGCCGGCGGCGCAGGTGGCGAAGCACGTCAAGGCCGGGCTGTTCACGGCGACCACCGAGGAAGCGCGGCTCTCCGAGGCCGACACGGTGTCCATCGCGGTGCCGACGCCGCTGGCGAAGACGCGCGATCCGGACATGACCTACGTGCTCGCTGCCGCCGACGCGATCGCCCGGCAGTCGCATCCGGGCATGCTGGTCGTGCTTGAAAGCACCACCTATCCCGGCACGACCCGCGACCTGATGATGCCGCGCCTCGAGGCACGCGGGCTGACGATCGGCGAGGACGCGTTCCTGGCCTTCTCGCCCGAGCGCGTGGATCCCGGCAATCCGGTCTGGAACACGAAGAACACGCCCAAGGTCGTGGGCGGCATCACCGCCGCGTGCACCGACATGGCCTCGCGCCTCTACTCGGCGTGCATCGACCGCACCGTTCCCGTGTCGTCGCCCGAAGCGGCGGAGCTGGTGAAGCTGCTCGAGAACACCTTTCGGTCGGTGAACATCGGCCTCGTCAACGAAATGGCCATTGTCTGCGACCGGCTGGGCGTGGACGTCTGGGAAGTGATCGAGG
>PNKL01000111.1 GCA_013822425.1 Gemmatimonas sp.
GACCTTCCCGCTGCCGCCGAGCTGTTGCCAGAGCGCCTGCATCTTCTGCGGCATCACGGGGGCGAGCCAGGCGGCGCAGTGCGCGAGCGAGGCGGCCAGCGTCGCGAGGACGACGTCGAGCTGGGCGGCGTTCGCGGGGTCCTTGGCGAGCGCCCACGGCTGCATGCGCTGGATGTACTCGTTGGTGCGGCGCGCGACGTCCATGAGGGCGCCGATGACTTCATTCGGCCGATGGCGGCGCTCGCCGTCCACGGCCGCGCGCGCCTGCGCCAGCGACGCGCCATGTGCCGCGAAGAGCTCGGCGTCGGGCGTCACCGCCGGCACGACGCCGGCGCGGTACTTCTCGATCATTGCAATGGAGCGGCTGCCGAGGTTGCCGAGCGTGTTGGCGAGGTCGCTGTTGTAGACCTCCTCGAACCGCTCCCACGAGAAGCTGCCATCGCCGTCGTAGGGGACGTCGCGGAGGAGGTAGTACCGGAACGCATCGACGCCGTAGCGCTCGATGGCCTCGTCGAGCGTGAGCTTGACGCCGGCGGACTTGGAGAAGCGCTCGCCGCCGAGCGAGATGAAGCCGTGCGCCCAGACCTGGCCGGGGAGCGGCTCGCCGGCCGCCATCAGCATCGCCGGCCAGATGACGGTGTGGAAGCGCGTGATGTCCTTGCCGATGACGTGCAGGCTGGCCGGCCAGGCGGCCTTCTTGGCGTAGCCGGGGAAGAAGCGCGCCGTCCAGTAATTCGGAAGGGCGTCGAACCAGACGTACGTCGTCTGCACATCGCCGTTCGACAGCGGTCGCGGGAAGGGGACGCCCCAGTCGAAGCGCGACCGGCTGGCGGAGATGTCGTCGAGTCCCTGTTCGAGGAGCTGCAGGATCTCGTTGCGGCGGCTCTCGGGCTCCAGGAACGACGGGTTGTCCACGAAGAGCTGCCTGAGACGCTGCGTGTACGCGGAGAGACGGAAGAACCAGTTGTGCTCGGTGACTTCCTCGAGCGTGCGGGTGGGGTGCGTGGCGCACTTGCCGTCGACGATGTCGGCCGGCTGCTTGAAGCTCTCGCACCCGACACAGTAGAGGCCGGTGTACGAGCGTTCGTAGAAGTTGCGCTGACCCTCGGGGAGCGACGCGTCCGCGGCGAAGATCTGTTCGATCAGGCGCGCGACGGCGGCCTTGTGCTCGGGCGACGTGGTGCGGATGAACTGGTCGTACTGCACGCCCAGCCGCGCCCACATGGCCTGGAAGATGGCGGCGATGTCGTCCACGAACTGCTGCGGTGGCACGCCCTGGGCTTCGGCGGTCTGCGCCACCTTCTGGCCGTGTTCGTCCATGCCGATGAGGAGATGGACGTCGTAGCCGAGCTGCCGGTGAAGCCGCGCGATGGCGTCGGCGCCGATCTTCTCAAGCGCGTGCCCGAGGTGCGGCTCGCCGTTGGCGTAATCGATGGCGGTCGTGAGGAAGAAGCGGGGCACGGGTCAGCCGTTCGGGTGCGAGGGGGGCGCGCCGCCTTTGGGGCCGCCGTTGTTGCCGTTGTTGCCGTTGTTGCTGCTGTTGCCGTTGTTGCTGCTGTTGCCGTTGTTGCTGCTGCTGCTGTGGTTGTCGCCGCGATGCCGCCGGCCGCCGCGGCGGCCGCGGCGGCGTCGACCGCGGCGCTGTTCGCCGTCACCGGCCGGCGACGCGTCCTGCGGCGTGGCGGACGTGTCGGGCGTGGTGGACGTGTCGGGCGTGGTGGACGTGTCGGGCGTGGCGGACGTGTCGGGCGTGGCGGACGTGTCGGGCGTAGCGGGACGCGGCTCGCGTGCCTCCCCAGGCGCGGGACCGCCCGCAATTGCGACGTGGGGACGCTCCTCTCGCGTGCGCGGTGGTGCCGGCCGCGGCGGCTCCTCGTGCGGCGGCTCCGGCCGCGGCGCACGCTCGTCGCGACGCGGTTCGCTGCGCGGCTCACGCCGCGGCTCCGGGCGACGCTGTTCGCGCGGCGGCGCCGGCGCGGCGCGCTGGAGCTGTGTCGTTACCACGCGCTCCTCGCCCTCCTCGGCGGTTTCGTCGGCAGCATCGAGCGGCTCCTCCTCGACCGGCGTCGCATCACCGGCGAGCTCACGCCGGAACTGCGCCAGCGGGAGGACGCGCACTTCGCCCGCGGGGTTCCGGAGCGTCACCAGGTCGCGGAAGATGTCGGTGGCGTCCACCTTCTCCTCGCCTTGCAGGGTCTGCACGATCTTGCCCTGCTTGGGGAAGCGCTTGCGCGCGGCCACGTAGAATTCGTGCTCGTAACGGAGGCAGCACATCAGACGGCCGCACGCCCCGGAGATCTGCGTCGGCGTAATGGTGGAGAGACGCTGCTCCTTGGCAAGCGACGTCTTGACCGGCAGCAGTTCTGGCAGCCAGGCGGCGGAGCACAACTGGCGTCCGCAGTGGCCGATGCCGTCGAGGCGCTTGGCCTCGTCGCGCGGCCCGATGTGCCACATCTGGACACGTACGCCGAAGTGGGTTTCGAGCTGCCGCACGAGCGTGCGGAAGTCGACGCGCTCCTCGGCGGTGAAGAAGAATGTCAGGCGCCGGCGGTCCCACTGCCACTCGGCGTCGGAGATCTTCATCTGCAAGTTGAGAGCGCGCGCCTTCTGGACGGCGAAGCGACGCGCCGTCTCGTCGTCGGCACGCAGCACGTCGGCCCGGGCGATGTCGTCCTGCGTGGCGAGTCGGAGGGCGGCGCGCAACGGCTCGCGCTGTTCCTTGCCGTGCGTCGTGCCCGCACGGCGTCGCTCCGCCAGGTCGCCGGTGGCGTGCACGCGCCCGAGATCCTCGCCGCGCTCGACGTCCACGATGATCGCGGCCTTGACCGGAGGCGGCGCCTCGAACGACCAGCGGAAGAACTCGCGGCGGTTTCCCTTGAAGGCAACTTCGATAAGATGCTCCACCCTACTCCTCGAACTGGCCCATCTTCATGAACTTCTCGCGCCGGCGACGGACGAGCTTCTCGGGTTTCAGCTTGCGCAGTTCATCGAGTTGTTCCCCGACATGCTTGGCCAGCGTGGCCGCGGCCGCGGCGTGGTCGGCATGCGCGCCGCCCTCCGGCTCGGGAAGGATCTCGTCGATGATGCCCAGCTCCAGCAGATCGGGAGCGGTGATGCGCAACGCGCTGGCGGCCTTCTCCCGCATCTCGGGGCTCTTGCCGTCCTTCCAGAGGATGGCGGCGCACCCCTCGACGGTGATCACCGAGTAGACCGAGTGCTCGAACATGAGAATGCGATCGGCGACGCCGAGGGCAAGCGCGCCGCCCGAGCCGCCCTCGCCGATGACCGTCGCGACGATGGGCACCTGCAGTTCGGACATCGCGAACAGGTTGCGCGCGATCGCCTCGCTCTGGCCGCGCTCCTCGGCGCCGAGCCCGGCCCACGCGCCCGGCGTGTCGATGAAGGTCAGCACCGGCACGTGGAATTTCTCGGCGAGCTTCATCAGGCGCAGCGCCTTGCGGTAGCCCTCGGGGTGGGGCATGCCGAAGTTGCGATGGATGTTCTCCTTGGTGTCGCGGCCACGCTGGTGGCCGATGATCATCACGGTCTCACCCTCGAGGCGCGCCCAGCCGCCCACGATGGCCGCGTCGTCGCGGAACGCCCGGTCGCCGTGCAGCTCGATGAAATCCGTGAAGCACAGCTTCACGTAATCGAGCGTGAACGGACGCCGTGAATTGCGCGCCACCTGCACCTTTTGCACGGGCGTGAGGTTCCTGTACACCTCGCGGCGCAGCTCGGCGAGCCGGTGCTCGAGCGGGGCGAGCTCGGCCGTGATGTTGATGCTCTGCTCGGCGGAACTGCGGCGCATTTCCTCGATCTGCCGCTCGAGCTCGACAATCGGCTTCTCGAATTCCAGGGCTGAAGTGCCCATGTCAGCTCCCGCGCACCAGGCGCACGCGCTCCTCACCGAGGAGCGCCCGTAGTTCCAGCAGTGACGCACCCGCGGTGGAGACGTTCAGCGACGACGAACGGAACCGGGTGGTGGCCCCGTCCGGCCCCTTCCAATGCACTTCCAGCGGCGCTGACCCCGGATGCGACTCGGCGACGGCCCGCACGTCCTTCATGACGCTGCCGGTGAGCCCGCTCTCGACGGCCAACTCGAGGGCTACCGCAATCTGGCCCGTCGTGCGCAGTTCGGCGAGGCGGGTGATGCTCTCGACGATGAAGGTGGGGTTGTCGCCCCCCTGGTCGCGCCGCGAATAACTCCCCTTGATGAGCACCGGGACGTCGGTCTGCACCCGGTCGCCGAGCGCGGCCCACGCCTCGGGAAAGACGAGCACCTCGCCGGCGCCGGAGAAGTCCTCGACCACGAGACGGGCGAATTCCGCACCCGACTTCTTGCTCACCTGCCGGCGGACGGCGGTGACGACGCAACCGATGGAGACGGACTGGTCGGTCCAGTGGCCCAGCCCCGCCACGGTGTGCGACGCGAGCAGTTCGCACTCGGCGCGGAACGGCTCGAGCGGGTGGCCGGAGATGTAGAAGCCGAGGATCTCCTTCTCACGCTGCAGCCGCTCGCTCTCGGACAGCGGCTTGATGGCGGGCAGGGTGGGCGCGATGTGCTGCTTCTCCTCGGTCGCCGCGCCGAAGTCGCCGAACAGGGAGCCCTGGCCCGACGCCTTCTCGTGCTGCACCAGCGAGGCCGACTGCATGGCGCCATCGAGCGCCGCGGCGAGCTGCGCGCGGTGGCCGAGACCGTCGAGCGCGCCGGCGAAGATGAGCGCCTCGAAGACCCGCTTGTTGCACGTGCGCAGGTCCACGCGCTCGCACAGCTCGTAGAGCGTGCTGATGGGCGCCGCGGCGCGCGCGGCAATGATGGAGTCGATGGCCGAGCGGCCGACGTTGCGCACCGCGCCGAGGCCGAAGCGAATGCGATCATCGGCGACGACGGTGAACTTGTAGCCCGACTCGTTGACGTCGGGGGGGAGGATCTGCAGGCCGAGGTCGCGCGCCTCGTTGATGTACTTCACCACCGAGTCGGTGTCGCCGATGCACGACGACAGGAGGGAGGCCATGAACTCGGCCGGGTAGTGCGCCTTGAGGTACGCCGTCTGATACGACAGGACCGAGTAGGCCACCGAGTGCGACTTGTTGAAGCCGTAGCGGCCGAAGGTCTCGATCTGCCCGGCGATCTCGGTGATGATGCGCGGGTCGTGGCCGCGCGCGATGGCCCTCTCGGAGAACTTGCCGAGCTCCTTCCGGATCAGTTCGTCGTCCTTCTTGCCCATCGCCTTGCGCAGCACGTCGGCTTCGGCCAGCGAGATGCCGGCGAGCCGCTGGGCGATGCGCATCACCTGTTCCTGGTAGGTGATGACGCCGTAGGTCGGTTTGAGGACCTCCTCGAGCTCGGGAAGGGCGTAGGAAACCGGCTCCTCGCCCTTCTTGCGGCGGCAGTACGTCTTGTGCATCCCGGCGTCGAGCGGACCGGGGCGCATGAGCGCGTTGGAGGCGACGAGGTCGTCGAAGCTGTCGGCGCGCATGGAGCGTACCATGTCGGTGGCGAGCGGCGACTCGAACTGGAAGACGCCGGCCGTGCGGCCGGCGCGGAGCATGCGGTACGTGGCGTCGTCGTCGTACGGGATGGCGTCGAGGTCGATGTCCGTCCCGCGGCGCGCCTTGATGGCGATGAGCGCGTCGTGGATGACCGTGAGCGTCGTGAGCCCGAGGAAATCCATCTTCAACATGCCGGCGTGCTCGAGCATGTTCATGTCGTACTGCGTCACGACCACGCGCTCGTCGCTGCCGGATCCCGATCCCCTGGATTCCTGGGTGCAGATGGGCACGTACTCGTCGAGCGGACCCGGGGCGATGACGACGCCGGCGGCGTGGATGCCGGCGTGGCGCGAGAGCCCTTCGAGCGCGATCGCGAAGTCGAAGAGCTGCTGATGGCGCTCGTCCTGCTGGTAAAGCGTGCGGAGTTCGGGGACTTTGGTGATGGCCTCCCGAACCGTCAGCGAGTAGTTGGGCGCGTTGGGGATCAGCTTGGCGATCGCGTCGGTCTCGCCGGGCGTGAAGCCGAGCACGCGACCCACGTCCTTGATGGCGGCGCGCGACTTGAGTGTCCCGAAGGTGATGATCTGCCCCACCGAGTCGCGCCCGTACTTGTCGCGCACGTACTCGATGACCTCGCCGCGCCGCTCCTCGCAGAAGTCGACGTCGATGTCGGGCATCGAGACGCGTTCCGGGTTCAGGAAGCGCTCGAA
>PNKL01000112.1 GCA_013822425.1 Gemmatimonas sp.
CTCCCGCCTATTTCGACGGGGAACCGGGACCGGGCGGACAATACGCCCCAGCGGTCTTCGCCGCAGTCGGGTGGATCAAGGACTGGGCGTAGGACAAAAGAGGACTAGCACATACCTCTATTGTGCAACTGACCGGAGAGAAACGCAAACGGGGCGCCGGAATGACCGGCGCCCCGATGGCGTGGTGAACTCCCGAGGAGGGATTTGAACCCCCGACCCGGCGATTAACAGTCGCCTGCTCTACCCCTGAGCTACTCGGGAAGAACCTGTAAAATACCCGGGGCTGAGGGGCAATTCAAGCTCTTGAACTACGATTGAGGATTTGGACCCAGGATTGCGATTGAGAATCGCGATTGCGGACTTCGACTGACGATTACGGCAGGACTGTCTTGAGCCACTTCCCCGTGTGGGATACCTCGACCTTGGCCACCTGCTCCGGCGTTCCTGTGGCCACGATCCTCCCGCCGCCGTCGCCGCCCTCGGGACCGAGGTCCACCACCCAGTCGGCGAGCTTGATGACGTCGAGGTTGTGCTCGATGAGCACCACCGTGTGGCCGGCTTCGACGAGCTGGTCGAGGACCCACGCGAGCTTACGGATGTCCTCGAGGTGGAGGCCCGTCGTCGGTTCGTCGAGGATGTAGAGCTTGCGCCCGCGTTTCTTGGCGGAGAAGGCCAGCTCGCGCGCGATCTTGAGGCGCTGGGCCTCGCCGCCCGACAGCGTCGTGGCGGCCTGGCCGAGGCGCAGGTAGCCGAGCCCGACCTGCTGCACGTGCCAGAGGGCCTGCCCGAGCTTCTCCTCGTACGGGAAGAAGCGAATGGCCTCGTCCACCGTCATCTCGAGCACGTCCACGATGGAGCGCCCGAAGTACTTCACCTCGAGCACCGCGGGCTTGAAGCGCTTGCCGTCGCACTCTTCGCACGGCACGAAGACATCGGCCAGGAAGACCATCTCCACCGCGATGGCGCCGGCCCCTTCGCACTTTTCGCAACGGCCCCCCTTCACGTTGAACGAGAAGGTGCCGGGCGTGTAGCGCCGCGCCCGCGCGTCGGGAAGCGACGCGAAGATGCGGCGGATCTCGTCGTACGCCTTCACGTACGTCACCGGGTTCGACCGCGGTGACCGCCCGATGGGCTCCTGGTCAATCAGCACCACCGCCTCCACCGCTTCCGTGCCCGTGAGCGCCCGGAACTCACCGACGGTTTCGCCGAGGTGCTGCCGCGCGCTGTGCTCGCCGGTGAGCGCCGACTCGAGGGCGTGATAGAACACGTCGTGTACCAGCGTGCTCTTGCCCGAACCCGAGACGCCGGTGACGGCGGTGAGCACGCCGAGTGGCAATTTGAAGTCGACGTCGCGCAGGTTGTGGGCGCGCGCGCCGTCGAGGCTGATCCACCGCTTCGGTGCGCGACGCTTCTCCGGGATTGGAATCGTGCGCGCGCCGGTGAGGTACTGCCCGGTGAGCGAGCCGGCGCCGGCGTCGGCCGCGGGACCATTGTACACCACACGTCCCCCGCGTTCGCCGCTCTCGGGGCCGAGTTCGAGCATCCAGTCTGCGGCACGCACGGCCTCGAGGTCATGCTCCACCACCAGGACGGTGTTGCCTCCGTCACGCAAACGCTTGAGCAAGCGCAGCAGGCGGTCCATGTCGCGCGCATGCAACCCGATGCTCGGTTCGTCGAGCACGTACAGCGCGTCCACGAGGCGCGAGCCGAGCGAGTTGGCGAGCCCGATGCGCTGCGCCTCGCCGCCCGAGAGCGTGCGCGTGGCGCGGTCGAGCGTCAGATACGTGAGCCCGACGTCGCAGAGGAAGCGCACGCGCTCGCGTGCCTCGCGCCAGATGTGCGCGGCGATGGCCTGCTCCGACGGCGTGAGATCGAGCGCGTCAAGCCAGGCGTTGAGCAGCTCCACGGGCATCGCCGCGACCTCGGCGATGTGCCGGCCGCCGACGCGCACGTTGAGCGCCTCGGGCTGCAGCTTCGCGCCGCGGCAGGCCGTGCACGTCATCGCCGACTGGTACTGCCGCAGGAAGACGCGGATGTACTGCTTGTACTTCTTTTCCTCGAGGGCGGTAAGGTGGCGCAGGATTCCCACGAACCCCTTGGCCTTGCCGCGCAGCAGGAACTCGCGCTGGCTGTCGCCGAGGTCGCGCCATGCGCGATCCAGCGGGATTCCCTCGCGCTTGCACGCCTCGGCGAGCGCGCGCCGCTTGTTGTCGTATCGGGGCTTTGTCCACGGATCAATGGCGCCATCGCGCAGCGTGCGCTCAGGGTGCGGCACGATGAGTGCGAGGTCGTACTCCAGCGTGGCGCCGAAGCCGTTGCACGTTGGGCAGGCACCGCGCGGGTTGTTGAACGAAAAGAGCTGCGGCGTCGGGTGCGGGGCGCGGGTGTGGTGGACGGGGCATTCGAAGCGCGTCGTGAAGCACAGGCGAGGGGCGAGTGATGGTAGATGGTCGATGGTCGATGGTAGATTCGCCGCCGGTGGCGGCGCGTCGACTACGATTACGCAATCGCCGTCGCCTTCGCGAAAGGCGGTCTCGATGGCGTCGGTGAGGCGCGAACGCCCCGTCGCATCCACCGTCAGCCGGTCGGCGACGACGAGCACTTCGTCGCACGTGGTGAGGTCGGGTTTCTTGCCCGTGAGGTCGTCCACGTGATACGCGGCGCCGTCGGCGACGACCCGCACGAAGCCCTCGGCGCGGAGGTTCTCGACGGCCACGGCGTGAGAGACAAGGTCTGAGAGCCGCAGCGGGAACGTGACGAGCACCCGACTGCCGACGGGGAGGGCGAGCACCTGGTCCGCGGCGTCCTGCGGAGCGTCGGGATGCAGCTCGCGATGGCACTGCGGGCAGAGCGTGCGCCCGATGCGCGCCCAGAGGAGCCGCAGGTAGTCGTAGATCTCGGTGGCCGTGCCGACGGTCGAGCGCGACGTCCGCACCGGATTCCGCTGCTCGATGGCGACGGCGGGCGAGAGCCCCTCGATGGAGTCCACGAGCGGCTTCTGCATGCGCTCGAGGAACTGGCGAGCGTACGCCGACAGCGACTCCACGTACCGACGCTGTCCCTCGGCGTACACGGTGTCGAACGCGAACGACGACTTTCCCGATCCCGACGGCCCGGTGACCACCGTGATGGCGCGGCGCGGGAGGTCCACGCTGATGCCTTTCAGGTTGTGCTGGCGGGCGTTGCGAACGCGGATGAAATCGGGCACGCGTGAAACTTAGGATCGGGAATCCGGATTTCGATACAGGATATCGATTCCGGATGGCGACTTGCGATTGCGCGAAGGTGCGGGAACCGGTGACCGCGTCGCGTGACTGCGGCCGCTCGAGCTGGCCGCTAGTTTTCGGGTGATGCCAGACGCCGCGCACGACGAGGAACGCCTCCGCACCGTCTTCGACGGCCGCCTTGCGCGGCGGCTCGCCGGCTACGTCCGCCCGCACCTGGCGCTGGCGCTCGGCGCGCTGGCGCTGCTGCTTGTCGCCGGGTTGCTCCAGCTGGTCGGGCCGCTGCTCACGCGCCGGGTGATTGACGTCGCGCTGCCGGCCCGTGACTACGCCGAGGTGGGACGGCTCACGGCGCTCTTCGTCGGCGCGCTCCTCGCGCAGTTCGCCACCGACTATGGCCAGATGGTGCTGACCAGCCTGCTCGGCCAGCGCGCGATGCACGACCTGCGCCGCGAGCTGTTTGCGCATCTGCAGCGCCTCTCGGTCGCCTTCTTCGATGCGACGCCGGTGGGCCGCCTGGTCACGCGCGTGACATCGGATGTCGAGTCGCTCAACGAGCTGTTCACCGCGGGGGTCATCGCCGCCGTCGGCGACCTCGCCGCGCTGCTCGCCATCGGCGTGGTGATGTTTGCCATCGACTGGCGGCTCACCGTCGCCGCGTTTACGGTGGTGCCCGGCATCTATCTCGTGTCCCACGTCTTCCAGCGGCGCGTACGCGCGGCCTATCGAGACATTCGCGCGCGCGTGGCGCGGTTGAACGCCTTCCTCCAGGAGCGGCTGACGGGGATTCGGGTGGTGCAGCTCTTCGGCCGCGAGCCCGATGAGGGCCGCTCCTTCGCTGCCCTCAACGCGCGGCATCTCGACGCGCAGCTGGCCAGCGTACGCGTGTACGCCCTCTACTTTCCGGCGATTGAGATTCTCACCACCATTGCGCTCGCGATGCTCATCGTGGCCGCCGTGTCGCGCGTCGAGGCGGGGCTGGTGACGGTCGGGACCGTGGCGGCCTTCCTGCAGTTGTCGCGCCGGTTCTTCCAGCCGCTGCAGGACCTGTCGGACAAGTTCAACATCCTGCAGCAGGCGATGGCGTCGGCGGAGCGTATCTTCGCGCTGCTCGACACCGCACCGACGGTCCCGGACACGGGGAGGACACGCCTCGCTCAGCGGGGCGGGGCCGGCGTGACGGTCGCATTTGAAGGCGTCTGGTTTCGCTATCCGGAGCGCGGAGCGGCGAGCCAGGAAGCGGGCGGCGGCGCGGCGCGTGGCGTGGCCGCCGCCGCGTCTGGCGGTGAGGTAGACGCCGACGCGCGGTGGGTGCTGCGGGACGTTTCGTTCCGTGTGCGGCCCGGCGAAACGCTTGCCCTGATCGGACACACCGGCGCCGGGAAGACAACCGTCGTGAGCCTGCTGCTGCGCTTCTACGATCCCCAGCGCGGGCGCATCACCATTGACGGCATTGACATCCGCGACCTGCCGGTCGCCGAGCTGCGATCGCTGGTGGGCTACGTGCAGCAGGACATCTTCCTGTTCGCGGACGACGTCGCCACCAATATCCGGCTCTCCGCGCCCCTCTCCCATGCCGCCGTCGAGGCCGCCGCACGGCGTGTCGGTGCCGACCGCATTATCGCGCGGCTCCCGGGCGGCTACGGTCATCGGCTCGCGGAACGGGGGGCGTCCGTTTCCGTGGGCGAGCGCCAATTGCTGTCGTTTGCGCGCGCGGTGGCGGCCGACCCGGCCCTGCTCGTGCTTGACGAGGCGACGAGCGCCGTGGATAGCCGCATCGAGGCCGACATCCAGCGTGCCCTGCGGGAACTGATGGCGGGCCGTACCACGATCGCCATCGCCCACCGGCTCAGCACCATCGTGTCATCCACCGAAATCCTGGTGATGCACCACGGCGAAGTGCGTGAGCGGGGCACCCATGAAGGGCTCCTGGCGGCGGGGGGACTGTACTCCCGCCTCTATCGGCTGGAAGGGGCCGCTCCGGGGGACTCAAAAAGGGTTGCCACCCCTGTTGGCGACGGGTAGCTTCACGGGGCCATGGCGTATCTCCAGTTACACGGAAGGCAGTACCCCGTCCCCGCGGAGGGGCTGACAATCGGCAGCTATGACGGCGCCGCCTTGCAGCTTCCCGGAGATGATGCCTCGCAGCGAGCCGTCGTGACCCTTGCCGCCGACGGCAGCGCGGTCATTCGACGGGGCTCTCCGGATGCAGTCATCCTCTTGAACGGCATCCAGTTGGGCGTGGAGCCCAGCCCGCTCCTCCACGGTGACAAGGTGGAAATGGCGGGCGAGGAACTGCGTTACGGCGACGTGAAGCAGGGTGGGAGCACGCAGTTCGTATCGGGCGCCCATGTGGCCGAGATGGCGCGCGCCGCCAAGGCCGGCGCGCCCGCGAAGCCGACGCTTGCCCGTGGCGGTCGCCTGGTGTCGCTGACAGACGGCCGCGAGTACCAGGTGCTCGACGACGGCATATCGATTGGCCGCGAGGTGGGCAACGACGTGGTGATCTCGTCGTCGGAGGTGTCGCACAAGCACGCGGACATCGTGCCGATGCCCGGCGGCTATCACCTGAACGACCTGAGCACGAACGGCGTGTTCGTAAACGGCGTTCGTGTGGAGCGGACTCAGGTATTGGGTCGCGGCGACGTGCTCAAGATGGGGCCGGAAGAGTTCCGGTTCTATGCGGACCAGGCGAAGGCGGCCCCACCGCCGCCCAGTCAGCTGGTCGCGCCACCCGTTTCGCCCACTGCGCCCACTGTGCCTACTGCGCCTACTGCGCCCGCTGCGCCCGCTGCGCCCGCTGCGCCCGCAGCGCCCGCGGCGCCCACCGCACCGCCGCCGAAGGCCGCGCCCTCCGATCGGACGCCGCTCGCGACACTCGAGATCGTCAACGA
>PNKL01000113.1 GCA_013822425.1 Gemmatimonas sp.
ATAAGGCGAGACGAGTGTGATCCACGCGGAACAGGATGACGCCGACGGTCACGCCGAAAGTCGCGGCAGCGCGAAACCACGCCCAGAGGAACGGACTGATAGCGAGGGCCATGCAAATAACCTCGAGGAATGCGATATCGATGAAGGGCACGTTCGAGTATTCCTCAGGCGGGAGATATGCTGAGGATAGGAGTCTGGCGGGCTGCTAGCGGAGACGGACCGCGCGTCCGTACGGACCCAAGCGGGGTAACTCCGTGGAGGAGGCGCACGACTTCTCCGACGGAATCTCAGCCGTCGTTCGGCGTCAGGAGGTGGTTGCGAAGCAGGTATCCATCTGGCCGTCGCGCCCGTGCGTGTTGGCATCGCCGACAGACGATCACTAAGTGCTGATGCGTCAAGCGCTTCCAAGCGACTTCTGCTCGAGCTGCAACAGGCCGAAAGAGGTCGCAATGACCGTCGAGCTGCGATCGGACAGTCATAGCGAGCATCTTCGCGCGGCAGAAACCTTGGAGTGCGACGCCGATCAAGCACCCCTTCTAATGAATGGACGGTGACTGCGGGGAGCACCCAGGGTCGCCGGTGCGCCGTTGACTGGTCGTACGCTCGGTGTCATGCCGAGCCAGGAATCCGCTGATACCGCCCAGCTCGAGAGCACCGACCTCCCGTCGCTTGGCTACGCAAGGGCGGACATGCAGGACCTCTGTGCGCAGGTCAAGAAACTGATGAACGATCTGGAGCGGCGACCGGATGGGCAGGGTGTCGTGACACCGACCACTTCCCTGTATGGCGGATGTCCCGCTGTTCGAATGTCGGCGCACGCATCCCTCGGCCCGCAAGCGCCGCTCCTCTATGCGGCGACTCGTCGTCGACGCGGCAAGGGAGGAGCGCCTTTACGTGCGAGGCCTTTCTGACTTGACCGACTTGCCTGATCTCGGACGGAGTCTGCTGGTGCTCTCCGCGACGATCCTCGAGGCAACGCATTCGCTCGCGTTGTTGCGTTCGGGCACGCTGCGACTCCGACTTACCGCAATCTCTCCACGAGCCAGCAGGGCAACGAACACGCCATGATTTCCTCAGTCGAACCATCCGTCAACCCCGTCCTGTCGGCGGGGACAACTCGTATCGTGGAGTGCCTGCGAGCGGGTGTGGTGAAGTACGTCCGGATGTCGACGCCACGACAGTTTGTCGAGAGCATCGGGAGCAAGCACTACCAGCGCGCCATAGGGGAAGGACTTCGGGTCTGGGGGATCGATCCCTCGAAGATCCCAGAGGTGGGCGGCGCCGAATCCGCCCTCGGCGGCAACGACCGGCCGGCGTTCCGAGAGCTCATCGCCCGCATTCGATCAGGAGAGTTCAAGCTGGTCGTGACAGCGTTCGCCGATCGCTTGAGTCGAAATGACGCGGACTGGCTCGAGCTCCGCAGCGCCGTCACAGAGACGCGCGGCATGTTCTTCATCGAAGGTCGCTTCTACGACCCCCTGGATGAAGGCGAACGCCTCCTGCTGGACTTGCAGTCTTCCATCGCGCGGCACGACAACCAACAGCGCAGAATCCGGCTCACGACCGCGCGCTGCTTCAAAGCCAAGCACCTGCAGTATCGGATTCCCCTGCAGACCGGACTCGTGTGGGCCTCGCCGCGGGATGCTCGGTACGTGCGCGCGCTGGAAGACGCGGGACTTGCTCACCATCTCGCCGACCTTGAGAGCCGCCATCAAACCCGAGCGACTCTCGGAAACGAGCCATGCTACATCCTGCCATTCCCTGACCGCGAGGTATGGGATGCGTGCATGTTGCGTCGACAGGTACTCCTGGAACACCGCGACCTGCGCGCCGTACTCGACCTTGTGGTTCGATCCGGGACCGACTGGCCACGGCGCGGGCACGTGCCGCTGATCCGACGCACGCAGCGCTATTACCCCGAAGACGGCGTGCGCTGGGTGCCCGTGCGTGAGTTCCGTACCGACGATATGCGATCGGACTGGCGCACACAGATCGCCAACTGGTTCCGGTCACCGACCGTGTATGGCATTTACGCCCATCGCGAAGAGGGCGAACACCTCTCTGACGCCGTACGCGCATTGCTCGGGGCCGAAGTCTGGGTGCCGAATGCGTTCCCCGCGTTCTTCACCTCCGACGAACACAGCATCGTCAAGGAGCTCCTGGGATCGCGACTGCGCACGGCGCACTTTCCGGGGATGTCTACGCCCGATACCGCGACCTCGCGCCCGATTCCGTACCACCGCCTGATGGGTGCAGAACCGCTCACGACCGAGATCTTCTGCGGCGCCCGCCTTCGGTCAGGCGCGACGTGCGGCAACCGCATGACGTTCACGATGAACCGACAGACCAAATGGCGTCACGTCATTCACAACGTGCGCTGCTACTCGACACATCCGCTGAGGGCCGCGCTCAGCGTGGAGGCGGAAGAAGTCATTCTGCAGCGGATTCTGAGTCACTTCTCTCCCGAGGCGGTCGAGCAGGCCATCGGACAGTGGACGCTGGATGACACCGGGCTTCGCCTTCGGCTGCGCTCGCTCCGCAAAGCCGAGGCGGAGCACATCGAGACCATCGCGTACGTCACTCGCGAGATGATCGAGGCCGAGCGGCGAGACAATCAGAGCTTAGTGCAGACCCTCCGAGCGCAGCTCGAGCGACTCGCCCTCGACCTCCAACGGTGCCAGCGCGATGCGAAGATGATCGAGGTTCAACTGCCGTCCCGAAGGCTTGGCCCGGAGTCTGACTGGACCGCCATCCGCTCGCTCGCGGGAGATCTTCCGGCCCTCTTCGCGCAGGGGCAGAAGATCCCGGGGGGTCCGGCAACAGCTGATGCGATTGCTCACACGACGCATCTGGGTGCGTCGGGTGGCGGCAGGCACTGACTTCATCGAGATCGAGTACCCGACGGGGGTGCGCGAAGGCTTCCTCTTCACGATCTCGCCGGCCGACTGTACGGACGATTTCAGTGAGTGGGCTGCCACGCAATTGCGGGATACGATCAGGGGTTCCGAACTCACCGATCCGAGCAAAGCGTCGCTCGAGGCCGCGAACGCCCTCGTTCCGGTCGCGAAACGCTATTGGAATTCTCGTCGCCAGCTGACAGGTCCCCTGCTTCGCTACGCGGCGATTCGTGGCGTCTACCGACGTGACGTCACGACTCGGGAGTTCGTATCGGTACGATCCCTTGCGACGCGGCTTGATCGGCCGCGCGCCCTCTGTGAGCAATGGGCGCGATCGGGGAAGTTCGGCCCCGCCTACCCTACGCGTGCCGGCACGCGGTTCGCACCAACCGAAGCTGAGCTGTGCGAACGATTTAGATGGTATGGCAAGACGGTGGTCTGCAGGGCCAAAGGCTGGACGCGCCGAGATGTCGTGACGTTGGGGAGTGCAGCGCGGATGGCAAGTCTCAGTATTCCCGCCGCACGGCTCCGGGCAGCCGCGCGCGGCGGTCTCGCACACGATCCCAGTCACCGCATCTGGGTTCGCTGGAGCACGTTGCTGCGAGGCGAGTATTTATCGCTCGCCGACGCCATCGCGGAACGTGGGCTCCCCGGTGTGCAAGCCTCCGACTTCGTGATCCACAATGATGCCATGAAATGGATCAGACGACGCGTCGGACCGGACTACTACTTCCACGGCTCATGGGCTCGCCACGCCGACCGGTCCGGGCGCGCGCTCACGCTGGTGGCTCGTCCCGCGAGCGGTGATGCGGTTCGCTTCGTGTATCTGTATCTCCCGGAGGCGATACGCGAACTCCCCCATCGCGAGCAGGTGATTGCCTGGCTCGAAGGGCGCCTGCCGAACGTGACCGCGTGGCAGCCGATTGAGAACCGCCTGACGCGAGCGAGGGGACGCGTGTGGGTGCCGCCGAGCCGGACGAGGCGGGTAGAGGAAGACGCCGCAACAGATGGCAACGCCGAGTAGACGATCGTGACCGAAAAAGCACACTGTCAGGAAAAGCAACAGAAGAGCACGATCAGGACGGACGGGAACGCGGCGGGATCGATCCGCGTGACCAGATCGCCGGTGCGCTCAGGGACGGCGGTAGCCTCGCGAGAAACCTCCACTTCTCGCACATGCCATCTCTCTCTCCCGACCGTCACTTCGCCCTTCGTGTTGCCCCAGAAAGGGAGGAGCACACCGAGGTCCCTGCGTCGCCCGCTGAACTGGCCTCCTGGCTCGCCGCAGCACCAGCTGGGTCCACGATTATGGTGCTGCTCATCGCACCAACTGCTGTTGAGACCGCCAAGGCGCCCGCAAGGGCGGACGAGGACTCTGTGAAGAAGTGGTATTCGACAAAAGAGATCGCAGCACTTCATGGCGTCCGGCCAGCAACCGTGCAACGATGGGTTCGCGAGCACCGATTTCCGGGCATGCGGCGGCTGCCAAACGGTGCCATCCGGATTCCGAAGGAGACAGCGGACGAGGTGCTCTTCACCCCCGACGGAACGTCGAAGGGCGAGGGGACCATCGACGGCCATGATCCTGGCGATCAGCCTGCCGCATCACAGCAGAGCGGCTCGAAGGCCGAGGCGTCGGCGCCGCGCGGCGAGTCGACGGCCCCGACGTTCGATGGCTGGCGACGTGGTTCGCGAGGACCCGCATGAGCCGGCCGCGAGGATCAAAGTACAAGCAGGTCTACGTCAAGCGCTGGCGCCGTTCGAGTGCTCCGCGCTACTACGGAGACTTTCGCGCGTATCGAGCCGTTGGCGGGCGCCTGGAAGCCCTGAAGCGTCCCGGCGAGCGTCAGGCAGTGACATCCGTCAGCGCCGCCGACGAGATCTTCGCGGCAAGATTGGCCGAACTGCAGCGACGCGCTGCGACGACGCAGCCTCGCTTCACCTCGACACGTGCGAAAGCGCCTCTCTGTCTCGTCAAGGCATTCGAGGCACATCTGCAACAGCGCGCGGACAGCGGGAACGTCGCGTACGGCACGCTGCTCAACGACGAGAAGGCGGCCAAGCACCTCTACCGGATCCTGGGTGATATCGCGCTTCGCGACATCGACGCGCAGGCCCTGGCCACCTACGTGCATGCGCGCAAGGCGGCCGGTCATCGACAAACGGGACGCCCACTCTCGGTCTGCACCCTGCGCAACGAGCTCCACTCACTGAAGGCTCTGCTGACACGCGCTGTATTCGAAGGGGAGATTCCGAAACATCCGATGAAGGGCTGGAAGGACTTCCCCAAAGCGCCCAGGAGTCTTCGTCGCTGCCTGACACGCGACGAAGCCCGCTCGCTGCTGGTCGGCGCGGCGCGGGAGGACGCGCGCGTGCGGGGCAACGGGGTGCCTTCGTCGGGTGCGCCCCGCGAGGACGGCCGAGATGAGAATGGGCGGTGGAACACGCAGTCCTGCCGGAATGCGCATACCTTCGCCGAGGCGCTCATTGCAACCCTTCTCTATACCGGCGGGCGCAGTCGAGAGATTTCCGGGCTCGTCGTGGCAGACGTCGACTTCGTGCGAGGCGTGATCGAAATTCGCGAGAACCGGTTCCGGCGCTTGAAGCGGGAGCACAGCGCACGCGCCGTGCCGATGCCTCCGCCGCTCAGGCGCCGCCTCGCCGCGCACATCGCCGACCAGCGGTTGCAGCCAAGTGATGCTCTGTTCCCCAACGCGGACGGTATCGCGATATCACAGATCAACGGCTTGATCCGTCGATGTGCGCGCCTGGGCAAGCTGAGCGTGACGGGACTTTCAGCGCACTGCCTCCGACACACCTATGCGACGCAAATGTTGCGGACGACGCACGAAACCGCCGGAGGGGTCAGGGTCCTGCATACCCCATTCGAGGTAGCCAAACTCCTGGGGCACCGACGGTCCGATCTCGTCGAGACCGTCTATGGACACTGGGACTGTACGATGCCGATCGAGGCGAGGCTGGATTTCGAGCCCGACCAGTCCCCCGCGGGGAGGTCGTCACGCAACGAGAAACGTCGCACCGGACGTCGTGTCGCAGGTCGAGCGCCCGTACCGACTCGCTTCCCCCCGCCCAAGGTGCGGCCCGCTCGTTCGAAACGTCGGCCCGTCGCCGTGAGGTCTCCCCGATAGAGGGGCAATAACGCCCAAAGCCCGTGGGAGCAGTCGTGAGGGTGACGGGTCAGAGTCCCTAT
>PNKL01000114.1 GCA_013822425.1 Gemmatimonas sp.
TGCGACGCCTTCGACGTCATCTCGATGGCGGAGGATCTGCCCGAGCTCAACCGCGACGACCTCGTGTACAGCGAGATGATCGGCGCGTACACGTATGCCTCGGCGACGACCTTCAACGGGTTCTCGCCGGCGAAAGTGGTGCACGTGAACTTGTGAAGGACGGCGAATCGGCACACTGCTTTGCCGCGGATTACACGGATCATGGCGGATGAACGCGGTTCCTGCCTGGGGGGGGTTCCTCCATGCCGTATCCGCGTTCTTCCGTCAGTTTCCGTGTAATCCGCGGCAATCAGTCGCAGTGACTCCAAGCCACATCCCGCTATTCGGTGGCAAGTGCGTAGCTCGGATACCACTCCCACAGATAGTAGTCCTGTCCGTACCAGTGGTTGGTGAGCGTGGCGACGCGGCGGAAGCCGGCGCGCTCGACGACTTCGGCACGGACACGAAGTGCCAGCCCCCCTTGCCGGGATAGCGGAACAGCTTCCGGCGAAACGTACCGCCGTGCGTCGTCACGCTGCTGCGGAGGGCGCGCGCTGGACCATCCGAGGATTCGCAAACGGTGGAAGGGCGTCGAGCTTGGGCGCTTCAAATAGAAGCGGCCACGTGCACCAGTGCCTCGCGGGCCACGCCATGCAGGCGCACTTTACGTCATCCGAATCACCCTCTCCGCCCTTCGCCGCCGCAGCGCTCGCCGCGGTCACACCGCTCTCGGCACTCGCCCAAATCTCCCGCCCCGTGCTCGCCGTCTTCGCCCACGCCGACGACGAACGCGTCGTTGCACCGCTGCTCGCGAAGCTCGCGCGCGAAGGGCGAGAGACGCATCTCGTCATCGCCACCGACGGCGCCAAGGGAATTCGCGACTTCGCCGGCATCCCCGTCGGCACCGGGTACTCCGACCATCGCCTCGTCGGCGCTGTCATGACCCCGTCGCGCAGCGCGAGGAGTACGCCTGCCACAAGACGCAGTACAGCCGGTGGAGATGGAAGTGGTCAACCGCGCCTGAACCGAGGCCGCGCGGCCGCGCCGCGGGAGTCTCGGAATGCCCGATCCCGCGAGCGGTGATCGCCACGTTTTATGCCCCTCAGTCCCCGACGCCCGCACGGCGGCGCCAGACGTGCCAGTAGACGACCGCGTTGACTATCAACACCAGCGCCCCCAGCGCGCCTTGCATCGGGCGCGAGAGGTGCTCCGGGTACAGCACGGGCAGTACGTAGTGCTCGATGAAATCGCCCGCATACCCCGCCTCGCCGCCAAGCTGGCGAAATCGAATCTCCAGCGGGGTCAGCGGGCATACCCATCCGGTGAACTCGATGAGCGCGCCCCAGAGGGCGCACGGGAGATGCACCCAGGCAAGCCGCGGCCGACGCCGCACCAGCACGGCGCCCAAGACGACGAACACCACGAATGCGAGGTGCAGGACCACCAGAAGGTCCGCGATGAGCAGGTATGCCATGACCGTTCGGTCCTTCGCCTAGTAGTCGCCCTACTCCTTGCGATACGCCCCGCACAACGCGGCCCCCCAGTTGTCGAGGGCTTCCATGCGCCCAAAGAAGAACCGCAGCACCGGCGGCTCTTCCACGAACCGGAGGCCCTTCACGAGATCGCGATGCTTGTACAGCCAGACCACGCGGTCGGCCGCGTACTCGACGTGCGACGCGGTGTAGACGCGCCGCGGCACCGCCATCCGCGTCGGTTCGACGTCGGCCATTATCTCCTTGCCGTCGGGGTCGCGATCAGTTGAGATCGTGCCACGTTCCATCGTGCGAATTCCGGAGGCGAGATAGACGGCGGCCGCGAGCGTGCCGGCGGTGTACTCGCGCTACGGAATGTGCGGGAGAAACTTCCCCGCGTCCAGATGACAGGCGAGCCCGCCGGCTGGCGTCACCACCGGGACGTCCTGCTGCTGCAGCAGCAGGTCCACGAGATAGCGCACCTGACGTACCAAGCAGCCGGCCACGTCTTCCGACACCAGTTCCCGGAGACCGATCGCCATCGCCTCGACTTCCTTCACCGACATGCCGCCGTAGGTCAGGAACCCCTCATAGACCGGCAGCCAGTTGCGCAGCGCGACAAAGCAGTTGCGGTCGTTGGTGGCAACGAGGCCGCCGCGCACGCTCGTGTTCTTCCGGGCCCACATGTAGTAGATGTCCGCGTACGAGCACATCTCCTTCATGGGTGTCGCTCGCGTAGACCCAGTTGACGCGGCGGAACGAGGGCGCCGGGCACGCACGCGCGGCGGGTGTGGGCATGGCCGCCGCTGAGGGCACTCGCGCCGTGGTCGGCTTCGCGCGGCAGGCGGCGAGCGCGACGAGCAGCGCACCGGCGGCGAGAAAGGCCCCGGCCTTCGGCATCAGTGGATCCAGTTGCCCAACAGGGCACCCAGAGAGGCGAACGTGAAGAGCGCGAGCGCGAGCAGCCCGATGCCGGCGGCACTCGTTCGCGCGACGACCCACGCCACCTCCTCGGCGACGGAGATGCGTGGTACGCCGGCCTGCAGGTGACGCTCGGCCACTGCCCACACGCCGTACATCGCGAAGCACGTCCCCGCAGCCGTCAGCACCACCCAGCCAGCGGGCCTCGCCCAGAACGCAACACCGGCAACGGCCGCGCCGCCGATCGTGTCGAGCGCGAGGCGGTGCGGCGCGCTCGAGAGCGCGCGAGCGCGCAGGAACTCCGGAAGGGTGGCTTGTGGCCCTGCGTCTATTGGCTCCATGGCCCCTTCAGTGAAGGCGCGACGCCTGCCCCTCAGCTCGCGCCTGACGCCGCACCGCCAGCGCCATGGTGAGAGGAATGGCCGCGATCGCCAGCGACGTCACCCACGACGGCAGTCGCACGACGCCAAAGACCGTCGCCCCCGACCACAGGATGGCCACGACGAATCCGACGACGATCAGGTTGATGCCGAACGCCTGAAGCTGCGCACGCGATGATGTCCACGTGGCCAGCCGGCTTTCGCTCACCTTCTTCGGTGACGGATACGTGACGAAGAAACGGAGCAGGAGCATGTACATCAGCACGGACGCGGCCGTGGCGATGTGGCCCTGCACGAAGGCCGCAATCCTGTTGTTCACCGCGGCCGCGAACGGCGGCGGATAGACCAGGTCAACGGGAACCTGCGCGCCATTGCGCTCCACGATGAAGCGGTGCGATTGTCCCACCCGCGGCGCGAGCGACCTGGGCCACCGTGACTCCATGCCCAATCGCTCGACCGCGATCCCCTCGACGCTGATCACGCGATCACCGGCCTTGAAACCGGCCCTGTCGGCGACACCGCCCGGATGGATGTCGGGCACGCGATACTCGGGGTCGTACAAGCCGCCGGTGAATCCGGCATTCAGCCCCTGTCGGAGTCCCACGGCACCCCAGGCAACCAGAACAACCGCGACGAGCAGCAGCGCTGCTCCACCCCGACGCCAGTTCGTTGACCACATGGAATACCTCCTTCGCGGCCACATCTCCACTATGGCTCCAACGGGGGCGAGGCGCGAGGGGCCGCCGACACGCTACTTTCCTGAATGCCCCTCTTCGAAGCCATCCGCCTCGCCCTCCAGACCATCCGCGTGCAGAAGCTCAAGAGCTTCTTCACGGCGCTCGGCGTCTGCATCGGCGTGATGTTCCTCATCACCGTCGTCTCCATCGTGGACGGGATGGGGCGGTACATGGAGACGCAGCTCGTCGGCAAGCTCATCGCGCTCAATTCGTTCGAGCTGCGGCATCGCCCCAACATCAACATCGGCGATGTGGACCGCGAAACCTGGATGGAGTACAGCCGCCGGCCGCGCATCGTCGAGAGCGACGTGCCGCCGGTCGTCGAGGCGCTCCCCGACGGCGCGCGCTGGGCGATGTATTCGGAAGGCGGCGTTCGCGTGGAGTCGCCCTACTCGCGCCCCCGCGCCGCCGACGTCACCGCGATTGACGGCGAGTACTTCCAGATCAAGCGGCTCGACGTCACCGACGGGCGGAGCTTCGCGCCCAGCGAACTGACCACCGGCGCCTCGGTGGTGATCCTCGGCCCGGACCTCGTCAAGCGCCTCTTCCCCACCGTCAGTCCCATCGGACGCCAGGTGAAGATGGGCGGGCGGCCCTACGACGTCATCGGCGTCGGCGAATCGCGCGGCAGCGCCTTTGGCATGTCGTTCGACAACTACGTCTTCGCCCCCTTCCGGTCGCCGGTGCGCCGCCTGCTGAACCGCCAGCCGCACGTCATTGACGCGGTCGTCGTGCAGATGCCCATCGCCGAGGCGATGCCCGAGGCGGAGGAAGCGGTGCGCTCGGTCATGCGCGCCCGCCACCAGCTGCGTCCCACGCAAAAGGACAACTTCGTCCTCGAGACGTCCGACACCGCGCTCGAGTTCTGGAACAAGATCAAGGGATACCTGGTGCTTGCCGGCGTGGCGCTGCCGGCCATCGGGCTGGTGGTCGGCGCCATCGTCATCATGAACATCATGCTCGTGGCCGTCGCCGAGCGCACCCACGAGATCGGCATCCGCAAGGCGCTCGGCGCCAAGCGGCGCGACATCCTCATCCAGTTCCTCATCGAGTCGGCGACGCTGAGCACGTTTGGCGCCGCGATGGGCATCGCGCTCGGCGCTGCCGCCGCCGTATTCATCCGCACCGCGACCCCGATGCCGACCTATGTGGCGCCGTGGTCTATCCTGGCGGGCGTGCTGATCGGCGCGGGGGTGGGCATCATCTCCGGCGTCTATCCGGCGAGCCGCGCGTCGCTGCTCGACCCTGTGGCCGCGCTGCGGCAGGAGTGACCCCCATGCGCTTCCTGGCCAAGCTCCGCATGTCGCTCGAAGGCGTGACCATCGCCCTCGAGGCAATGAAGGCCAACCGCGTGCGCGCCGCGCTCACGATTCTCGGCGTCGCCGTCGGCGTGTTTGTGGTGGTGCTGATCTCGTCCATGGTGCACGGCATCAACGAGAGCGTGGCAAGACAGTTCGAGTCGGCGGGGCCGACGACGTTCTTCGTGCAGCGCTACCCCATCGTGTTTGAAGCCTGCGACGACAGCGGCGACACCTGCAAGTGGCGCTCCAACCCGAGTCTCACGTTTGCCGAGGCCGATGCACTCACGCGTGTGGAGACCGTCGCCGAGGTCATGGTGCGACAGGGGTGGGGCGCGTCGGCCAAGTACCGCGACCGCGAACTACCCAACGTCAACGTCGCCGGCGTCACGGCCAACTGGGCGCAGGTGAACCCGCCGAACATGGTGGACGGGCGCGTCTTCACCGAGCAGGAAGCCCGCTCGGCGTCACGCGTCGTGGTCATCAACACCACGGCCAAGGAGCGGCTCTTCGGCGAAGGCGACGCGCTCGGCAAGGAGTTCATGCTCAACGCGCTGTCGGGGACCAATCGCGGCGGGCCGTTCCTCGTGGTCGGCGTGTTCAAGGACGAGGCGAGCTTCCTGTCGGGGGGCGAACGTCCGCGGATCATCACGTCCATCTACGCGCTCAACCGCCGCCTCGGCGCGAACACACGGTGGATGTCGTTCGTCATCAAACCGCGCGCCGGCGCGCTGCAGGACGTGACCATTGACGAGGTGACGGCGGCGCTGCGCGGCCAGCGCGGCCTGCGGCCGAGTCGGGAGTCGAACTTCGCGGTCATCACGCAGGACAAGCTGTTCGACGTCTACAACAAGGTGTTCGGGATGTTCTTCCTCGTGATGATCGCGCTCAGCAGCGTCGGTCTGCTGGTGGGCGGCGTGGGCGTGATCGCCATCATGATGATCTCGGTGACGGAGCGCACGCGGGAGATCGGCGTGCGCAAGGCGCTGGGCGCCACGAAGGGCGTGATCCTGTGGCAGTTC
>PNKL01000115.1 GCA_013822425.1 Gemmatimonas sp.
ACCGGCGAGGAGCGCACGATGATCGAGGGCGATGGCGTCATCACCGCCGCCGAGGTGCGCGAGCTCCTCGGTCGCCCGCGCGTGCGCCCGGAGAAGGCGGCGACCCAGCATGAGGTGGGCGTGGCGACCGGGATGTACTACACGCCAATGGGCGGCGACATCATGTTCGTCGAGGCGTCCACGCGTCCGCTGACGATGTCGGCGAGCTCGGGCAGTGTCGGCGAGGGCGGGGCCGGCGTGCCGGTGTCGCTCATCCTCACCGGACAGCTCGGCGACGTGATGAAGGAATCGGCGCGCGCCGCCTTTTCCTTCGTGACGAAGAACGCAGAGGAGCTGGGCATCCCGCGCACGCGCCTCGGCGCGCTCGAGACGCACATCCACGTGCCGCAGGGGGCGATTCCCAAGGACGGCCCGTCAGCCGGCGTGTCCATCGCCACGGCGCTCGCCAGCGAACTCAGCGGCCGTCCCGTGCGCCGCGACCTCGCAATGACGGGCGAGATCACCCTGCGCGGTCGCGTGCTTCCCATCGGTGGCGTCAAGGAGAAGGTGCTCGGCGCGCTGCGCGCCGGCATCACGCACATCATCCTGCCCCGGGACAACGAGGCGGACATGGAGGACGTGCCCGAGGAGGCGAAGGCCGTGCTCACGTTCCACTTCGTGGAGACGCTGCAGGATGTGCTGAAGCTGGCGCTGGTGGAAGAGGCGGTGGCGGAGCGGGAGTTGGTTGGCGTGTAGAGCGGACGGAACGGGGAGGGGGTAGAGGTTACGCCTCTACCCCCTCCTCGTTCCGTACCTACGGCCTCTTGATCGTATCAATCTTCCCCGTCTTCTCATCAATCTTGAACTTCGGTCGGATGGCCTTGTCGTAGTCGCCCGTTTCGACCTTCGCCGGGGCGGGCACGGACATCGTGGGTTTGGCGGGCATTGCGGGCCTCGCGGCGGAGTCGCGCACCAGCGTGGCGAGACTGTCTGCTGCCGCAACTGCGCCGCTGTCCAAGGGAGCAGGCGCCACCGCGGCAGAATGCACCGCGGCAGAGTCCACCGCGGGTGTCGCCGCTGATTCGGTCTTGGCTTCGCACGCGCCGAGCACGATGAACGCCGGCGCGAGTGCGATCATGAAATGGCGCCGCATCACGGATTCCCCCGCTTGATGGCCTGTACGCGACCGCCGCCGACTATGAACCGCGGACGCAGGAGGCGCTCGACCGGACGGTCGCCCGCATCCGCTTCCTGCGCCGCGCGCAGGCGCGCCATCGTCATCAGGCTGGGCACGCTGTAGGAGTCGGCGGCCAGCAGGTTGACGGTGTACCCGAGGTCCTGGAACGACGCGATGCTCATCGCGCTCCACGGCATGTTCGGGGTGCCCTCGATGTAGCCGGTCATCACCTCGCTGTCGAAGGCCGCGGTGAAGTTAGTGGGCGCGCGGTTGCTGCCGCCGCATGTCGACGTAAAGGACTCGCGCCAATGACCGTCGGCAGTGCCGTACGTACCGCACTGCTCCACCGCAATGCCACTGCCAGCCGCCCCGCAGTGGGTGGCCGTGCCGCTAGCGCTAAGGCATTGAGCCAACGCCGACGCCCCCGTAAAGCGCGGGTCGAGGCTCCCTGTGAGCGTCGGAATCGTGTCGCTGACCAAGATGTACGCCGGGTTTCGGAGCAGGTTCTTGTCCTCCCAGATCGTGCCGAAACCGACCACATGGTTCATCTCGTGCAGCACCACCGACTCGAAGCGCCCCGTGTTGATGTAGTTCTGGATGTCGGCCTCATCGAACTGTATCACGCCAACGGCAGGAAGGACGGAGGTCTGCCGGACGAAGCACGGGCCTGCTTGCGCCAGGATCTTCCCTACGCCGTCAATCGGGGCCACCGACGCGTAGATGATGATGCCCTGCGTGTTCTCTGCGAGCGTTCCCGTCAGCCCGTTGATACGACACCCGGCCAGGTCCGCCCCCTGCAGGCTGACCGTCGAGATCTGGCCAACGATGGCAGCCCGGATCCGGTTGGCGGCGTTCGTGAACGCCGTCTGCGCCTCAGGGGACATCGCGGAGCCGAAGTAACGAAGGTCGAGCAGGTAGCTCGATTGCGTGGTTGCGCTGAACGATGTCGAGAAGCTCCCTGCGGTGGCGGTGGCCGTCTGCGTGCCGCCCCTGTTGCCCAGCCGCCAGATAGCGCCCGACGCAACGCCGCTCGCGTTCGTCGTCAGCAAGCCGGGTGCCACGGAGCCGCCGCCCGCGGTTGCCAGGAACGTGACCTGCTGGTTCGCGATGCCGTTGCCAAACTGGTCCTGCACGGCGGCGCTGAGCGGCGCGGTCAACTGTGCCCCCGCGAGGCCCGATTGCGTGTTGCCGGAGGCAACGACGATCCTTGCCGCAGCGCCCGGCGTTCCGGTCACCGAAATGGTAAGCGGCGTCAAGCCGGAAACGGTGACGGTGAGCGTGTTGGTGCCCGCCGTCGTGCCGAGCGTCCAGGTACCCACGGACGTTGGTCCGGCAGATGACCTTGTCGGTGCACCGACCAGCGTGCCGCCGCCGCTCGTCACGGCCACGCTGACCGTGATGTTGGCAAGCGCATTCCCCGAAGCGTCGGTGACGGTAAAGGTGGGCGCCGTGGCGAGGACCGTTCCGACCGTGGCAGTCGAGCCTGCGCCGCTGACCGATTGCACGGCCGTTGGCCTGGGCGGTGATGTGCCACCGTCCCCGCTTGAACAGGCGGCGGCCAGGAGCATGACAACCAGGGAACACCAGCGCGCCGCGCGCGGAGGTGTGAATGCACGAGTCATGAGTCGTCGGTCAGAGGGCGGGGAGGCGAGAAACCACAGCTTGGCCGCCAAGACGACCCAGTGTGGCGGTGAAGGAAAGTTCGTTGTCACTGAAGACATGATCATCGGCGTGTCCAATGACAAGGACACCCGCCGCTGTGCCGTTCCACGCCATCGGCGCGAGGAGAACGGAGCCCCGCGCGCCAAGCGCATCGAGGTCGGCGATGGCCCCCCAGCGCTGCTCGCGCTCGAGGCGCGTCTCCACCTTGGCGGCTTCGCCGGCTTGTAGCACCTCGGCAACGGGGCGCGCGAGCGCCGGGGAAACGCCGACGATCGGGTCGCCAGACGCCGCGAGCACCGTCAGGCCGCCCGCAGCGTCGGGAACGATGACCGCCGTCATCGCCGCGCCGAGGGTGACCACCGCACTGTCCGCGATCGCCCGGGTGCCTGACGCCGCATCGCGCGCATCGGCGAGCACCGCGACCACCCGGTGCACGGCCGTCAACTGTGCGGCCGCGACGGCCGCATGGATCTGCGCGGTCTCGGCCACTTCTTCGGCGTCGGTGATCTGATCTCGCGCCAGGTGCGACGTCATCCGCGCCGCGACGGTGTCACGCATGGGCTGCAGCGCGAGGCCGGCGAGCAGCAGCGTGAACACCATGCCGATGAGAATCAGGCGCTGCGCGGTGGCGCCAAACAGCATCTGCTGGCGGGTCTGCTCGGCGAGCACCCGCAGCTCGTCGTTCCGCATCTGCGACGCGACCTTCATCAGTGAATCCGAGACGGCCACCGATAGGTCGCTGGAGAGGAAGCGGCGGGCGGAATCGGCGCCCGCACGGTCGCGGATGAGCACCGTGGTGCGGAAGGTCTCGAAGCTGGACGCCGCCCCGCTGGCGAGCAGGCCCAGCAGGCCGCGCTGGCGCGGGTTGTCCTCGGTGCCGCGCGACAGGACGTCGAGCGCCTCCTCCACCTGCGACTGCGCGTCGTACAGCGCGGCGCGCGACACGCTGTCGGGTCGCACGACGTAGGCCTTGGCGGCACGCTCACCATCCTGCCGCGCCATCACCACGCGGAACGCGGCCGAGAGGTTCTCGTTCGCCCGCTCCACGACGAGGTCGGCCGCAGCACGGCGCGACGCGTAGTAGTACGACACCCCGACGACCACGCCCAGGGCGACGAGTACGACGCCGGCCGTGATCGAGAGCTTCTGCAGGGGTGCCAGACGCATGGAGTGACCTTGACTCAGGGAATCGGACCCCAGCCAAACAGGCGGCGCGCATCCACGCGCAACGCGCCGGGCTCGGTTCCTGGCAGAAAATACTCCAAATAGCGCCGCTCCGTCGGGGTCGTCGCGTCGGCCAGGGCGCCGCTGATGCGGTCGAGTTCCGCCGTGACCAGTCCGGTCGGCGCTGTCCACGGCGCACCGCGTCCGTACGCAGAGCGCGCGAGCATCTGGCCAAAGATCGGCGCGGCGAGGGTGCCGCCGGCCGCGCCGGCCATGATGGGACGCGGCCGGTCGAAGCCGAGCCAGACCCCGGCCACCAGGTCGGTGGTCGCCCCGACAAACCAGACGTCCGTATTGTCATCGGTCGTGCCGGTCTTGCCGGCCACCGGCACGGAGTAGGGCACGTAACGGCGCACCGCCGTGGCCGTGCCGCGGTCCACCGCATCACGCATGAAGTCCCGCACGATGAAGGCGACCTCGGCGGGCATGGCCGGCGGCAACATGCGCACGCCCTGGCTGTACACGGTGCGCCCCTGCGCGTCATCGGCGCGGTACACGAAGCGTGGCTCGACCGACGCGCCGAGGTTCGGGAACACCGTGAATGCCGCAACCAGGTCGAGCGGTTGCAGGGCCGATGCCCCGATCGCGCTGGACGGCCATGGCGCGATGTAGGAGCGGATGCCCATCCGGCGCGAGAGCGCCACCACGGAGTCGCCGGTCACCCGCTGCCAGAGTTGCACCGCCACCGGGTTGCGCGAGCGCACGAGCGCCTCGCGCAACGTGATGTTGCCGAGGAACTCGCCATCGGCGTTGCCGGGGCGGTAGACGGCGCCGTGGTCCATGGGCAGTTCCAGCGACGTGTCGGGGACAATCGCATTGGCTGGAATGGAATCGAGGATCGCACGCGCATAAACGAATGGCTTGAACGCCGATCCCGGCTGGCGCACGCCGTTCACCGCCCGGTTGAACGGCGCCGCCGCGTAGTTGCGGCCTCCGACGAGCGCGCGCACGTCCCCGGTCAGCGGATCCATCGCGACTACCATTCCCTGCAGGTAGTCGGTGCTCCCCTTCGCATGCTTGGCGTA
Organism: Gemmatimonas sp.; assembly: GCA_013822425.1. Taxonomy (GTDB): domain Bacteria; phylum Gemmatimonadota; class Gemmatimonadetes; order Gemmatimonadales; family Gemmatimonadaceae; genus PNKL01. The sequence continues at coordinate 5,068 of PNKL01000115.1, forward strand.
CGTCGGGTTGCGGTACCCCGCACGGGCCTCGACAGCGGCCGTCCCCTCGACCAGCGCGACGGTGGCCGCGCGCTGCAGGGCCGGATCGAGTGTCGTCATCACCTTGTATCCGCCCTGCGACACGGGGACGCCGGCCCGTTCCATCTGCGTGCGCACCACGTCGACAAACCACGGGGCAATGGCGAGGTCGCTGTTATTCACGGTGGCGACCCTCTGCTGCTTTGCCGCCGCCGCCTGTTCCTTCGTGATGAACTTCTGTGCCGCCATCAGGTCGAGGATGGCGTCGCGGCGATTCCGATTGCGCTCCGGGTAGCGCACGGGGTCGTAGATGCGCGGCCCCTTGGGGAGTGCCGCGAGCGACGCGGCTTCAGCGAGCGTCACCAGCGCCGCGCGCTTCCCGAAATAGTGGCGCGCCGCAGCTTCCACGCCGTACCAGTTGTGCCCGAAGAGGATCGTATTGAGGTAGGCCTCGAGAATCTGTTCCTTGCTGTAATGCCGCTCCATCTCGCGCGCCGCCCGCTGTTCGCGGAGCTTGCGCGGCACCCCGGCGAGCCCTCGTTCGCTGCGATCGATGATGTCGGGATGCAGGTTGCCGACGAGCTGCTGCGTGATGGTCGACGCGCCACGGCTCCCGCCG
>PNKL01000116.1 GCA_013822425.1 Gemmatimonas sp.
ACCGCCGGGGCCGCCCGTCGTGTCGCCGGCGAAGCGCAGCGCACGCTTGGAGATCTCGGCGAGTTGCTTGCCCTCGGCATCCCACACCACGTCGCGGCTGCCGAAGCTGCTGTACTGCACCACGTACGAGAACGGCTTCTCCACCGTGGAGACACGGAAGAACTTGCCGTCCGGTGAGACATCCACCGACGACAGCATTGCCGGCGCCCCGACCTTCTTCACGGCCTTCTTGGCCACGTCAATCACGGACAGCTGCCCCGTGATGAACCACTCGAACTGGTCGAACTCCCACGGCTCTTCCATCAGCGAGAAATAGTTGCGCTCGGGTGCCTTGGTGCCGTCGGTCCAGAGGTGCACCTGCGGGCCGGTGGCGATCTCCGGTTTCTGTGGCATGGCCTTGCGTGGCTCCGGGACGAGCACCGCCACGATGTTCTTGCCGTCGGCCGTCCAGTCCACCGACGTCACGAGCGTCGCCAGCAGCGGGGTCCTGGTGATCTGCACTGACTTGCCCGTGGCGACGTCAGCGACAAAGACGTGCGACGCCGTCTCGAAATTGCCGACGTATGCCACCTTTCTGCTGTCGGGCGACCAGACGGGCGCCGTGATGGTCGCTCCCTTGGGCGCGTCGAGCGTCACCGTGCTTCCGGTGCGCGCATCAATCAACTGCAGCGCGATGGCGCCGCGCGACGTGAGCGCACGGGCCCGGTTGGCCTTGGGATCCACCTGCAGGCCACCGTAGTAGGTGTGCGGCTTGCCAAACGTCTGCACGCTCGGCAGGCCGTCGGTCTGCTCGCGCAGGAACCACTTCCGGTCCGGGCTGGGCGTCGAGAGCGAGACGACGAGGTGGCGCGGCGCTGTCACCAGCTTGGCAATGTCGCCCGCCGGCGCAAGGTACCCTTCCTTGGCAAGCGTCTCGCGCAGGGCCGTGATCTTGGCGTCGGCGTCGCCTCCGTTGGCCTGCTGGGCAAGCATCGGCGAGACGGCGAGCAGGAGGAGCGCCGCAAGGCGTCCGGCGTGGAACAGAGAGGAGCGAGTGGGCACGGGAGTCTGGTGTTGAGGTCCGGGGCCTGATCCGGGTGAGTGGTCGCTCCCCGGGGTTACCTGCCAACTAATGAATACGCGTTTGGCCCCTGGTCCGCTGGGACCACCGAGGGCGCCGTCCTCGTCCTGCGGGGGGCTCGGCGGCACCCTTGCGGCTTCTCTCGGAAGGGGGTCGATTGGCTGCCATGATACGCCAAGCCCTCCTGTTGTCCGTCCTCTCCGCCTCCGCGGCGTTCGCCCAGGCATCTTCGCTCCCCGACACGGCCCTCGTACGCCGCATTCTGACTGCGGAGGACCGGCGCGATACCACGGACCGGGCGCTCGCCGAAGGAGTGGCGAGTCGCGATGCCCGCGTGGCCCAGCTCGCGCGCCGCGCGGCGGCTCGCATGCGCGACCCCAGGTTCACCGCGCGCGATTCGTTGGGCGTGCTCCCGGCCCCGCCCTCATATCCCGAACCGGCCTGGCGGCTGCGCTACCGGGTCCTCGACCCGCGCAAGCCGGACTGCAGTGCCCTTCGCGAGGCGCTTGCCGACGCATCGTGGCATGTGCGCCTGCGAGCCGCGGATCTCGCGGGGTCGGCCTGCCGCGGTGACGCCGCGTTTACGGCTGCCATGCGGGCGTGGCTCGCGACCGCTGGCAACGTGGCGCGCGCGCGAGATGGTGCTGCCTGGCAGCCCGCAGCACACGCGCTGGTCGCCCTGTCGCGCGCGGCACCGGAGGTCGCCCGCGCCGAGCTCCCGGGGTTCCTGCGGCACGAAGCACATTGGGTGCGCGTCTATGCCGCGCGTGCCGCTGCCGTCCTGGCCGACACGCAAGCCCTGCGCACGCTTGCGGATGATCGCGACGACAACGTCAAGGAAGCGGCCATTGACGCGCTGTCCAAGCTCACGGCGCACGCGGACGATTCGCTGTACATCGCCGCACTGCAATCCAGGGGATATCAGGCCGTGCGCAGTGCGGCCCTCGCGCTCAAGGATGCCACACCGACACGCCCCATGCGACATGCCCTCGTGACCGCCGCGCAGCGCCTGCGCGCCGACTCAAGTGAGACGTCGCGCGACGCCCGCACCGAGGTGATGGCGCGCCTCGCCAAGATGGCCGACGCCCAGATGGCGGCGCACATTGCCACGCTTGCTTCCGATTTCGACTGCGTCATCGCCGCCAAGGCCGCTGACATCGCCACCGCGCTGGGCAAGTCAACCACGCCGCAGTGCACGCCGTTCACTCGTGAACTCCCCGCCGACGCGGTGCGCCTCGCACTGGGCGCCGATGTCCGTCTGCGCGTGGTGATGGCCCCTTCAAGCGGCGGCGGGTCATTCATCGTGCGCCTGCGCGGCGACGTCGCCCCCATCATGGCGGCGCGGACCCTCGCGTTCGTGCAATCGGGATACTACGACCAGCAGGCCTGGCACCGGGTGGAGCCGAACTTCGTCATCCAAGGGCCGAGTCCCGGCGACAACGAATACGTCGGGCACCCCCGCTTCCTGCGCGACGAACTCGGCACCGTGCCGCACGTGCGTGGCACCGTGGGGATGAGCACGCGCGGCCACGACACGGGCGACGCACAGTGGTTCGTGAACCTCAAGGACAACCTGAATCTCGGCCGCGACTACACCGTCTTTGGTGAAATCGCCGAGGGAATCGAAGTAGCGGACGGTGTGCTTGAAGGAGATGTGATTGAACGGATCGAGGTGATGCGAGTACGGTAGGTCGCCCGGAACCGGGTGCAGCGCAGACGCGTTGATGTCGGCATAGGATGGTTTCCGAACGTCTCCTGAATGTCGATCTCAATGCGCCTGTTGTTCGCCGTACTCGCCGTGGACTGTGCCTCAATCCTCCACGCCCAATCGTCCACGCGCACCGGCGTCATCGAGGGACGCGTGCTGCACGCCATCACCCAGCAGCCGGTCCCAGTGGCACAGGTTAGTGTGGTCGGCACGACGCGCGGCGCGCAGGCGGACGACGAAGGCCGATTCCGCATCACCGGCGTTCCCGTCGGCGTCGTCTCGCTGCAGGCACGCGCCATCGGGTATTCCCCGCTCTTCGTCGCTGATGTTGCCGTCTCGATCACCAGGCCGGTGGAAGTGACGATCCGGCTCTCCCCCGCCGCGCTCAATCTCGCGGCGGTGCAGGTGCAGGCGTCCTACTTTGCACCACCGGCAGACGCACAGGTCTCCACGGCGACGTTGAACCGGGAGGAAACCCGCCGCGCGCCGGGTGTGCAGGAAGACATCATCCGCGCCGTGGCGCTGCTCCCCGGCGTCGCCATCACGCAGGCCGGGCGCAACGACCTCGCCGTGCGTGGCGGGGCGCCGTACCAGAACCTGTTCGTGGTGGACGGCATCGAGGTGCCGAACATCAACCACTTCGGCAGCCAGGGCTCCACCGGCGGTCCGCTGTCGCTCATCAACGTCCAGTTCGTGGATGAGACGCAGTTCAGCGCCGGCGGCTTCGGCGCGCGCTACGGCGATCGCACCAACTCGGTGACCAGCCTCACCCTGCGCGAGGGGAGCCGCGCATTCGGCGGCGAACTCAACCTGTCCGCCACCGGCTACGGCGCCTTCATCGAGGGCCCGCTCGGCGCCAGCGGCACCTTCCTGCTTGGCGTGCGCCGCTCTTACCTCGACCTCGTCTTCAAGGCGGCGGGGTTCGGCTTCATTCCTGCGTATACCGATCTCACGTTCAAAGCCACGCGGAAGCTCGGCAGCCGCACCACGCTGTCGGTGCTGACCATCGGCGCGCTTGATGACGTGTCGTTCAACAACGAGTCGGCCGACAACCGGTACGACAACTCGCGCGTCGTGGCCAACGACCAGCAGCAGTACTTCTCGGGCCTCACGCTCAAGCGCATCCTCCGGCGCGGTACACTGGACGTGACCCTCGGGCGCACCTGGTCGCGCTACCGCACGCTGCAGTACGACTCGCTTTCTCCGCCGACGCCGATCTTCCGCGCCAACACCACGGAGGGCGAGCAGATGCTGCGTGGCGACGTGCAACTCGAGCCGCGCGATGGACTCGAGGTGAGCGCCGGCGTCGTGGTGAAGTTCGCGAGCACCCTCGAGTATGACGTGACGCTCCCCGGCTTCGCGCGCTTTGATGATGCCGGCGTCCCGCGTCCGCTTGTCGTGGATACCGCCTTTACCGCGACGCGCGGCGCCGCCTACGGGCAGGTGAGCTGGAAGCCGATGCCGCGCGTGCGGCTCACGGCCGGTGCGCGCGGCGACCACTACGCCTTCCTCGGCGATGCCTTTCGCTTCAGCCCGCGCCTCGGCGCGCGCGTCGGCGTCGGCGGGCACACCACACTCACCTTCGCCGCCGGCCGCTACTGGCAGGCGCCACAGTTCATCTGGCTGGTTGGCGATCTCTCCAATCGTGATGCGCTGTGGCCGTTCCGCGCCGATCACCTGGTGACGGGAATCGAGCGCGAAGTGCGCCCCGACCTCAAGGTGCAGGCCGAGGCGTACCTGCAGCAGTACAACGGCATGCCGGCGCGCCTGTGGCGGCCGCAAGCGGTGCTCGCTCCCGCCGGCTTCGACGACGTGACCACGGACATTCCGTTCGGCCTCGAGCCGCTGCGCAGCGTGGGCACGGGCCGTTCGTACGGCGTGGAGCTGCTCGCACGGAAGGTCCTGAGCGACATCCCCGTCTACGGACTCGCCACGGTCAGCCTCAATCGCACGGAGTTCACGTCCATTGACGGCGTGACGCGCCCCGGTGCGTTCGAGACACGGTGGATCGCCAATGTCCTGGGCGGCTGGCGCCTGAACAGCACGTGGGAGTTCAGCGGCAAGTTCCGCGCGGCAGCGGGGCTGCCTTCTACGCCGTTCATCACGTCAGGGCCGCGCGCTGGCCAGCAGGACTTCACGCGCTACAACGCGGGTGACCGCCTGCCGACGTTTGCGTCGCTCGACCTGCGCGCCGACCGGCGCTGGAGCTTCAGTCACCGCCAGCTCATCGCGTACATCGACCTGCAGAATGTCACGGGCAGCAAGGGTGTCGGCCGCTACTACTGGGACCAGCGGACGCAGCGCGTCGTGACCAATGAGAGTATTGGCCTGCTGCCGTCCATCGGTGTGAACTTGCAGTTCTGACTAGCGCAGGCGCTTCTTCACCTCTTGCGCTGGCGCTTTTCACCACGGAGCACACGGAGAACTGCCTGAGGGCCTCACCCATCAGCCCGGCCGTACAGGACTGCAACCTCTGGGGGAACAGCGCGCGCCACGCACTGCTCTGCGTGGCGGGATGTCGTTACCCCCATCTTGGTAGTTCTCCGTGGCCCTCCGCCTTTCCTCGTGTGCTCCGTGCTAAAGAAGTCCAGCGCCCTACGGCCGAGCTGGTGGCCGTCGGAGCCGGCAAGCACGTACGGCCGCAGCTCGATGCTGCGCCCGGGATGCGGCAGGCTCTCGAGCCCGCGCAGGTGACCCGCCAGGCTCACACGGCTGAAGCCGCCGCCGTTGCGCGTCCACCCGCGCCAGAGT
>PNKL01000117.1 GCA_013822425.1 Gemmatimonas sp.
CGACGCGGGGCTCAGTTGGCGCAGCATCTCCGACGGTTTCTTCCGCACCAGCTCCATTGGCGCCATCACCGTGGCTGAGTCGGACCCGAACGTCGTGTATGTGGGCACCGGCGAACACGCCGTGCGCGGTCAGTCGTCGTCGTTTGGCGACGGCGTGTACAGGTCCACCGACGCCGGCAAGACCTGGGCGCGCATGGGGCTCGAGAAAACCAGGCAGATCTCGGCCATTCGCGTGCACCCGAAGAATTTCGATCTCGTGTATGTGGCGGCGCAGGGGGACCGTTGGGTGGGAACGCCGGACCGCGGCATCTATCGGTCGGCCGACGGCGGCAAGACCTGGACGCTCGTGCTGAAGGGCGAGAATGCGACGAGCGGCGCGAGCGCTCTCGCCATGGATCCCACGAATCCGCGCGTCCTGTACGCGGCCTTCTGGGATCACCAGCGCGTGCCGTGGAAGGTGCGCTCGGGTGGCGCCGGGAGCGGGATCTGGAAGAGCGCCGACGGTGGCGACACGTGGACGCGTCTCACGGAGGGCCTGCCCAAGCTGATGGGGAAGGTCGGCGTGGACGTTTCGCCGGCGAATCCGGAGCGCGTCTACGCCATCGTCGAGGCCGAGAAGGGCGGGCTCTTTCGTTCAGACGACGCGGGCAAGTCGTGGCGCCTGCTGAGCGAGGACCGCCTCATCCAGACGCGCTCGTGGTACTACATGAAGGTCACCGCCGACCCGAAGAACGCGGACGTGGTCTGGGTGATGAACGCGCCGGTGCTGCGCTCCATTGACGGCGGTCGCACGTTCGCGACGGTCGAGGCGAAGCACGGCGACAATCACCACCTCTGGATCAACCCGTCCGACCCGCGCTACGTGGCCAATGCCAACGATGGCGGTGTGACCATCTCGCTCGACGGCGGCAAGAGCTGGAGCACGCAGGACAACCAGCCCACGGCGCAGTTCTATCATATCGCGGTGGACGACGTGTATCCGTACCGCCTGTACGCCGGCCAGCAGGACAACAGCTCGGTGATCCTCAAGAGCCGCACGGACGGCGGCTCGATTTCGGCCGCCGACTGGACCGAGGGGCCCGGGTGCGAGAGCGCCAACGTGGGCGTGGACCGCAGAAACCCGCGCTTCACGTACGGCGGCTGCTACCAGGGGATCATTGACGAGCTCGACACGCAGACCGGCCTGTCGCGCCAGATCATGCCGTATCCGGCGCTCAACCTCACGGAGCCATCGGACCAGACGAAGTACCGCTTCCACTGGACCGCGCCGATCGTCGTGTCGCAGCACGACGGGCGCGTGGTCTACCACGGCGGCAATGTCTTGTTCAAGACCGCCGATCGCGGCCGGCACTGGACGCCCATCTCGCCCGACCTCACCCGCAACGACAAGGCCACGCAGGGACTCGGCGGCGGCCCGATCACCAACGAAGGGGCGGGCGGCGAGGTCTACAACACGATCGTCACGATCAGCGAATCGCCGAAGGACCCGGGCGTGCTGTGGGTCGGCACCGACGACGGCCTCGTGCAGGTGACGCGCGACGGCGGCACGACGTGGGCCAACGTCACGCCGGCTGGCGCCGGCGAGGGGCTCTCCAGCCATATCGACGCGTCGCCGCACGACGCGGCGTCGGCCTACCTGGCGTTCCGCCGCGACCGGCGCGGCGAGTACGCGCCGTACGCGTTCAAGACGTCCGACTATGGCAGGACGTGGACGAAGATCACCACAGGGCTTCGCGACGGCGAGCCGGTGCGCAGCGTGCGTGCCGACCCGGCGCGCGCGGGCCTGCTGTACGCCGCCACCGAGACGGGCGTGTATGTGTCGCTCGATGACGGCGGGCGCTGGCAGCCCTTCTCGCAGAACCTGCCGGTCACGCCGGTCACCGACCTCGCGGTGCGGCACGACAACCTGTACGCCAGCACCGAGGGACGCTCGTTCTGGATTCTCGATGACCTGAGCGCCGTGCGGCAGCTCGCCGACCAGGTGGTGAAGAAGACGGCGCACCTGTTCGCGCCGCGCGCCGCGTTGCAGGTGCCGGGGGGCAATCCGCCGGTGCGCAACGCGGGACGCAACGCGCCACCGGGGGCGAACGTCTACTACCACCTCGCCGCCGCCCCCGATTCGGCGACGACACTCACGCTCGAGTTCCTCGATGCGCGCGGCGCCGTGGTGCGCACCTATTCATCGAAGGCACCCGCGCCGCCGGCGGGCAGTGGCCGCGGTGGGGCACCATCCAACCGTCTGTCGCCCGCCGCCGGGCTCAACGCCATGCAGTGGGACCTGCGCGGCGAGGCACCAACCCCGCTGGCGGGCATCTCGATCTTCGGCGGCCCATCGGGCGGCCCGCTCGTGACGCCGGGGCGCTACACCGTGCGCCTGCGGTACGGCGCGGTCACCGAAACGCAAGCGTTCGACGTGCGGCCGGACCCGCGTCTCACGTACGCCGCCGCCGAAGTCGCGTCGCGCGACTCGCTGTCGCGCGCCATCGTGGACCGCGTGAAGGAGATTCACGAGTCCGTGGTGCGTCTGCGTGACATCAAGGAGCAGGTGCAGAAGATCGTCGAGCGCACCAGGGACGCCGAGCAGGCGCCAACGATCGCCGACCGGGGGAAGGGAATCTCCGCCAAGGTGGACGCCGTTGACCCGAAGCTCACGACCAGGTCGCGCAACTTCCAGGACATCATCAACTACCGCAACGGCATCAACGCGCAGTACCTGTTCCTGCTCGGCAATCTCGAAGGCAACGATATCGTCACACAGCCCATGCGCGACCGGTTCGCCGATCTCGAGAAGCTGTGGAGCGCACTCCGGGCCGACATCGAGGTGATCGAGCAACAGGACGTGCCGGCGTTCAACAAGCTGCTGCAGGATGCGAAGATCCCGGGCATCATCGTGCCGGCGGCGAAGCCGAAAGTGGCCATGTAAGGCGGGAGGACCTATGAGGACGGGACTGCGGAACTCCATTGCGTCGCTCGGACTCGTGCTGGCGGCAACGCCGCCGGTTGCCCCGGCACAGGCGCAGCCCCCGGCACGGGCCGCGCGCGCGGCGAACGCGGGCGCACCGCTGAGCATCGCCTCTCCCGGCGGGGCGCTGGTCGTGACCATTGGACTTGGCGATCACCTTACCTGGTCGGTGGCGCTGCGGGGCAAGGTCATCGTCGCACCCTCCCGGCTCGGCATGACGCTCGCCGGCGGACCGGTGCTCGGGGCGAAACCCGTGGTGTCGGCCACCAGCACGCGCGCGGTGGACCAGGTGCTCAGGCCCGTCGTCCGCATCAAGCGCGCCGAGGTGCGCGATCGTTTCAACGAACGCCGCGTGCACTTCGCCGGCGGGTACGCACTGATCGTGCGCGCCTACGACGACGGCGTGGCGTATCGCTTTGCGACGTCGTTGCCGGGTGAGATCACGGTGGCCGCCGAGGACGCCACGCTGACGTGGACCGGCGATCACGTCGTCTACTTCCCCGAGGAGACGAGCTTCCAGTCGCATCAGGAGCGGCAGTACAAGCAGGTCAAGGTGGGCGAGATCGGGAAGCGCTTCTCGGGACTCCCGGCGATGGTCGTCCTGCCGGACGGCGTGAAGGCGGTCATCACCGAGGCGGACCTGTTCGACTATCCGGGCATGGACCTGACCGGCGACGACACGGCGCTCACCCTGCGCGGCCTGTTCCCGGCGTATCCGAGGAAGGTCGAACTCCGTCGCGATCGCGACGAGGTCGTGGTCGAGCGAGAGGACTACCTCGCGAAGACGCGTGGCACGCGCGAATTCCCCTGGCGCGCGCTCGTCATCGCCGAGCACGACGAGACCCTGCTCGACACGGACCTTGTTTATCGGCTCGCCGCGGAGACGACGATGCCCGACACCGACTGGATCTGGCCCGGGCTCGTGGCGTGGGACTGGTGGAACGCCAACAACGTCCATGGCGTGCCGTTCCGGGCCGGCGTGAACACCGAGACGTACAAACACTACATCGACTTCGCCGCCGAGAACGGGATTCCCTACGTCATCCTCGACGAAGGGTGGTACCCGCTCGGCAACCTGCTCGCCACGGTGCCGGCCATCGACATGGACGCGATCGCCGCGCATGCGAGGGAGAGACACGTCGGCCTCATCATGTGGGTCGTCTGGAAGACGCTCGACCTGCAGATGCAGCCCGCGCTCGACCAGTTCGAGCGCTGGGGCGTGAAGGGCATCAAGGTGGACTTCATGCAGCGCGAGGACCAGTGGATGGTGAACTTCTACGAACGCGTTGCGCAGGAGGCGGCCAAGCGGCGCCTGCTCGTGGATTTCCACGGCGCCTACAAGCCGACGGGGCTCTACCGCACCTATCCGCACGTCGTCACGAGCGAGGGCGTGCTCGGGCTCGAGCAGAGCAAGTGGAGCGATCTTGCGTCGCCCGACAATGCGGTGACGTTCCCCTTCATGCGGATGCTCGCCGGGCCGGTGGACTACACGCCGGGCGCGATGATGAACGCCACGAAGGCGGACTTCAGGCCGGTGTTCAACCGGCCCATGAGCCAGGGGACGCGGTGCCACCAGCTGGCGATGTACGTGGTGTACGAGAGTCCGCTGCAGATGCTGGCGGATTCACCATCGAACTACCGGAAGGAGCCCGAGAGCCTCGCCTTCCTCTCGGCGGTACCGACGGTCTGGGACGAGACGCGCGTGCTCTCCGCGAGCGTCGGCGAATACATCGTCGTCGCGCGGCGGTCGGGGCGCGACTGGTACCTCGGGGCGCTCACCAACTGGACGGCGCGGACCATCGAGGTGAACCTGTCCTGGCTCGGCGCCGGCCAGTTCAGGGCCGACGTTTTTCGCGATGGCGTCAACGCCGACCGTGCGGCGGTGGACCATGAGCACGCCGAGCTCGCGCTCACCGCCGGTGACAAGCTGACGCTGCGCCTCGCGCCGGGCGGCGGGTTCGCGGCGCGGATCGCGCCGCGGTAGGCCACCGCGGGCGAACTGAACCCGGGGCTCGCGACGCGCTTACGTCGCGAGCCCCGGGCTCGCTGATGCCGGCCGAGCCGAGGTTCGCGAGGAAGATGCTGGCGAACATCGGGTCGTTCGCCGTCATGAACCGCGGAAAGAGGTTCCAGTGGTCGAGCAGCTTGGCGAAGCCGACGAGGGAACGCACCAGCGGTCCGGGCAGGCGCATGATCAGCGCCGTCTCGCGGTCCACGGAGCGCTCGGACTGCTGGGCTTCCCTGATCGTCGTCGCCAGCCGGGCCGCGAACTCGGAGAAGCGCTCGCCCTGCGGGATTTCCAGCTTGACCGTCGTCGACCGGCCGTCGTCCCGGAGCTCCTTCTTCACGACGAAGGAGATCTGCACGCCGCGC
>PNKL01000118.1 GCA_013822425.1 Gemmatimonas sp.
ACGTGGCGCGCCACCCTCCTCGTGGCGCTGGCGGCCTGCGGCTTCGGTTCCATCAGCGTGCTGATGGTCGTCGGCCAGCGCAACGGCCTCACGCTGGCCAGCGCCATGGCGTGGCGCTATCTCGTCGCCACGCCGTTCCTGCTCCTCATCGCCGGCCAGGGCCTGCGCACGCTCTCCCGCCGACGCGGCGCGATGCTGCTCGTGGCCGGCGGCCTTGGCCAAGTGGCGATCAGCGGCATCTCGCTCTACTCGCTGCGCTGGCTCGACGTCGCCACGCTCGCCTTCCTCTTCTACACGTTCCCTGCCTGGGTGGCCCTGTTGTCGGCGCTGCGCGGCCTCGAGCGGGTGGATGCGCGCAAGCTCACGGCGCTGGGGCTCGCCCTCGGCGGGCTCGTGATCATCATTGGCGCGCCGCGCGCGGCCGCGCTCCCCGTGGCCGGCGTGGCGTGCGCGCTCGGCGCCGCGTTCATCTACGCCGCGTACATTCCGCTGCTGCACTGGATGCGCGGGCCGCTCAGCGCCTCTGCGGCCTCGGCCATCGTCATCGCCGGCGCGGGGATCGCGTACACGATCGGCGCACTCTGGCGCGACGAGTTCCATTTCGCGATGTCCGGCGTTGCGTGGGCGGTCATCGGCACGCTTGCCCTGGGCTCGACCGTCGTCACCTTCATCACATTCCTCAACGGGCTGGCGGTGCTCGGCCCGGTGCGCACCGCCATCATCTCCACCATCGAACCGTTCTACACCGCCATCCTCGGCGCGATCGTGCTCGACCAGCACCTCGGGCCCGGCACGGCCATCGGCGGGGTTCTCATCGGCGCCGCCGTCCTCCTCCTGCAACGCCAACCCACCTCGCCATGACCACGCCTGCCACGCCCGTGTTCGACCGGAACGCGCGCATCGGCGCGGGCTTCACGCTGCTCGCCGCCAGCGGCTTCGCCGCGGTCTCGATCCTCACCAGCGTCGCGATGCGCTCGGACGTGTCGCTCTCGACGGTGCTGACGTGGCGCTACGTCCTCTCCGCGGTGGTGCTGGTGACATGGGTCGGCGTGCGCGGACAGTTGCAGCGCATGCCGGCGCGCGAGATGCTGCTCTGGATCGGCGTGGGTGGCGGCGGCCAGGCGCTGATGGTCTATCTCGCGCTGTCCTCGCTCGCCTTCATCAGCGCCGGCACGCTCGCCTTCCTGTTCTACACCTATCCCGTCTGGGTCACGCTCGTGCAGGCGCTGCGCGGCGCCGAGCGGCTGGACGCACGCCGCGGGGCGGCGCTGGCCCTCTCGTTCGGGGGAACGGCGGTCATGGTGGGCGCGCCCGCGATGGGCGACACTGCCTGGCGCGGCGTGGCCCTCGCCCTCTCCGCCGCGGTGCTCTACGGCCTCCTGATTCCCGCCATGCAGTGGATGCAGAAGGACTGGCCGGTCGTCGTCACGTCCGCGTGGTCGAAGATCGGGGCGGCGTTGTGCTTCCTGATGGTGTCCACCGGCGACCAGACGTTCCAGTACGCCATGCCGGGCGCGGCCTGGGCGGCGATCATCGCGCTCACGCTCTGGAGCACGGTCCTCCCGTCCCTCTTCTTCCTGATGGGCCTGATGCGGCTCGGCCCCGTACGCACGGCCATCGTGTCGACAGTGGAGCCGTTCCTCACGGCGCTGCTGGGCGTGGTGGTGCTGAGCCAGCCGCTGACGCTGCGCACGCTGGCGGGCGGCGCGGCTATCGTCGCCGCCGTCATCGTGCTGCAGGTCAGGCGGACGCGCGTCGCCTGACCAGTTCCTCGCGCACGAGCAGGGTGCCGCCGACCAGCGCGATGAGCGCAAACGAGAACCACTGGATGGCATAGCTTCCGTGCGAGCCGTCGCTGAGCACCGGTTCGCCGAGGCGCACCGGCCGCGTGGGGCCGCGCACGCTATCCGACGTTTGCGCAACATAGTACGGGAGGATCGGCGCGCCGACGAGTCGCGCCACCGCCAACGAGTCGAGCGCCCGCACGACGCGCTGGCGGGCCGGGACCGGTACGGTCTCGCGTCCCGACCAGGTCTCGGCGTAGCCAGTGACGGTCACCGTCTCGCCTTCCCGCTCACGCCACTGGGCCGCGTCAATGGTCATCGCGTCGGGGGCGTAGACCCAGCCGCGGTTCACCATCACGATCGCGCCGTCGTCGAGGCGCAGCGGCGTGAGGAGATGCACGCCCGGCGAACCCTGGGAGCTGCGAGCGGCGAGAGCCACCTGCCTCGCGAAGTCAAATCGGCCGTGCGCAAAGACCCGGTGATAGTGCCCGGCGGCGGAATCCGCTGGAAGCGCCGAGACGGCGATCGGAGCCGCAGCCAAGCGTTGCTCCAGGTGCGCATTCCAGGCACGGCGCTCCTCGAGACGACCCAATTGCCAGAACCCCAGCCGGGTACAGACCAGGGTGAAGGCCAGGGTCGCGATGATCGGAACGAGGAGCGGGCGGCGGTTGGGCATGGGAATCGGAGGGGGTGTCCCAAGGTAACGGGTCGGCAGGAGCGCGGGCCTGGGCTCCGGTTGTGACGTGGATCACGCACTCCCGGACAGGAGCCATCCATACTTAGACTTTGCGCCGCGCTATGGAGTGGACTGGCGCCCCCGATTCGTATGCGCCAGAATCGAGCAGGCGTGCGAGACGGCGCTCCTCCTTCCTGGTGAATTACACGGCTCCGCTGGACCGCAGGTCCCTGTCGTCGATATCCAACCGGTCCTCCAGATATGTCCAGTGTACGTGCGCTGCTTCGTGCGGTCGCTCTCGGCGTCGTCCTCGTGTCGCTGCTGGTCAGTTGCGGCCGCGATTCCCCTGCCCCCACCGGCGATGGCGTCACGCATGCGCGCCGTGGTGTGCTGGCCTTCGAGCCCGTCTTCCCGCGCCTGCCCGGCGGCGCGTCGCTGACCGACATCGTCCAGTTCGAAAAAGTGCGCGTGGTGCTGCGTCGAGTCGACGGAAGCGTGGCGCTCGACACGACCGTGTTCTTCCCGGTGGGTGCCGACTCGGTGGTGCTCGCGACCAGCGTGGTGTTGTCACCGACCACGGGGAGCGGTGGAGAGAACTTCAAGCTCGACCTCGGCTACCTGAACGCGGCCGGCGAGGTGGTCTTCAGGGGCGGTCCTGTTGACCTGACGGTGGTCCCGAAGGGGAGCAGCAATCAGCCGGCGCCGGTACAGATTCCCATCCGGTACTCGGGACCGGGATCGACGGCGACGAAGGTCACCATCGCGCCGCGTTCGGTGGCGGTGAGCGAGGGCCAGTCTTTTGCCTTCACCGCGCTCGCGACGGATGCGTCGGGGACTCCGCTTCCGAACGCCCCGATCGTCTGGGCGTCACTCGATCCAAACCGCGCGGTGCTCAGCTCATCGAGTAGTGGTGCTGGGCAGGCACTGGCCGTGCGCGGCACCGCCCGCATCGCAGCACAGTTGCTGACCGGCCCGGCAGACACCGCGGTCGTGACCATCGTGCTCGTTGCGAGGAATATCGCCAAGCAGTCTGGCGACGCTCAGACCGCGGCGGTGAGTTCGGCGCTGCCCCAGCCTATCGCGGTCAAGGTGACGGCCAGCGACGGCGTGGGCGTGGCCGGCGTGAACGTGAGCTTTGCCGTTAGCGATGGCGGGTCGGTCGCGAGCGGCACCGTGGCCACCGATGCCAACGGCGTAGCATCAACGACGTGGACGCTCGGAACCCCCGCGCGGGTGCAGACGGCCACGGCAACTGCAGTTGGCCTTGCCGGCTCACCCGTCGCTTTCACAGCGACTGCACGTTCCGTGGCGCCCAGCCGGCTCGTGTTCGCCACCGCGCCCCCGTCCAGCAACAATGCAGGCAGTCCCCTGCCAATCACGGTCAACGCGCTGGATGCACAGGGCGACATTGCAAAGACGTTCACGGGCACGGTCACGTTGGCGCTGGCTGAGGGCTCGACGAGCGCTCCGCTGCTGGGCACGCTCAGCGCAGCGGCCGTCGGTGGCGTCGCGACGTTCCCGGATGTTCGCATCAACGTGCCGGGAGCCGGATACCTGCTCACGGCGAGCGCGAGCGGCCTTGGGTCAATCAACAGCCCGGCCTTTGCTGTCGTTGCCGGACCGGCGCAGCGCCTGAGTTTCGGATCGTACCCCGTTTTCGGTGCGTCGGCCGGCTCCCTCGACGACGTTGCCGTGATCGCACGCGACGCGGCCGGCAATGTGGCCACAAGCTTCACTGGCCGAGTGTCAGTCACGTTGGCCACGAGTTCGACCGGCGCGCCGCTACTTGGCGCAACAAGTGCCACGGCCGTCGCTGGGATCGCGACCTTTGGCAACCTGAGTATTACTGCCGCTGGCCGATATCAGCTTGGCGCCGCAGCGAGCGGTCTGTCCGACGCCACGGGACCGGCCTTCGACATCGTGGGAGGGCCAGCATCCGGGCTTGTGCTTGTGTCTGGAGCGGATCAGGCGGGAGCTACTGGGTCTGTACTGACGCAACCGATTGTGATCGGCATGGCTGATCGCTACGGAAACCCCACGTCCACGCCGGTATCGACCATCACCTTCACGGCGTCGCACGGAGGAAGCACCGCGCCGGCATCGGGCCCCACCAATGCCATTGGGCAGCGCTCGACCACGTGGACACTCGGCGGCACTCCGGGCGTCCAGCAGCTGACGGCGTCGAGCGGCTCGCTGACTTCCCTCGTCGTCTCGGCGACTGCCACCGGATTGGCGTCAGGGACCATGGCGGTGTACGGAGGGAACAATCAGTTCGCCGCGGCCAACACGGCGGTACTGACGCCTCCCAGCGTGATCGTCAAGAACGGAGCCGGACAGCCGGTTTCTGGCGTCGCCGTCACGTTCACGCCGAGCAGCGGGAGCTCGATCACCGGCGCGGCAACGGTCGCGACCAACGCCAGCGGCATCGCGGCGGTGGGGGGTTGGACGCTCGGGGGGACCGGGAGCTACACGCTCACGGCCTCGGCGAGCGGATATGCCAACGTCGTCTTCACCGGCACGGTCAATACTGTCCCGATGAGCGTGACGTCGGCGGAGAAGCTGCCCAACGGCACGCAGCAGTTCTCGGTCGTGGGCGGGAATCCCGGCGACACGTACACATGGACAGTCAACAATATCGTGGGCGGCAACGCGACCTACGGCACGATTACTTCGACGGGCTTCTACACGGCACCGGCGACGGTGCCGACTCCTGCGACCTTTGCGGTCTGCGCCCAGAGCAACCAGACGCCAGCCAACAAGGGGTGCATCACCCTCACCATCAACAACGTGCCAACCGCCGGTGGCGA
This sequence comes from Gemmatimonas sp., assembly GCA_013822425.1. GTDB lineage: Bacteria > Gemmatimonadota > Gemmatimonadetes > Gemmatimonadales > Gemmatimonadaceae > PNKL01. The sequence continues at coordinate 5,268 of PNKL01000118.1, forward strand.
G
>PNKL01000119.1 GCA_013822425.1 Gemmatimonas sp.
GGCATTTCGGGTGCAGGGGAAGGGTACAGGGTGTGGTGCGGGGTGCGGGGGGACGGGGCGAACCGGCAGCCCATCCTCTCACCGCCGCCGTTGCGAAACCGGGCGGCGTTCAGGTATAACTTATAATTTTAGTCACATGAGCTAAGCGGATTCAAGGACTTGAGGGACTGAAATTGACGGCAGATGGGAGACGGAAGACGGAAGGCGCCATGGCCAATGCGGCTCGATCTGCGCGGCTGGCACCGGTCGCCCCCCATCGTTCTTCTCCCGTCTCCCGTCTGCCGTCTCCCGTCACTGTCCTGCCAGGAAGAACTTGCGGGGCATCCACCAGGATGCCCCGCAAGCGACAGCAGATCGCCGTCAGCCCTACTTATCCCACCACATCCTGGTGTTCATCGCGTCCGCACCCTGGCGGGCGATGGCCACCTCAAGGGACTCCTTGTTCACCGACTGCTCCGTCGTCGCGTACTGCATGCGGCGCGGGATGTAGCTCAGCCTCGCGTTCGGCCCCGGCACCAGACCTGCCGGAATCCCGGTGCGACGCCAGTCGCTCCACGCTTCCCCACCCTGCGTGAACGACGCGATCCACTTCTGCATGAGGATCTGGGTCAGGCCATCTGCGCCGCCCTTGTAGGCCACGTTCGCCGACGCGAGGTACGCCGCGGCCTGCGCCGCGGTGCCGCCCCACTGCGTGATCGAAGCCGTGACGCCGGCGTCGTAGTAGCTCTTCGCCGCCGCCGCGTTGAGCCCGCCCATACCGCGGTTGGCCGCCTCAGCGAGGATGAAGTTCTGCTCGGCAAACGTCATCAAGTACGATGGCGTCGTCTTGCCCGCCGTCGAGCCGTACGTGCCGTACACCGTCTTGCCCGGGTACCAGAGCGCGCCGATACGCGACGCCTTCACGCCATAGCTCCCCGCCGGCGTCGCGTCCAAGCCGGCCGGCTGGCCAGCGTACACGCCCGACTCCTGGTTCGGCTGGGCAAAAACCGGCAGGCGCGGATCGGCCCACGCGACCATCACGTCGACGAGCGGCTTGCCCATGCGATAGTCGTCGCGGGTCGCGAAGTTGCCGGCCCACGGGTTGTCGAACGTGCCGTCGCCCGGCCAAGTAAGCGCCGCGTTGTCGGCATTCGACGTCATCAGGCCGCCCGGCGCCGCAAGCGCCGCCGCAATCTCGGCGTTTGCCTTGGCGGCGTCGGCCTTCTGCATCCGCATCGCGAGGCGCAGGCGCAGCGCGTTGGAGAACTTCCTCCAATTCGCAACGTTGCCGGAGTAGATCGGGTCCCCGCTGCCAAGGCCCGAACCCGCCGACATGGCAGTGGTGGCGTCGGTGAGCGTCTTCAGCATGCCATAGTAGATGTCCTTCTGAGCATCGTACTTCGGCTTCAGCGTCGTGCCGGCGGTGCCCTGCAGCGCCTCGCTGTAGGGAATGTCGCCGAAAACGTCCGTCAGGTTCTGGAACGCGAACGTCTGCATGACCTTGGCCGGACCCCAGACGCTGGGATCCTTGCTGGCCTGGCCCACCAGGTAGACTGCCTGGTAGTCCATCAGATCTGCCGTGTACGGGCCGTTGAAGAACCCGTCAATGGTCCCGGCGCGGTAGATGTACCGGTCCTCGTCGGGGTACTGCGTCTGCGCGGTCTGCTGCGTCAGGAGCGACAGGTGGGACAGTTGATAGCCGGCGCCGCCAACCTGCTGCACCGTGCTCACCACGGCCCGCGTGAAGATGGTCCCTGGCGGAGGGGGCGTGTCGAGTGAAGGGCTGTTCGGGTTGACGTTCAGCCCGGTAAGGTCGGTCTCGCAGGCCGTCGTCACAACTGCGACGGCGGCAAGCAGCGCGACCGAGAGCCGAGTGGTTTTCATCATTCAATCTCCCGGTTGACGGTCACGGAGTGATCGTAACGTTGATGCCGAACGACCGCGTCGTCGGCAGTGCACCAAAGTCGAAACCCTGCCCGCCATTGCCCGACCCCGTCGAGTTTTCCGGATCGTAGTTCGGGAAGTCGGTCCAGGTGTACAGGTTGCGGCCGATGAAGGCCAGGTTGAGCGCCGACAGCTTGAGCCCCGTCAGGTACTTGGCGGGGACATCCCAGCCGAAGCGCATGTCGCGCAGCTTCACGAAGCCGGTGTTGTAGATGCCCGGCTCAACCGACGCGAAGGAGTTGTGAAAGTACTTTTCGGACGTGACCGACGTCGTGTTCGGCTGGCCCGTGGCCTCGTCGATGCCGTCCACCACGATGCCCGGCTTGTTCCAGTCTTCCTCGCGGCCGCGCAGCGACGATTCCAGCACGCCGGCGTAGTTGCCAAACCAGTTGCCCGACGAGAAGTTCTGGCCGCCCTGACGGATGTCGAGCAGGAAGCTGAACGTGTAGTTCTTGTAGCGGAACTCGTTGTTCACGCCGCCCGTCCAGTCGGGGTTGACGTTGCCGAGCTTGGAGTAGTTGGTGTTGCGGATCGGTAGTCCATCCGACGTGATGATCTTGCCGGTGGCCGAGTCGCGCTGCCACGCACGTCCGTAGATGGAACCGTACGGATCGCCCACTCGCGCCTCGATGCGCGCATTCCACTGGTCGTTGAGGATGATGGTCGTGAGGCCCGGCGCCAACTTATCAACCTTGTTGCGGTTCCTCGTGTAGTTGAACGTCGTGCGCCACGAGAAGCCGTTCTTGAGGTCCAGCGTCCTGAGCGTGACGAGGGCTTCGACGCCCTTGTTGCTCATCTGGCCCGCGTTGATGTAGGCCGCCCCGTAGCCGATGGCCGGGGCCATCGCGAGCGCGAAAATCTGGTCCATCGTCTTCTTGTTATAGACCGACGCCTCCACCGTCAGCCGGTCGTCAAAGAGCGCGATTTCGATGCCGCCCTCTGTGCCGATCGTCTTTTCCGGCTTCAGGTTCGCGTTGTTCGACGAATCCGGCAGCGTGAACAGGGTGCGGCCGCCGAACTTGGCCGACTGACCCTGGAACGTGGTCTGCAACTGGTACGCGCCGGCATCGGCGCCTACCTGCGCATAACCACCGCGAATCTTGGCGTAGGTCACCCACCCGCCCTTCGTGATCGACGGGAAGAGGTCCGAAATGACCAGCGAGCCGTTGACCGAGGGGTAGAAGTACGAGCTGTTTTCCTTGGGCAGTGTCGACGAGTAGTCGTTGCGCCCCGTCACTTCGACGGTGGCCAGACGGTTCCACGTGAGGACGGCCGATCCATAGACCGAGTTCACCCCGGAGTGGGCCTCCGTGTTGCCGATCGTCGGCGTGACGGCCGAGTTCGACAGGTTGTAGATGCCCTTCACCACGAGGTTTCTCGTCCTCCACGTGTTCCGGTAGCTGTTGTTCCGGCGGATGTTGCCGCCGACGTTGGTCGTCACGTCAAGCCGGCCGAACGTCTTGCTGGCCGTGAGCAGGCCCTCGACGTTCGACTCTGACGCACGGCTGTTGTCGCCCGTGTATCCGCCGGCGCCCGACGGATCGGCCCAGTCGATCTGGCCCTGCGCAAACTTCTCCTCCGCCGTGTAGCGGTAGAAGTCCTGGCCCATGCGCACCATGCCCTTGAGCCAGTCGGTCACCTGATAGTTGACCGTGGCCTGGCCGATGATGCGGTCACGCGTGTCCATGTTGCCGTTCTCGTACTGCTGCCAGAACGGGTTGTTGTGGTAGTTGTAGTTCCAGTTGTACAGGCTGCCGTCTTCCTGGTACCACTTGTTGCGCAGGGCCTCGACGTCGACCTGACGGCCGAACCAGGTGAAGCCCATGAACGGGTTGCCCTCGGCGTAGCCGACTTCGGGGCGGTTGATGCCCTGGTTCTGCACGACCTGCAGCGAACCCGAGACGTTGAGCTTGTCGTTGACCGCCGCACTCGCCGACAGCGACGCGGCCAGCTTGGCCAGCTTCGAGTTCGGCACGATGCCGGCCACGTTGTCCTTGGTCAGCGAGAGGCGCGCCGAGGAGCGGGAGCCGTTGGCCGTGACGGTGACGCTGTTCGACACCGTGTGGCCCGTCGTGAAGAAGTCCCGCACGTTGTTCGGGCGCGCGACCCACGGCATGTTGGGGCCGGTGAACTGGTTGATGGGGCGCCCGTCGAGCTTGGGGCCCCACGACTCGTCCGCGTAGTCGTTGGTGCCGCCGCCGGCGCCATCGACAAACTCGAACTCGCCGCCGAAGCCCTGCCCGTACTGGTTCTGGAACTTGGGCATCACCGAAAAGACGTCGGCCGTGGCGTAGCTGCGGAGCTGCACCTGCACGCCCTCGGCCGCGCTGCGGCCGGACTTGGTGGAAATCACCACCGCGCCGTTCGACGCGCGCGAGCCGTACAGCGCCGCGGCGTTGGGACCCTTGAGCACCGTGATGCTCGCGATGTCGTCGGGGTTCAGGTCGGAGATGGCGTTGCCGTAGTCGCGGCCGCTGTAGCGTCCGACCGTGGAGAAGCCGGCGTTCGACACCGGTATGCCGTCCACGACGAAGAGCGGCTGGTTGTTGCCCGTGATGGAACCGGCGCCGCGAATGATGATACGGGTGGAGCCGCCGATCGAGCCGCTGCCTTGGATCGTGAGACCCGAGGCCTTGCCCGACATGGAGTTGATGAGGTTCGTCTCGCGCGTCGTCGTCAGGCTGGTGTTGTCGAGCGCCTGCTGCGACGTGCCGATGGTCGACTTCTCACGCTGCACGCTGAGTGCCGTCACCATCATGCCGGTGAGCTGCACCGCCTGCGCCTGCAGGGTGAAGTCCACCGTCAGGGTCGTGCCGCTGAGGTCAATGTTGCTCTGGGCGCGGCGATACCCGATGCGCCGGGCGATAAGCAGGGCCGGACCGCGATTGCGTCCCGCAACCGTGATCGTGTAGCGGCCGTCCTCGCCCGTCTGGGCGCCGGCCTTGAGCGCGTCAATGAAGACGCTGGTGCCGGGCAGAGGCGCGCCTGCCTCTGACACGACACGTCCCTTGATGATGGTGGGAGCCTGGGCTTGCGCGACGGCGCTCATGCCGACGAGCGAGGCCAGACCGACCACGCCCGCGAGCCATGCTCGGGCCTGTCGGATATTCATTCTGTATCCTCCAAGAAGAGGGGCGGGAAGAAGAACCAAACACACGAACCACTGCGACGACCCCCGCGAGTCCTTG
>PNKL01000120.1 GCA_013822425.1 Gemmatimonas sp.
TCTTCTTGGACGAGACCGGCACCAGCACAAACATGACGCGCGCCCGAGGACGGGCCCCCAAAGGCGACCGCTGCATTGCTGCGGTGCCGCACGGACACTGGAAGACCACGACCTTCATTGCCGGCCTGCGCTACAACGACATCACCGCGCCGATGGTGCTGGATGGGCCGATGGATGGGCCGGCCTTCCTGGCCTACGTGCAGCAGTGCTTGGGGCCAACGCTCAAGCCGGGCGACCTCGTCATCGCCGATAATCTGTCCTGTCACAAGGTGGCCGGGGTTCAGGAAGCCATCGAGGTCCGGGGCGCCACGCTGCGCTAGTTGCCGCCCTACTCCCCGGATCTGAATCCCATCGAGCAGATGTTCGCCAAACTCAAAGCCTTGCTGCGCCAGGCGGCCAAACGCACGGTCGAGTCGCTCTGGGAGGAAATCGGACGACTCCTCAGCGCCTTCTCGCCCGCCGAATGTCAAAACTACTTCGCCTCCTCAGGATACAACGCATGAGTAAACCAGAAGTACTCTAACGCCCGTTCGTACGAGTCCCGCGCAGCACGACAGCGAATCGAGCCCCTTCGCCCAGCGCGGCCTCGACGGCCGGCGTCCAGCGCCGGGCGCGGCGCCCCTCGACGCCGAGCACCAGGAGCAGGCCGGCGCGCGCGCGCGCTGTGCCGTCTCGTCGCACGGTGAGTCCGCCACCTGCGTACGGACCCCACCGATGCTCGGCGAACGGATCGAGCAGGAATCGGAGCGTGGCGTCGGCGCGCAAGGCGGGCACGGCACCCTCCTCGGAATCGGCTACGCCGGCTCCAACCGCCCCCCCGACGCGCACGTACATGCCGAGCGGGGTGTTTGCCCCGCCCATGACCAGCGTCGACAGGCGTCGCGTCACCACGGCCTCGGCGCGGATCTCGGGCTGGATGCGCGGCACAACGACGTAGCCCTGCGCCGACAGGGGCTCCGCGACCGCGAAGAGGAAAGCGAACGCGACGCCGCGCACGCTACGCCCGGGTCCGGGCACGCCAGAGGACGACGGTGTAGTCCACGATGGAGAAAAGCGACACCAGGCCGACCACGCTCACGGCCCACGGGGTGGTCCGCTCATCCACCACGATCGCGGGGAGCGCGACGAGCTGCAGCACGGTGGCCAGCTTGCCCGAGAAGCGCGCCTTGAACGTGGCCCCACGCAGGGAGGCCACCGACCTGGCGATGACAAACGCCCCCGCCGTGGCGACGTCGCGCATGATGAAGATGAAGTACTGCAGCGTGGTCACCCGCCCCTCCAGCAAGAGGGTGCAGATGGCGACGAAGACAAAGATGCGGTCGGCGAAGGGGTCGATGAGCGCGCCGACCCGGCTGAACTGGTGGCGTCGACGCGCCACCCAGCCGTCGAGGAAGTCGGTCAGCCCGGCGGCCGCGAGGATGAGCAGGCGCAGGTCGTGCGCATGGACGACCGGGAAGAGCGCCGCCAGGAACAGGCGGGACAGCGAGATGGCGTTCGGCAGCGTCGCCAGGGTGTCGCGCTCCATGGAGGCAACATAACCCGGCGCGACGAATGCTTGCCAGCACCGCCGGCGCGGGGTAGCTTGGCCCCAGACCCCCGTTCCACCCACCGAGGGCGCGATGGCCGATTACACCGAACTGCTGAAGGGCGTTGCCATCTTCCAGGACCTCGACGAGGGGGAGCTCGCCCGCGTCTCGGAGGTCTGCCGCGTGCAGGACTTCGTCTCCGGTGAGTACGTCTTCAAGGAAGGCGAACCCGGAAACCGGCTCTACCTCGTCATCGAAGGCGAGGTGCGGATCAGCCGCATGATCCCCGGCAGCGGCGAGGAGGCCCTGGCCGTGCTCAAGAAGGGGGCGCTGTTCGGCGAGATGGCGGTGTTCGACCGCAGCGAACGTTCCACGGACGCCATCTCGACCGGCGGGTGCCGGCTGCTCTCGATCTCGCGCAGTGATTTCGAACTGCTACTCGACTTCAACCGCGAACTGGCCTACAAGGTGCTCTGGTCGTGCACGCGGCTGCTGTCATCGCGGCTGCGGGCGACGAATGACAGTCTGAGAAGCTTTCTCGCCATGAGCATGTTTTAACTGCAGACAAACAACAGAGAAACAACAGAGAAACAACAGAGAAACAACAGAGAGACAACAGAGGGCGGGCCTGGCGGGCTCGCCCTTCTGGCATTCGGCGCGGCATTCTGTTGTCGTCCGTCTGATTCTGTGGTACTCTGAGTCACCGCTCTTCTGATCCTCCCTTGCCCGGGCCGGCATCCCTCCCGCATGCTCGTCTCCGTTCCCCCGCTGATGACGCACGACGCGGCCGACTTCCGCGGCGTGCCGTCGTCGCTGTTGCGGGACCAGGCCTCACTGTCGGGACTGTTGATCGCCGCCTCGGGCGCCGCCGGTCTTACCACCGTCGAACCGCCCATCATGCGCTTGCTGCCGCGGGGCGGGCTGGTGATCGTCCTGCTGCTGGACATCGGCCATGTCGCGCTGCACACCGTGCCGGATGAGGGGGTGCTTGCCGTGGACCTGATGGTGAGCGCCCAGAAGGACGCACGCAAGGCAATTGACGTTGTGACGAGACGCCTGAACCTGCGGGCGGTCCGCGCGACGCACAGCGACCGCGGCTAGCGCGCACCGGTCGGCGAACGGCGTGACCCTTCCGGAGTGGAGTCTCTCCGCCGTGCTCGGCGCCGGTGCAGCCGCCGTGGTCGGATGGAACCTTGCGCTCGGCGCGCGCCTGTCCACGCTCCCTGCGCTCGGACGCTCCCACCGCGTGCTGTCGGGACTCGGCGCGTTCTTCTTCCTTCCAGCGCTCGTCATCGCATGGCTTGCCCCCAGCGCGCCCGGCGCGCGGGTGCTTGGTCCGCTGGTGTGGCTGTGGCCGATGGTGACGGCGGGCCTTGCGGTGCAGGCGGTGTGGGCGCTGCGACGTGGCAACGCCAGCACGTTGATCACCTCGACCATCGTCGTGTTCGATGTACTCGTGGCCTGGGTGGCGGTGACTCGGTGGGTGGCGGGACTGGGCGGTGCGCTCCCGGAGTGGGCGCTGGCTCCGGGCATGGCGGTGTCGATCCTCGCCGCGACTGCGTTCGGCACGACCGTTTTTCCGTGGGGCGCAGTCCTCCTGATGCCTGTGCTCGTCCCGGTCACGCCTGCGGGCAGCCGCGCCGCGCGCGCGGCACGCGCGCTGATGGCGTTCGGCTGCATGGCGGCGGTGATCGTGACGGTGTCCGCGCTGCCGCGTGCCGAGGTCGCCCTCCGATCGACCCGGGCGCTTCGCGAAGCCACTGCCGAGGCACCGGCGCGCGGTGAGTTCGCGATTGGCGTTCGCCTTTTCGGCACGCTCAGCGGCCCGCCTTCGGCAGCCATCGTGCGACGCGAGACGATGCTGGCTGATTCCTTGGGCGTCACGGCGCTCCACGTGGAGCTGGCGTCGGGCGGCACGACCGTTCCCGCACTCGACTCCGTGGCGCGCAGCATCGAGTCGCGCCGCGATTCGCTGCTGCTCGTCGTGACGCTGACGCTGAACGGCTCGCGCGCACCGGTGGACGGTGCCGAGGGCCAGCGGCACATGGCGATGATCGAGCGCGTCGTTCGTCGCCTGCGTCCCGACGTCCTGGTGCCGGCGGAGCGCGTGACCACCGGCCCCGGCGCGCCCACCCCCGAGGCTTGGCAGGACTACTACGAGCGTGTGGCGGCAGCAGCGCGGCGTACCGACCGCCGCATCATCGTCGCGCTGGCCACGGATGCGAGCACGGCGACCGACAGCGCGCTGACGGACTGGGTGATGCAGGGCGGCACGGCGGTGCGCGCCGTGGCGCTGTCCGTGCGGGACCACGGGGCCCAGCCCCGGCGCGTCGTGGATGCGTTGAACGCGCTCGCACGATGGGCCTCGCTGGCGCGCGTCGTCCCCGATGCCTGGCTACTCGGTGTTCCCACGGCCCCTGCCGTCACGGGCGAAGTCGTGCAGCAGCGACTCGTGCGCCACGCGCTGGCGTGGGGCACGGCACACCCATGGGTGCGGGGCGTCATCGCCGGCGATGCCGGCGACGTTACCGCTCCGACGGGGCTTCGCACCGCCGCCGGGCGCGCACGTCGCGCGCTCGGTGAGGTCGACGCCGCGTTGCGCGCCCAGCGCGACGTGACACCCACGCCGCCGGCCGTCGTCCCCGCGACGCCGACGCCCGACGCCGGCCGGGGCGCGCCACCCGACACCCTCACACCGCCACCCCGATGATCACGCGCCCGTTCACCGGCTTTCGCCCGGCCGCGCTCACGTTCCTCCGTGCGCTGAAACGCAACAACCGCCGCGAATGGTTCGAGGCGAACCGCGAGACCTACGAACGCGAGATCAAGGCGCCGCTCAAGGCGTTCATCGAGGAGCTCGATGTGCGCTTCGCCACCGTCGCGCCGGAATTCGTCGGCGATCCCAACTCGTCGCTCTTTCGGATTCACCGCGACATCCGCTTCTCGAAGGACAAGTCGCCGTACAAGACGCACGCCGCCTTCTGGATTTTCCATCGCGCCCCTGGCCGCGGGGTCGGCCAGACGGTGGACGGTGGCGCCGGCTTCTACTTCCACCTCGAGCCCGGCGCATCACTCGTGGCGGCGGGTCTGTGGATGCCACCGCGTCCCAAGCTGCAGCGGGTGCGCGATGCCATCGCGGACGATCCCGCATCGTGGGAGTCGGTGGTGCTCGCCGCACCGTTCGTGAAGCGCTTCGGCGGGCTGACCGAGGACGATCCCGGCGTGCTGCTCACGCGACTGCCGCGCGGCTACGCGCCAGGGCACCCGGCGGAGCGGTGGCTGCGGTTCAACTCCTTCACCGCGTCTCGTGCGCTCTCGGACACGGACGTGCTGTCGCCCAAGCTCGCGTCGGTGGTCATGAAGGACTTCACGGCCATGCTCCCCTTCACGCGCTGGCTGAACCGGGCGCTGGGGTTTCTGCCGAGCGCGCATCGCTAGCGCCGGGCGTCACCGCTCGCCGCGGCGCACCGCCGCACTCCGATGGACGTTGCGCCCGACGACTAGACC
>PNKL01000121.1 GCA_013822425.1 Gemmatimonas sp.
GACAAGGAGACGGCGAACATCGCCATCCAGGCGTCGCTGACCGGCCACCTGGTGCTCTCGACCCTCCACACCATCGACGCGCCCAGTTCCATCGCGCGCCTCGCCGACATCGGTATCGAGCCGTACAAGATCGCGGCGGCGATGAAGGGCATCATTGCCCAGCGCTTGATGCGGCGCCTGTGCAACTCGTGCCGCGAATTGCACACCGGGCCGCTCCCCGACCGGCTCCAGCGCTGGTTCCCCGAGGGGATGAACACGCTGTATCGCGGCGTCGGCTGTCCCGACTGCTCGATGACCGGCTATCGCGGTCGCTTCTCGGTGACCGAGGTGCTGGTGACGTCGCCGGAGTTCGAGCGGCGCGTGGCGTCCAAGGAGCCGCTCGACAAGCTCGTGGAGTCCGCGCGCGCCGCCGGCATGCTGTCGCTGTGGGAGAGTGGCGTGGCGCATGTGCGCGCCGGCGAGACGAGTCTCGATGAACTCCTGCGCGTGCTCGAGGCGCCCTCCGCCGAGTCCCTGCGGTCGGGCCCGGGCTTGCGCCCCGCGACCGATGGCCCGGCGACGTCGGAGGCGCCGAAGAAGAGCGAATCCGCCCCCAGGCGCACATCGGGCCCGCTCGACGGCATGGCGGCACACGTGTTGCCGCCGGGTGCGGAGGTTCGCACGCACCTGCACGCGGTGCCCAAGTCGCCCCTCAGCACCGAATTCCAGCTCGTGGACGAGGTGGTCGGCGACGGACGCGCCGCGCCCAGGAAGGTGCTGCTCGTCGAGGATGAGGATGCGCTGCGTCGCGTGATGAAGGACCTGCTCGAGCGCGAGGGGTTCGTCTGCTTCGAGGCCGCCGACGGCGTGAAGGCGCTCGACGAGATCGACCGCGCGGCGCCCGACATCGTGGTGCTCGACCTCAACCTGCCGCGGCTCGACGGGTATGGCGTGCTCAGCCACCTGCGCGCCCGCCCGGCGACGCAGGACCTGCCCGTCATTGTGCTCACGGCCAAGGGCGACGAGGACAGCGAGGTGCGCGTGTTCGAGTTCGGCGCGAGCGACTACCTCACGAAGCCGTTCCGCCCGCGCGCCCTCTCGGCGCGCCTCCACTCGCTGCTCGCCCGTCGGCACACCAGCTGATGACGCGGCGCCGCGCAGCCACGCGCGAGACGGTCGTCCGTGCCGGCGTGGTGGATGTGTTCGTGGTGCACCCCGCTTCACGCGGCTGGCGGCACCTCGCCCTGCGCCGCAAGCACGGCGTGCGCTGTCCCGGCACGTGGGAGGCGGTGCATGGCCGCATCGAGCGCGGCGAAACACCGCCGGAGGCCGCGCGCCGCGAGGTGCGTGAGGAAACGGGGCTTGCCGTCGAGCGCCTCTACTCGCTGACCGTCAACCCCTTCTTCCTCACGGCCACCGGCACCGTCGAGCTGGCCGTGGCGTTCGTCGCCGTCGTCGCCGACGGTGCGGTCACGCTCGGTGACGAGCACGACGCCTTCGAGTGGCTGTCCCGCACCGCGGCGCGCCGCAGGTATCACTGGCCACGCGAACGCGAATCGCTGGACCATATCGCGATCCTGTTCAAGGGAGGCGATGCGGGGAAGGCCGAGGACGTGTTAAGGGCAGACGGCTGACGTCTGCCCCTACGGCTTCGAACTCGCCCTGCTCCGAATCAGCGATCGCTCGCGGTCCACCTTCTTCACCAGCGTCTCCCACGCGACGCTGCTCTGCGTCTCAAACGTCACCGTGAGCGGCTGGTTGACGTCCACCGCCGGATCGAAGACGTAGAGCGCTGCCTGCACCTCGCGCTGTTTCAGTCGCTGCTCGCCGAAGCCGGGCGTCAGCGCAAAGAGATCGAGCGCGCGAAAGTCACGGCCGGCGGACTTGATCACCAGTTCCATCGGGCTGAAGCGCGCCTCGCCCTGCTCCAGGTTGAAGAACTGCACGTACCAGAGACTGGCGCCGGGAAGACCGGTGCGGCGCAGCACGGCGTCCACCGCGGCGCGCTTGCTGTTGCGCAGCTCGTGCAGCGCCCGGTACGAATCGGGAGACAGGGTGCGAATGACGCTTTCCTCAAGCGGCAGGACGCGCACCTGCAGGGCGTTGAAGTGTACCTTCACCGCGATGTCGTCCTGCCGCAGCGTGCCGAAGCCCGCCGGCAGCGTCAGCGTGTCGGCGAGCGCCTGCTGGGCGCGCGCACCAGGCGCGGCGAGGGCAAGCAGTGCCATCCAGGTCAGGGTTCGGCGCAGCATCGGGGGTCGTCAGTCGTCGGACGGAGGCGTGGCGAGCAGCGCCGCCAGTGAGGCCGCGAGATCGTCGCGTCCCTCGCCGGTCGTTGCGCTGCACGGGATCATCTGATCCTCTTCTACCCCGCAGCGCGCCGCAAGGGCCGTCACCTGCCCGGTCCGCTGCCGCGCCGACAGCTTGTCCACCTTGGTCATCACCACGAGCGTCGGCAGCCCGATCTCGGCCAGCAGGTCGAACATCCGCAGATCGTCGGCCGTGGGTTCATGCCGGGCGTCGAGCAGCTGCACCACGCCGCGCAGGTTCGGGTTGTGGCGCAGGTACCCTTCGATGAGCGGCACCCAGGCCCCCTGCTTCTCCTTCGACACCCGCGCGTAGCCGTAGCCCGGCAGGTCGGCGAGCACGAAAGCCCGGTTCACCTCGAAGAAATTGATCTCGCGGGTGCGCCCGGGCGTCTTGCTGACGCGCGCAAAGGCCTTGCGACGCACCAGCAGGTTCAGCAGCGACGACTTGCCGACGTTGGAGCGTCCGCTGAACGCCACCTCGGGCAGCGCCGACGCCGGCCGCCAGCCGCCCACCGCCGCCATGCCGCCGAGGAACTCGAGATGCCGAATGACCAGCGGATCCGTGTTTGCGCCCATCAGTGCGCCACCGTGGGCGACACGCCGCGGTCGTCGCGAGACGCATCGTCACTGCCACGCCGCTTTCGGGCCGTGGGTCCCGCCGCCGCCGGCACGGGAAGCGTGCGCAGCGCGATCGCGAGCACCTCGTCCATGGTCTTCACCGGATGGAAACGCACCGTCGCGCGCACGTCCTCGGGGAGTTCCTCGAGGTCGCGCACGTTGGCGGCGGGGACGATGACGTGCGACACGTGGTTGCGGTGCGCGGCCACCGCCTTCTCCTTGAGGCCGCCGATTGGCAGCACGCGCCCGCGCAGCGTGATCTCGCCGGTCATCGCGACGTCGCCGCGCACCGGCGTGCCCGTGAGCGCGCTGACGATCGCTGCCGCGAGCGCGATGCCCGCCGACGGTCCGTCCTTGGGCGTCGCGCCGGCGGGGAGGTGCACGTGCACGTCGCGCGTGCGTGCAAAGTCCGTCGGCACGCCCAGCACCTCGGCGCGCGACCGGATGTAGCTCAACGCCGCGCTCGCCGACTCCTTCATGACGTCGCCGAGGGTTCCGGTGAGCATCACGCGCCCGCGCCCCGGCACGACGCTCACCTCGACCTCGAGCAGCTCGCCACCCATCTGCGTGTACGCCAGGCCCTGCGCCACGCCCACGCGGTCCTCGAGCGTTACTTCATCCGGATCGTACGGCGCCACACCGAGCATGGGGCGCAGGTCGGCGGCGGCAATCGTGTCGCGCGGATCCTGCTCCGCCGGACGCTCGGCCCGGCGCCGCGCCGTCTTCCGCGCCAGGCGCGCGATCCGCCGCTCGAGTTCGCGTACGCCGGCCTCGCGCGTATACTGGCGCAGCAGCGCCGGCAACGCGTCTGGAGCCCACTGTACCGACGACGGGGCGATGCCGTGCTGCGTGAACTGCCGCGGGATCAGGTGCTTCTGGGCGATCGCGATCTTCTCCTGGTCCAGGTAACCCGGGAGCCGGATGATCTCCATGCGGTCGCGCAGCGGCTCGGGAATGCCGCCCAGCGTGTTGGCCGTCGTCAGGAAGAGCACCTGCGACAGGTCGTAGTCCACTTCGAGGAAGTGGTCGTTGAAGGCGCGGTTCTGCTCCGGGTCGAGCACCTCGAGCAGGGCGGCCGACGGGTCGCCGCGCCAGTCGGCCCCGAGCTTGTCCACTTCGTCGAGGAGAATCACCGGGTTCACGCTCTCCGCGCGGCGCATCGCCTGCAGGATGCGCCCGGGAAGCGCGCCGATGTACGTGCGGCGATGGCCGCGGATCTCGGCTTCGTCGCGCACGCCGCCCAGCGACATGCGCACGAACTTGCGGCCGAGCGCGCGGGCCACGCTCCGTCCCAGCGACGTCTTGCCGACGCCCGGCGGACCGACGAGGCAGAGAATCGGCCCCTCGAGCTTGCCGACGAGGGAGAGCACCGCGATGTAGTCGACGATGCGCTCCTTGACCTCGTCGAGGCCGTGGTGGTCCTCGTCGAGGATGGCGCGCGCGCGCGTGACGTCGAGCATGTCGTCGGTGCGTTCGCTCCACGGCAGCGCCGCGATCCAGTCCGCGTAGTTGCGCGCCACCGCCGCCTCGGGGGACATCGGCGACATGCGGCGCAGGCGACGCAGCTCGCGGTCGGCGCGGACCCGCGCCTGCTCCGGCAATTGGCGGGCGTTCAGCTGCGCCTCGAGGTCGGCGAGGTCGTCGGTCTCTTCGTCGCCGAGCTCGCGGTGGATCGCGCGCAGCTGCTCCTGCAGGTAGAACTCGCGCTGGTTCTGGAAGAGCGAACCGCGGACGTCGTCCTCGATCTTGCGTTCGAGGCGGAGGAGTTCCGTCTCGCCCGCCGTCAGCTCCGTGAGCGCGCGAAACAGGTCCACGAGCCGGGGGGCCTCGAGCAGCGTCTGGCGCGTCTCGTGGCGCAGGGCGAGGTGCGCGGCGATGCCGCAGCCCTGCCGCTCGAGGCTGCTCGCCGCCTGCACCAGCGAGGTGACTTCCGGCGGCAGGCGGCGATGGTGCGTGACGTACTCCTCGAACAATGCCATCGCCTTGCGTGCCTCGTCCTCCGCGCCGTCGCCCGGCTCCACGGTGAGCGGGTACGGGCGCGCCTCGGCGCGCAGGAGCTTGGCACCGGCGACGAACC
>PNKL01000122.1 GCA_013822425.1 Gemmatimonas sp.
GGTTCACCACGGAGCCTAGTTCACCACGGAGCCTTCTTCACCACGGAGCACACGGAGAACTGCTGAGGGCCACGGAGTACGGCCACAACGGCCATTTCTTGAGGAAACAGCGCGCGTCACGCAAATACTCGCGTGGCGCGCTGTCGTTACCCCCAGTTGTTGTAGTACTCCGTGGCCCTCAGCCGTTGCTCCGTGTGCTCCGTGGTGAAAGAAGTCGCCGGACCGCCTACCGGATCCGCTCGAACGGCGTGTTGAGCACCGGATACTCCCGCCATCCGTCGTAGTCGAAGTGCCACCACTCCGTGGGGTTCACGGTGAACCCTTCGGCTTCCATGACCCGGCGCAGCAACTCACGACGTGCACGCTCGGTGGTCGTGCCGCCCGGAAAGTTGGCGTAGGCACGATCAGTGAACTCGTCGTAGCCGCTGGGCATGCGCACCGCGCGGCCGGACGCCAGATCGTAGAGCGTGAGGTCCACCGCCGCGCCGCGGTTGTGTCGTGATCCCGTAGCCGGGTTGGCCATGAAGGTGCGCTGACTGTCGGGCGTGGCCTCATAGAACATCCACGTCACGTACCACGGACGGTACGCATCGTGGATCAGCAGTCCGTAGCCCTCGCGCGCGAGTGCCCGATGGGCGCGCACCAGCGCCTCGGCCGCCGGGCGCTGCAGGAAGGCGCGCGCTTGCGAGTACATTGCCGTGCCCATGAAGTTGTTCGAGGTGGCGTACCGGATGTCGAGCCGGATGGACGGGTCGAGCGCCACGAGTTCCACCAGATCAGGCGCCCGCGTTCCCGCGAGCCCGGTAGGAGGTGTCAGCGCCAGCGCCTCGGCACGCAGCACCTCAACCGGCCGGCGAGGGGTGATGCGGAAGGTTGCATGAGCCGTCGTGTCCGTCTGCGCGGCCAGCGGATACGAGGCGAAAGCGGCGAGCAATGCGAGGAGTGTACGGCGCATCGTGAAGAGTTGCATGCCGTCGCGAAAAAGAGAAAGGCCCCGGCGCTGACAGCCGGGACCTTTCGATGACGCCTGCTGCTGCCTAGCGCTTGGTGACTTCGTTCGCCTGCGGGCCCTTCTGGCCCTGCACGATCTCAAACTCGACCTGATCGCCTTCAGCCAGCGACTTGAATCCGCCTGAAGCGATGGCGCTGAAGTGGACGAACACGTCCGGACCGCCCTCTCGTGAGATGAACCCGAAGCCCTTCGCGTCGTTGAACCACTTCACGGTGCCCGTGATACGTGA
Organism: Gemmatimonas sp.; assembly: GCA_013822425.1. Lineage (GTDB taxonomy): Bacteria > Gemmatimonadota > Gemmatimonadetes > Gemmatimonadales > Gemmatimonadaceae > PNKL01. The sequence continues at coordinate 1,242 of PNKL01000122.1, forward strand.
CATGACTCTGACCTCTCCCCACCTGGGGACATACGATGATCCGCGTCACCCGCCCGGCACATGCCGAGCGGGGGTCGTTGCAGCGACGGAGTATTGGTAACGGGCGTACACGGCGGGCGGTACTGGCTTGGCCGCGCCCCAAGCCGGGGGTTATGCCGCGCCGGCGATGTAACGGGCGAAGCGCCCGCAGTTGGTGCACTTGAGCGTGACGTGACTCCGCGGGGGCGGTGGCACCTGGGACGGATCGCGCTCGATATCGCCGGAGCAGGACGGGCAGCTAAGGGGATGGCCGTTCCGGTCATTGGCGATGAGGTTCAGCGCCTGGGCCGGGTTGAACGAGTTCGGACGGGGCTTACGCATTACGACTCCGAGTGACGATCGGGAATGCCAGCCTACGTGGGGGGCTACACTAGCAATGAATGAAATGTAATCACCACTGGAAGCCCCCTCAGTCGAGGAGGAGAGAGAGATCTCGGTTTCGGATAAACCATTGATAATCAACGGTTTAACGGCAACTACAGCACGTGATTGCGAAGTCGCAGTTATCCAAGGCCTTCCGATCTTCGCAACGCTCGTCTCCCGTTGATCGGACATGATGACCGACAGTAATCATCGGGGCTCGCGATGACTCGGACAGCTTTTTTCACCACGGAGCTCACGGAACTGCTGGAGGGCCACGGAGTACTACAAAAACTGGGGTTCAAGACATCGCGCCACGCAGGATTCTGCGTGGCGCGCGCTGTTCCTCAAGGAAGTTGTAGTCCTCCGTGGCCTTCGGTTTCTTCTCCGTGAACTCCGTGGTGAAGAAGGCGAGCGTGCGCTCCTTGGAGAGGATACGAGCGACTCCTCACAGCACAGCGCCGACCCCATATCGGGACCGGCGCTTATTCTGGGGGCGTCAGGTCAGAACCGGCAGCGCGCGGATCTTCTCCTGCCATTCCTTGGGGCCGCTTTCGTGCACGTTGTTCCCCTCACTGTCCACGGCGACGGTCACGGGCATGTTCGCCACCTCGAACTCGTAGATGGCTTCCATGCCGAGCTCCTGGAAGGCAACCACGCGTGACTTGCGAATCGCCTTTGCCACGAGATACGCGGCGCCGCCGACGGCCATCAAATAGACCGCCTTGTGCTTGCGGATCGCCTCGAGCCCAACGGGACCGCGCTCCGACTTGCCGACCATGCCGATGAGTCCCGTCTTGGCGAGCATCATCTCGGTGAACTTGTCCATGCGCGAGGCGGTCGTCGGGCCTGCGGGACCCACCACTTCGTCACGCACGGGATCAACGGGTCCCACGTAGTAGATCACGCGGTTGGTGAAATCCACGCTGGCGGGAAGCGACTCACCCGCGGCGAAGAGATCGGCGATCTTCTTGTGGGCAGCGTCACGTCCGGTCAGCAGCTTGCCGTTGAGCAGCAGGCGGTCACCCGCCTTCCACTTCTGGATCTCGGCAGGCGTCAGCGTGTCGAGGTTTACCGGCTTGGCGTTGCGGTCCGGTGCCCAGGTGACGTCCGGCCAGTCCTTGAGGTTCGGCACCGGCAGCTGCACCGCGCCGGACCCGTCGAGCGTGAAGTGGGCGTGACGCGTGGCGGCGCAATTGGGGATCAGTGCCACCGGCTTGGACGCCGCGTGGGTGGGATAGTCGCAGATCTTCACGTCCAGCACGGTGGAGAGCCCGCCGAGTCCCTGCGCACCGATGCCAAGCGCGTTGATCTTGTCGAACAGCTCAATGCGCAGTTCCTCGATCTTGGTCTTGGGGCCGCGCGCCTTGAGCTGCGCCATGTCGATGTGGTCCATCAACGATTCCTTGGCCATCACCATTGCTTTCTCGGCGGTGCCGCCGATGCCGATGCCAATGATGCCGGGAGGGCACCAGCCCGAGCCCATGGTCGGGACTGTCTTGATCACCCAGTCCACGAGGGAATCGCTGGGATTGAGCATGGCGAACCTGGACTTGTTCTCCGAGCCACCGCCCTTGGCGGAGAGCTTCACCTCGACGGTATCGCCCGGCACGATGTCGTAGTGCACAACGGCCGGCGTATTGTCGCGGGTGTTCTTCCGCGTGAACGCCGGGTCGGCGACGATGGAGGCGCGCAGGACGTTGTCGGGCTGCAGGTAGGCGCGACGCACGCCTTCGTTCACCATCTCGGTGACGCTCATGGTCGCGTCCCACTGCACGTTCATGCCGACCTTCAGAAAGACCACGACGATGCCCGTATCCTGGCAGATCGGACGGTGGCCCTCGGCGCACATGCGCGAGTTGGTGAGAATCTGTGCGATCGCGTCCTTGGCGGCCGGCCCCTGCTCGAGCTTGTAGGCCTCGCCAAGCGCCGTGATGTAGTCGACCGGGTGGTAGTACGAAATGTGCTGCAGCGCGTCCTGGACGCTCTGGATGAAGTCGGCCTGCTTGATGACGGTCATGGTTCCTTGGGGCTTGGGTCTGCCGGTGGGGCCGTCGTTAATCTAGCAGAACTGCGTTGTCGCGAATTACGCGCATCCATGGGCCGCCGCCGAACGGCGCGGCATTCCCCTGCATCGTGTCGGTGCCTGCCCGATGGCAGGCGTGGGCAGCGTGCGCAACATCTCTGTATTAGTTTATAGCGATATAATTGGCGTATGCGGCTCTTTCATCGTGCCGGAACGCTGGGCTCTTTCATCACGGAGCTCACGGAGAACTGCCAGAGGGCCACGGAGGACTTCCACGGCAACTTCTTCGGGGAACTGCGATCGCCACGCAGAGCGTTGCGTGGGGCGCTGACGTGACCCTCAGCCGTGGCCGTCCTGGGGCCCTCTGCCGTTCCGTGCGCTCCGTGGTGAAAATGGTCCTCGCCGTCAGCCAGAAACTACTTTCCCGAGTAATTGTCATGCATCCAGCCGTCTCTCGTGCCGCGCGCGCCCTGCTGGGGGCGCTGCTGTTCGTCGCTCCGACCGATGCCGTCGCACAGGATGCCCAGCGCGTCTTCATCGTGGTTGCCGACTCGGTGCCCATGTCGGTGCCGGCTGCCGCGACAGCGCTCGCTGGCGCACTGACACGGCAGGGTTGGACGGTTCTGACCAATCACGCGGTTGGCACGGACGCGGCGCGCTGCGCGTTCGGCGCGCACGTGATCGTCGCGCAGCAGCCAGCGCGAGTCGCGGCGCTGCTTGCCAACGGTGCACAGGCGGCCTTTGCCGTCCCCGTACGTCTGGGGATCTTCGAGGACGAGCGCGGCGTGCAGGTGTCACTGGTGAATCCGCTGTCGGTCGAGCGGACCATCGTCGCCGAATCAGGCCTTGAGACGAGCGGGCGCTCGTTGGTGGAGGAGGTCACCGGTGTTGCCGTTGCGGCGACGCGTGGCCGCCGGGCGAATCGCCCGTTTGGCGAGTCCCGCACGCGCGGTCTGATTGGCAAGACGATGGGTGTCATGGCCGGTGGGGCGTTTACCAGGCAGGTCGAGACAATTACCACC
>PNKL01000123.1 GCA_013822425.1 Gemmatimonas sp.
GCCCCGAAGGCAACCGCTTCTCCGCCGCGGCCGGCATTCCCGGCGACCCGCTGACCTACTATGTAGGCGCCGCGTCGGGCGGTGTCTGGAAGACCACGGACGGCGGCACCAACTGGCGTTCGCTCTTCGACGACCAGATCGTGCAGTCCATTGGTTCCATCGCCGTGGCGCGCTCCGACAAGAACGTCGTCTGGGTGGGGACGGGCGAAGGGAAGATCCGCAGCCACATCTCCGTGGGGCAGGGCGTGTACAAGTCCACGGACGCCGGCGAGACGTGGACACTCACGGGTCTCGAGAAGTCGGCGCGCATCCCGCGCATCGTCGTGCATCCGCAGGATCCCAACACCGTGCTTGCCTGCGCACTCGGCCATGCCTACGGCCCGCAGCAGGAACGCGGTGTGTATCGCACCACCGACGGCGGCGGCACGTGGACGCGCGTGCTGTTCGTGGATGAGAACACCGGCTGTTCGGATATCGCGATGGATCCGTCGAACCCGCGCGTGCTCTTTGCCGGGATGTGGCAACTGGAGATTCACACCTACGGGCGCACGAGCGGCGGCCCGGGAAGCGGGTTATTTGTTTCGCGCGACGGCGGTACCACGTGGACACGGCTCAAGGGGAATGGCCTGCCCACCAAGCCGGTGGGGAAGGTGGCGGTGGCCATAGCCCACTCGAATCCGCAGCGCGTCTACGCGATGATCGAGACGGGCGACGGCATTCCGTGGAACGGCGAGCCCACCGAGAGCGGCCAACTCTGGCGCTCCGAGGATGGCGGGCACCAGTGGACGCTGATCAGCCGCGACCGCAACGTGATGGGGCGCGCGCACTACTACTCGCGCATGGCCGTAGCCACGGACGACGAAGATGAGGCGTATTTCCTCACGGCGTCGTTCTCCAAGTCCATTGATGGCGGCCGCACGGTGGAGGTCGTCAGGCGCGGCCAGGCGCCGGGGGGCGACCATCACGACATGTGGATTGATCCGACGAACGCGAACCGCATGATCGTCGCGCACGACCAGGGACTGTCCATCTCGCAGAACCGCGGCCGCACGTGGTACCGCCAGCGCCTTACCAACGCGCAGATGTACCACGTGACGGTGGACAACATGATTCCGTACAACGTGTTCGGGAACAAGCAGGACGAACCGACGTACCGCGGGCCGAGCAACAGTCGGTTGGGCGGCGGCCGCATCCTGCGCGGGCAGTGGCATGCCGTCGGTGGCGGCGAGAGCGGGTGGGCGACGCCCGACCCGACCGACCCGAACATCATCTGGTCCACCGCATCCGGCTCCGGAATGGTCGGCGGCATCGTGGTGCGGTTCGAGGAGAGTCGCCGGCAATTCCGCAGCGTGGAGATCTGGCCGAAGCAGTCGAATGGTCCGGCCGCGGGCGTGAAGTACCGGTTTGTCTGGGACTCGCCGCTGCAGATCTCGCCGTGGGACCACAACACCGTCTATGTGGGCAGTCAGCACATTCACCGCACGCGCGATGGCGGGCAGAGCTGGCAGATCATCAGCCCCGATCTCACACTGAATGACCGCAGCCGCATGGGAAGCTCGGGCGGCCTGACCGGCGACAACATCGGCGTGGAGTATGCGGGCGTGTGTATTCGATCGCCGAGTCGGCGAAGGAACGCGGGCTCCTCTGGGCCGGCACCAACGACGGCCTCGTGCATGTGTCGCGCGACACCGGCGTGACGTGGACCAACGTGACGGCAAACATTCCGAACCTTCCCGTGTGGGGGTCGGTGCGCAGCATCGCCCCGTCGAAGTACGACGCGGCGACGGCGTACATCGCGGTGGACTTCCACCAGATGAACAACCGCGATCCGTTCGTCTACAGGACATCGGACTACGGCCGGACGTGGAAGGCGATCACCAACGGCCTGCCGCGCGACAACCTGAGCTACGCCAAGATCATCCTCGAGGACCCCGTGCGACGCGGCCTGCTGTACCTCGGCACGGAGAACGCCATCTACGTCTCGTTCGACGCGGGCGAGCAGTGGCAGTCGCTGCAGGCCGACCTGCCGCACGCGCCCGTGTCGGGGATCGTGGTGCAGGAGCACTTCAATGACCTCGTGATCAGCACCTACGGTCGCGGCTTCTTCATTCTCGACGACATCGGGCCGCTGCAGCAGCTCACGAGCGAGGTGACGAACTCCGCCGCGCATCTGTTTGCGCCGCGCGCGGCGTACCGGTTCCGCACGATCACCAACCCGTCGTCTTCGTACGACGACCCGACGACAGGCGAGGACCCGGCGTACGGCGCGAGCATCAACTACTGGCTCAAGTCGCCGGCCGCGCAGGCGCCGGTGATCACCATTCTCGACGCGCAGGGGCGCACGGTGCGCACGCTGCGCGGCACCAACCGCGCGGGGATCAACCGGGTGGCGTGGGACCTGCGCGACGAGCCCAGCGTCGAGACGCGGCTGTACACCAGCCCGCGTTATGCGCCGCACATTGCGGTGGGGCCGGAGGGGCGCGTGGCCCCGGGGACGTCGCGGCTTTCGGTGCTCGTGGCGCCGGGGATGTACACGGTCAAGTTCAGCGCTGGCGGCGTGGAGCAGACGCGCCCGCTTGAGGTGCGCAAGGACCCCAACACGGCGGGGAGCGCGGCGGAGATCGCCGAGCAGATTCGCATGCTCGAGGCGATTCGTGCCGACATGAACTCCGGGTCGGCGGCCGTGATGCGCGCCGAGGTCGTACGCGTGCAGCTCGAGGGGCTGCGCCGCGTGACGACGGATCCGGAGGTGCGTCGGCTTGCCGATGCGCTCGACACGAAGCTGGCCGACGCCGAGATGCCGCTGGTGGACCTGCGGCAGACGGGCGCGGGGCAGGATGGCGTGAGGTTCGCGGCGGCGCTGCTGGCGAACCTCGCGTACCTGGCCAATGGCCTCGCGAGCGGCGACTTCCGCCCGACGAACCAGCAGGTGGAGGTGCAGGCGCTGCTGAAGGAGTTGGTGCGGACGAACGTTGGAGCCATTGACGCGTTGCTCGCGAACGACCTTGCGGCGTTGAATGCGATGTTGCGGACGAAGAACGTGCCGCATGTGATTGGGGGTGGGGCGGCGGTGGTGCCGTGATGATGTCGTCCTACAGCGGCCGTCGGTGATGGCGCGTTGCTGTTTTTCCCGAAGGCCAGTTGGTGTGCCGCGGTGCGGAAGGGCGTTATCCGGATTGAATGGGCAAGGATTCGGTGACGTGCTCGGCGGGCGGGGGCCGCACTTTGGTCTTCCGCAGTGATACCCAGCACGGGCCGGGGGTATGTCTGCAGAGCCGCCGAGGTTGCTTGACCAGGTGAAAGGCCGCATGCGCGCGCGGCACCTGAGCCTGCGTACAGAGCGGTCATATCTGGGGCGGCGTATGTCGCGGAGCACGTCGCCGGCGCGACTTCCCGCCGTGTTGAGTCGCGGGGAGGTGCGAGCGTTGCTGGGACAGTTGGAGGGGGCGAGCCGCCTGATTGCGTTGCTGTTGTAGGGGGCCGGGCTGCGGTTGATGGAGTGCCTGACGTTGCGGGTGAAGGACCTGGACCTTGAGCGCGGGGAGATCCACGTGCGGCGGGGGAAGGGGGGCAAGGATCGGGTGACGATGATACCGGCGCTCGCGCGTCCCTTGCTGGAGCGGCTCTGGAGCACGTGCGGGCGTTGCATGCGCGCGACGTGGCGGACGGAGCGGGGCGGGTGGCGTTGCCGGCGGCGCTCGACCGCAAGGCGCCGAGTTGGGCGACGGACGTTGCGTGGCAGTGGGTCTTTCCCGCGTCACGCCGGTACCGAGACGAGGAAAACGGGGAGGAGCGTCGGCATCACGTGCACGAGAGCGCGGTGCAGCGTGCGGTGCAGGGGGCGGTGCGCGCGGCCGGGATCTCGAAGCGGGCGACGTGCCATACGCTGCGGCACTCGTTTGCGACGCATCTTCTGGAGGACGGGTACGACATCCGGACGTTGCAGGAACTGCTCGGGCACACGGACGTCAGCACGACGATGGTGTACACGCACGTGCTGAATCGCGGCGGGTTGGGCGTGCGCAGCCCGGCCGACCGGCTGGGGAGCGGATAGTGGATATTGGATATTGCGGCGTTGCTTGCGGCCTTCGCGATCGAGGCGTAGAATCACCTGCAGGTGAATAGGAAGTTAGCCAGCGCATCAAGATTGGAGAGTGAAGCTTGGGAAACCGCCCGATAGCGGAAATCCGTCAGTTGCTGCCAGCTCCCGGCTGGTTTGTACGCTTCGAGAAGCCGAAGCTCGAGGTGGGGGAGCAACCTCTGGTGTTCTGGGCAAATTGTGTCGATCAGGAGGGAGCGCCATTCGTAACGGGCCTCATTACGTACGGGCCCGCTGCCGAGCTACTTCCGTGCACGGCGATGGATGGAATGGTCGGCTATGTGAAGAGAGATGCGACCGCGCCTGGCTAACCAACGTTGGTGCCGACGGCGGTAGCTGAGGAAGCGGGCACCGGGCGCCCGTGTTCGTCTTTGATGGTCGGTTGGGTGGGCGCCCGGTGCCCGCAACTATAATGGAACCGCCGCAGCACAACGCCAGTCGTTAGACACCCGTCTTTCAGGCTGTTAAA
>PNKL01000124.1 GCA_013822425.1 Gemmatimonas sp.
CACCTGGCAGGCGCACCAGGCCGAGACGGAGAAGCTCAAGAACTCGCTGCGCGACCTCAACGACAAGATCGAGGAAGCGAAGCGCAAGAAGAACCTCCTGCTCGCCCGCCAGCGCCGCGCGCAGGCGCAGGCCCGCATCAACGAGACCATGTCGTCGATGTCGGAGAAGTCGGCGTTCGAGGCGTTCTCCCGCATGGAGGAGCGCATCGACCAGAGCGAGCGCATGCTCAAGGCGAGCACCGAGATCGAGGAGGAGTTCACCGGCGACCGCCTGCAGCACGACTTCAAGCAGCTCGAGAAGGTGGCGGGGGCGGCGAGCGCCGACGCGCAACTGCTCGCGCTCAAGCAGAAGATGGGACTGCTCGGCGCGGGCGCGTCCGCGCCGCCGCGTCAGATCGGGGCGGGCGAGGAAATCGCGCACGCCGAGATCGAGGATGCGCGCGGTGAGAAGAAGTAGTTGGACGTGAGTGCGGCGCCGCGCCGCTTCGGTCCGGCGCTCGCCGGCGTGGCGGCGGCGGCGCTCCTCGTCTGGCTGGCGGGGCGCGTCGCCGACCTGCTTTTGCTGCTCTTCATCGCCATCCTGCTGGCGGTCTATCTTGGCGCGACCACCAACTTCCTGCTTGCGCGCACGCGGCTGCCGCGCGGCGTCGCGTTCGCCGCGGCCATCGTGGGCACCATCGCGGCGGTCGCCGCCATCGGGTCGCTCCTCATCGGGCCGGTGGTGGCGCAGACACGTGAGCTGCTGAGCGTCCTGCCGCGCTACGTGCCGACGTGGGAGGCGCAGCTCGAGGGACTGATCGCCGGCATCCCCGGGCTGAGCGACCTGGTGCGTCCCGGCGAGCACCAGCTCGTGCAGCTCGCGCTCGAGGAGGTGCGCGGCTTCGTGGGCGATGTCGTGCCACGCGTCTTCGGCGTGCTGCACGGCTTCATCAACCTGGTGGGCGTGCTGGTGATGGCGCTCTATCTCGCCCTGCGGCCCGACATCTATCTCGACCTCGTCGTGACGCTCACGCCGCCGCGCCACCGCGACACGGCGCGCGACGTCATTCGCGCCGCCACGCTCGCGCTGCGCGCGTGGACCTTCGCCCAGCTGCTCGCGATGTTCGTGCTCGGCGCGCTGACCGCGTTGGGCCTCTGGATTCTCGGCGTGCCGTACTGGCTGACGTTTGGCATCTTCACCGGCGTGGTGGCGCTGGTGCCGTTCTTCGGCACCCTCGTGTCGTCGCTTCTCCCGGCGCTCTTCGTGCTCGCCGACGGCGACGGGCTGAAAGCGCTGCTCGTGGTGGTGTTCGGCTTCGTCATCCACTTCATCGAGAACAACCTCGTCAACCCGCTCATCATGCAGAAGCACGCGAGCCTGCCGCCCGTGCTGACCATCATGAGCGTGCTGATCTGCGGCAAGATGCTCGGCCCCATGGGCCTGCTCGTCGCGGTGCCTGGACTCGCCGTGCTGCTGGTGCTGCTGCGCAAGCTGCTGGTCGAGCGCGGGTACGGCAGCGGCGCGGCCGCGCTGGACGGCTGAGCCGGCATTCCCCGGCTGTGCGCACCGCGTGATAGCTGATCGTCGCTAACTGCCTTGCCGTGTGATCTCCGGCCGCGCACACTTTCGATGCACGCCGCGCGCATATGGTGATGCACCGGCGCCGCTGAGGTGACAGACTCGGCGCACCTCCAGCGGAGTGCGCCCGTGCCACCAGCCGTCGTCTCGTTCCAGAACATCCGCAAGGTGTACGGCGCGGCGCTCTCCGGCGTACGCGGTGGCGTCGTCGCCCTCGACGGCGTCAGCGGCGAGGTGCACGAGGGCGAGATCGTTGGCGTCGCCGGCGCAAGCGGCGCGGGCAAGAGCACGCTGCTGCGCATCGCCACCGGCATGCTGCGGGCCGATAGCGGCATCGTGCGCTGGTGTGGCTCCACGGAGTGTCCGCCGCGCCTCGCCGCGTTCGTTCCCTCCCACGCGATCCTCCACGATTTCCTGAGCGTGCGCGAGTCGCTGCGATATGCCGCGGTGCCGTGCGAGCCGTACGGCGCCCGCCGCGTGGTCGCCGAGGACCTCTGGCCGGCCCGGCTCGGCCTCGCGCATCGGCTCGAGGCGCGGGTGGGTACCCTGGCTCCCGTGGAGCGGCGCATCGCCGCGCTCGCGACGGCGCTGCAGGGCGGTCCGTCGCTCGTGGCGTTCGACGACCCGCTCGACGGCCTCGACCCGGCGGCGCGTCGCGAGCTGCGCCACGCGCTCCAGGTGGTCTCGGCCGGCGGCGTCTCCGTCCTCATCGGCGCGGCGGACCTCGGCGTGCTGGCCGGGGTCGCGCACCGCGGCGCGCTGCTGCGGGAGGGGCGCATCGTCGCGTGGATCGATCCGCGCGCCGCCGCGCCGCGCAATGCGCTCGAACTGGCCGTCGGCGCCCCGCGCGTGGCGGCGGCCCGGCTGCGGCGGCACGTCGCCGCCTCGTGCCGTCGTGACGGGGCGGTGCGCGTTCCGCTCGCGGACCGCTCCGCCGAGGAGGTGCTCGCCCTCTGCCGGGAGGAAGGGATTCGGGTGCTGCGGTCGCGTGTGGTCACGGAGCCGGCTGCACGGTGGACGGTACCCTAGGCCCTCGGCTAGCTTTCGGGCATGCCCGAGTTCCGCCTCTACAATTCGATGTCGCGCTCCGTCGAGCCGTTCGCCCCGGCCGACGGCGAGACCGTGCGGATGTACGCATGCGGTCCGACCGTGTACAACCCCGCGCATCTGGGGAACTTCCGCACCTTCCTCTTCTCCGACCTGCTGCGTCGCGCGCTCAGGCTGGCGGGGTTCAAGGTGCAGCAGGTGATGAACCTGACAGACGTGGACGACAAGATCATCAAGCGCGCCACCGAGCAGAAGAAGTCGGTGCGCGAGGTGACCGAGCCGGTCATCGGCATGTTCAACGTCGACCGCGACTACCTGCGCATCGAGCCCGCGGAGCACTATCCGCGCGCCACCGACTTCATCGTGGAGATGGTGGATCTCGTGCGGCGGCTCGAGCAGAAGGGGATCGCCTACCAGGCCGACGACAAGTCGGTCTACTTCGCCATCGACAAGTTCCCCGGGTACGGGCGCCTCTCGCGCCTGGATACGCGGGAGCTCAAGGCCGGTGCGCGCGTGGCGCAGGACGATTACGCCAAGGAGAACGCGCAGGATTTCGCGCTGTGGAAGGCGGCGACGCCGGATGACGAGGCGTGCGGTGCGGCGTGGGACTCACCGTGGGGGCGCGGCCGTCCCGGCTGGCACCTCGAGTGCTCGGCGATGGCGATGAGCCTGCTGGGCGATACGATCGACATCCACACCGGCGGCATCGACCTGCAGTTTCCGCACCACGAGGACGAGATCGCGCAGAGCGAAGCGGCGACGGGCAAGCCGTTCGCACGCTTCTGGTGCCACGGGGCATTCCTGCTCACCGACGGCAGCAAGATGGCCAAGCGGGTGGGCAACGTCGCCACCGTGCAGGACCTGCGCGCGCAGAATGTGAGCGCAGCAGCGGTGCGGCACCTGATGTTCTCGACGCACTACCGCAAGCAGCTCAACCTCTCCGGGGCGGCGCTCGAGGCGAGCATGGAGGCGGTGCGGCGCGTCGGCGATTTTGCGGAGCGCCTCGCGTCGGCGACGGGCGGCACGCCGAAGCTGGCCGAGCTGGCGGAGACGTTCCGCGGCGAGTTTGACGAGGCGCTGCGCGACGACCTGAACGCGCCGCGCGCGCAGGCGGCGCTGTTCGTGTTCATCAATCACGCCAATGCGGAGCTCGACAAGCGCGGGAGCGACGCGGCCGGTCTGGCGGCGGCGCGCGACGCGTTTGCGCGTGCCGACGGCGTCCTGGACATCGTGCCGGAGCAGGAAGGCGTGGACGCCGGACTGGCCGCCTGGGTGGACCAGCAGCTGGCGGCGCGGAAGGCGGCCCGCGGGCGGCGCGACTTCGCGGCGGCCGACCAGATCCGCAAGTCCTTGGAGGAAAAAGGGATAGTGGTGGAGGACACCCCCCAGGGGGCGCGCTGGAAGAAGGTGCGCTGAGGCGCCGTCGAGTCGCCGTAAAGCCAACAATTGCAACGGCTTGACACGTGCCATGAACGCGAGTATTCTACAAGTCTCGCAAAAATCACGGCCAGTCGCTGACGTAGCTCAACTGGCAGAGCACTTGATTTGTAATCAAGCGGTTGCGAGTTCGACTCTCGCCGTCAGCTCTGTTGGCGAATGGTGTGGGTGCAACATCGGTAGGGCACAGGCACGGGAGTATTAGGTGGGGTACCCAAGTGGCCAACGGGAGCAGACTGTAAATCTGCCGGCGTATGCCTTCGAAGGTTCGAATCCTTCCCCCACCACTTGAGCAATGGGCGGTGCGGCGAGGGTTCCGGGGGGAAACGGTGGGTGACTTGCGGGAGTAGCTCAGCTGGTAGAGCGCAAGCCTTCCAAGCTTGATGTCGCGGGTTCGAGCCCCGTCTCCCGCTCT
>PNKL01000125.1 GCA_013822425.1 Gemmatimonas sp.
CCTCGAGCGCCGCCAGCGAGCCGGCGCGCCCCACCAGCAGGGGCATGGCGACGTGCGGAAAGAGCACCACGTCGCGCAATGGCAGCACCGGCAGGCGGTCGGAGGTCTCGATCACGTCGGAGTCGCGGAGGAAGCGCTGGGTCATGTACTAAAGATAGAGGATATGGACTCAGGATTGCGATTCAGGATCCCGATTCCGGATCACGATAAACGACAGGGCGGGGGACCTCCCCCCGCCCACTGTTGTCTCTCTGTTGTCTCTCTGTTGTCTTTCTGTTGTTTCTCTGTTGTTTCTCTTTTCTTACGCTTCCTTTTTTTGCCTCTTGGCACTCAGCTCCAGCAACGGGGGCTGCTTGTTGGTGACCGTCGCCTCCGTCACCGTCACGCCCACCACGTCGTCGCGCGCCGGCAGCTCGAACATCGTGTCGAGCAGCAGATCCTCGACGATCGCACGCAGGCCGCGTGCGCCGGTGCCGCGGTCGAGCGCCTTCTTCGCGATCGCCTTCAGCGCCCCCTCGTCGAACGTCAGCGTCACGTCCTCGAGCTCGAACAGCTTCGCGAACTGCTTGGTGATGGCGTTCTTGGGTTCCTTGAGGATCCGCACCAGCGCCACCTCGTCCAGCGCCTCCAGCGGTACCGAGACGGGCAGGCGGCCCACGAGTTCCGGGATCAGGCCGAAGCGCAGCAGGTCGTCGGGCTCCACGAACTTGAAGATGTGCGCCGCCGTGCCGCCCTTCGCCGCCAGCTGGTCCTCGGCGCTGAAGCCGATCTGCCGCTTGCCCAGCCGCGCCTCGATGATCTTCTCGAGGCCGTCGAACGCGCCGCCGCAGACGAATAGGATGTCCTTGGTGTTGATCTGGATGTACTCCTGCTGCGGGTGCTTGCGGCCGCCCTGCGGCGGCACGCTGGCCACCGTCCCCTCGAGGATCTTCAGCAGCGCCTGCTGCACACCTTCACCCGACACGTCGCGCGTAATGCTCGGGTTCTCGCTCTTGCGCGCGATCTTGTCGAGTTCGTCGATGTACACGATGCCGCGCTCGCATTCCGCGACGTTGAAGTCGCCGGCCTGCAGCAGCCGCACCAGGATGTTCTCCACGTCCTCGCCCACGTAGCCCGCCTCCGTCAGCGTCGTGGCGTCGGCAATGGTGAATGGCACGTCGAGGATGCGCGCCAGCGTCTGCGCCAGCAGCGTCTTGCCCACGCCCGTCGGGCCGATGAGCAGGATGTTCGACTTGTCGAGCTCGACGTCCCCGTCCCGCTTGGGGCTGTTGATGCGCTTGTAGTGGTTGTAGACCGCCACGGCGAGCGCTTTCTTGGCCGCTTCCTGCCCGATGACGTACTGATCGAGGACGTCCTTGATCTCCTGCGGCGCCGGCACCCGCGTCACCGCGTCGCCAACCTCGCGCTCTTCGTCCTCGGCGAGGATCTCGTTGCACAGCGCGATGCACTCGTTGCAGATGTACACGGACGGCCCGGAAATGAACTTCCGGACGGCGTCCTTGGACTTGCCGCAGAACGAGCAGCGCAGGTGGCGATCGTGGGACATCGAGTTCATCGGGCCTCAGCCGTTGAGGTGCCGCAGGAATGCCGCCGGGGTGCCGCCCTAAGAACGCACCACCCCGTATCTAGTAACACCCGGCAGGGGCCGGGGGCAAGCAATGCCGCGTGCCGGCGCAGGATGGATGGTCCCCTGCGCCTGGACTACTTCGTCACTGACGCCACCGCCGCCACGACTTCGGCGTCCCGCTCGCGCGGCGTCACGACGTGGTCGATGATGCCGTACGCCTTGGCTTCCTCGGCCGACATGTAGAAGTCTCGGTCGAAATCGCGCTCAATCTGCTCTACCGGGCGCCCGGTGTGGTGCGACATCAGTTCGTTCATCTGCGCGCGGAGGTACAGGATCTCCTTCGCCTGGATCTCGATGTCGGCCGCCGTGCCCGACGACCCGCCCGAGGGCTGGTGCATCATGATGCGCGCGTGCGGCAGCGCCGAGCGCTTGCCCTTGAAGCCGCCGGCCAGCAGGAAGCAGCCCATCGAGGCCGCCATCCCCATGCAGATCGTGTTCACCGGCGACTTGAGCCACTGCATCGTGTCGTACATCGCCAGCCCCGCCGACACGCTGCCGCCCGGCGAGTTGATGTACAGGTGGATGTCGCGCCCCGGGTTGTCCGCCTCGAGGAAGAGCAGCTGCGCGATCACCATGTTCGCCACGTCGTCGTTGATCGGCGTGCCGAGGAAGATGATCCGGTCCATGAGCAGCCGCGAATACACGTCGTAGCTGCGCTCGCCGCGGCTCGACCGCTCAATCACATACGGGTTGGGAATAATCGGCATGCGTGGTTCGTCCTCTTCGTGGGAGTCTGGCGGCCCGGGCCCGCGCTCGGATCCGAAAGGCCCCCAGTACATTATCGGCTTGCGACCTACGATTGCTCGACCGTGTTGCGCGCGAGCAGCCACGCAAAAACGCGGTCTTCGGTGATGCCACGCTCGATCTCGCGGAGCCGCCCGGCCTTCTGTAACTGCGCATACACCTGGCCCGGGTTCACGCCGCGCTTCTCGGCCATCTCCTGGATTCTGGCGTCCACGTCGGCCTCGGTTGCCGTGAGCGACTCGCGCTCCGCCAGCGTCTCGATCACCAGGTCACGGCGCACCTGCCGCTCGGCGGTCGCCCGGAACTCGGTGAGGAAGCGCTCCATCTCCTCCTCCGGCACGCCGTACGCCTTGGCGTACGACTGCACGAGGTGCGTCACCCACGAGGGCGGCACGTCGAACGCGTTGGCACCGATGAGCTCGTCGAGCAGCAGCCCGCGCACCGCGGCATCCGCCTCGCGCACCGCGCTCGCCTCGAGGTCGGTGCGCACCACCGCCGTGAGCGCCTCGACCGAGTCGAAGTCGCCCATTTCGCGCGCCCACGCGTCGTCGAACGCCGGCACGGCCTTACGCTTCACTTCCTTCAGTTCGGCGCGCACCGTCTTCGACTTGCCGCGCTGTTCCTCATCCGGGAAGTCGTCGGGCCAGCGCACGGGGCGCTCGACCGTCCCGCCCGGCGTCAGCTCCATGAGCAGCTCCTCGATGGCGGGAATCGCCTGGCCGGCGCCGATCACCACGCGGTACTCCTTCCCCTCGGGCAGTGCGCCGCTCTCGTCCGCCATCGACAGCATGACCACCACCAGGTCACCCTCGGCCGGCTTCTCCTCCACCGGCGTCCAGGTGGCGCGCTGGTCGCGCAGCTGCTCGATCTGCTCCTTCACCTGCTCGTCGGTGACTGTGGACGCCGGGCGGCGGACCTTGAAGCCCTCCACGTGGGCGAGCGTCACGTCGGGCTGCACTTCGCAGTGCAGCTCGAACGACAGCGCGTCGTCGGCGGCGAACTTGACGTCGTGCGCGTGCGGCTGCGTCACCAGCTTGAGCTTCTCCCGCTCGACGACCGCCTGATAGGCGTCGCGCATCACCGCCTCGAGCGCCTCCTGCTGGATGACGTCGGCGTACTTCTTCTCGACCATGGCCGCCGGCGCCTTGCCGACACGGAAACCGGGCATGCGCACCTGCTGTGCCACGCGGCGCGCGGCGCGCTTCTTGGCGTCCTTGACGGTGGTCCCGGGCACGGCGACCTGAATGCGGCGCTCGGCGCCCTCTGACTTCGTGTTGGTGATCTGAATGTCCATTATCTGCGGCCGTGTTCCGGCGAAAGTGCAAACAGGGAAGAATCCCCCGCCATCCAGACCTCTGAATGGCGGGGGCAACTATAATATGGGAAATTACGTTGGTGGGGGCGAAATTGGAATGTGGCAGAGTACGGCAGAGTACGGCAGAGTACGGCAGAGTACGGCAGAGAAAGGCGGAGAACGGCAGTCTAACCACTTGGAGTCGAATGAGTTGTGACTTCGTTCCACCATCCTGTCCGTACCGGCCTGCCGTAGTCTGCCTTTCTCCGCCGTATTCAGTCGTATTCTGTGGTTATGCGGAAGGCGGGATTCGAACCCGCAAGGGTTGCCCCACTGGATCCTAAGTCCAGCGCGTCTGCCAGTTTCGCCACTCCCGCGTCCAAGCAAAGTAGAACACCCAGCCGCCCCCCGTCAAAGGCAGGGGGCGCCGCGCCGTCCCGGCGCCGCGCCCTCTGTTGTCTCTCTGTTGTCTCTCTGTTGTCTCTCTGTTGTCTCTCTGTTGTCTCTCTGTTGTCTCTCTGTTGTCTCTCTGTTGTCTCTCTGTTGTCTCTCTACTCCCCGATCCGGATGTTCACGACTCTCGTCCGCGTCTGCGCGTAGACGAGCAGACTGATGTACTCGCCGTCCTTCATGCGCGCGAGCACCTTCTGCAAGTCAGCCGGAGTACGAATCGCGGTCGCCGGTTCCGGCCGGATGACGCGCACGATGATGTCGTCGCGACC
>PNKL01000126.1 GCA_013822425.1 Gemmatimonas sp.
TAGAGGGCCTCGCCCACGCGTTGACGACGCCGTAGCGATACCTCAGGCCGGATCGTCGGCCACCCAGTACGTGGTCACCGAAGGCGCGCGTGCGATCTCGGCGCCTCCGGCGTATGAGCGCGTCGTGCTTTCGAACTGGTACCGGTGCGTCCGGTGGCCGAGGATGACGCCGCCATCGCCCATCGCCTTCGGCCTGAACGCCGGCTGGGGCGAGGCGCGTCGCATCGCCATCTCCCTCGCCACGATGCGCGCGCCCGCCGAGTCGAACGTGTGCACCACGCGATCTCGGGGAAGCACGTACAGGCGGCGCGGCGGCGCGCCGACGATCAGCCGGTATGCCGCCGTGTCACCGCGGTAACGGTCACCCTCGAAGCGCGAGCAGAGGGCCGACGTCCAGGCGCGCTCCAGGTGCGTCCGAGTGGTCGTGTTGCCGGAGCCGCCCTTGCTCACCGTGGTGACGCGCGTTTCAACGTACCAGCCGGGCGAGGCGTCCTGCGCATGAAGCGCCGGGGCGATCGCGGCGACGAGGCATGCCAAGCGAATGAGCGTCCTCATGCAGCGTAACCTATCGTAATATCGCGGCCGGCGCTATTCGACCGCACCTGGCGCCCGACCTGCCCGTCATGGCGGCGGCGCGCCTGGTCCGGGCGTCCGCCCCGTCCCGACGAAAATCACCCCGCCCCCATGGCCGACCCCCCACCGCGTCGTTGCATCGGTGCCGTTGTAGTACCGGATGTACTGGATGGACGGCGTGGAGATGCCCCGGAGCACCTGGGCGCCGCCGAGGGGCACGCCGTCGAGGTACACCTGCACGTCGGTCATCAGGCGGAGGCTCGCGACGCCACGCGCCGTCAACCAATTGCCGCGCAACGCTCTCACGACGTCATACGCCGACGAGAACCGCGGATCCTCGATCTGCTTCCGCGTGAGCAGCGTCTGCTCGGGCCGACCCTGCCCTGCCCCCGGCAGGCTCGCCGTGCATCCGGCCGTGAGCGAGAGGACCAGCACGACGACGGAATACGACAGTGCAGAACGGCCCATGCGTCCTCCCGCGATCCGCAGGTGATGGCGCGCTACTTCGCGTCAGGTCCCTCGTACACGACTTTTCCGTTCACGATCGTGCGCACGATTTTCGCGTCGCGGATCGTCTCGGGGGCAATCGTCATGAGGTCACGGTCAATCATCGTGAGGTCGGCGAGCATCCCCTTCTTGAGTACCCCGCGAGTCCCCTCCGCAAAACCGGCATACGCCGCGCCGCTCGTGTACGCCCGCAAGGCGTCCTCCACGCTGATCTTCTGCTCCGGCACCCACCCGCCCGGGCGCGTCTCGTCGAGCGTGCGGCGCGTCACCGCCGCGTAGATGCCCATCAGCGGCGTGGGCGGTGCCACGAACCAGTCGCTGCCGAACGCGAGCGTGGCCTTGGTGTCGAGCAGCGACTTGAACGCGTACGTCCCCTTCGCGCGCTCCGCGCCGATCACGCGGTCCACCCAGCGGCCGTCGTCGATGGCGTGGTACGGCTGCATCGAGGGAATGACGCCAAGCGCCCCGAATCGCGCCATGTCGGCCGGCGCGATGTGCTGCGCGTGCTCGATGCGGAACCGCCGGTCGCGCGGGCCGTTCTCCCGCGCCACCCGCTCGAAAATGTCGAGCAGCACGCGAATCGCACGGTCGCCGATGGCATGCACCAGCAGCTGCAATCCAGCCTTGTCGCCCGCCAACGCCCAGGCGTACAGGTCGGCTTCGCTGTTCACCATCAGGCCGCGGTCGTCGGGCGCGTCGGTGAACGGTTCGAGCATCGCCGCCGTGTGCGACCCGATCGACCCGTCCACGAACCCCTTGAGCCCGCCGATGCGCACCCAATCGTCGCCAATACCGCGCGCCTTCACCGTATCGGCGAGACGTTTCCAGCTGGAGAGCGGCACCGAGGCGTAGATGCGCGTGGTCAGCGTGCCCGCCGAGTGCGCACGTTCGAAGGCGGCGAGGTCACCCCATCCGCCCATGTGATGCACCGCCACCACACCCTGCTCGTTCACGTGCCGCATGGCGGTGCGCAGCGCGCGATCGGTCATCTCCACCCCGGCCGGCGGCACCGCGCGGTCCACGACCCCCATCGCATTGTCCTTGAAGACCCCGGTCGGCTCGCCCGATGCGTCGCGCACGATCGTGCCGCCACTGACGTCCTTCACATCGCGCGTCACCCCGGCCGCCTTGAGCGCCGCCGAGTTGGCGAGGCTCATATGCCCGTCGAGCCGGTTGATCCAGACCGGGGTGTTCGGCGTCACGGCATCAATCCACTGGCGCGTAGGGAGTTCGCCGCCCCAGTTCTCGTGGTCCCAGTCGCCGTTGAGGATCCAGGTGCCGGCCGGGATTGTCCTGGCGAAGTCGCCGATGCGCTGGATGAACTCGGCCTTGGTCTTCGCGTCACGCAGCTTCACCGACTGCAGCGCAAAGCCGCCCTCGATGAAGTGCACGTGCGAGTCGATGAAGCCCGGTACGACCATCGCGCCGCGCGCATCAATGATCCGCGCGCCGGCACCGGCGAGCTTGCGGATCTCGGCGCTCGAGCCCACCGCCGCGATACGCGCACCCTCCACGGCGACGCCGTCCGCCCACGGATGGCGCAGGTCGCCGGTCCAGACGCGGGCATTCACGATGGCGAGGCTGATCACGGCAGTCTGGGCGAGGAGGTGCATCGCACCTCCTCAGCGCCGTTCGAGCGCGTCGCGCACGTCGAGCAGGATCTCGAAATAGAGCTGTTCGCGACGGTACGAGAAGTCGAGCGCCTTCATGCCGGCCTCGTCCTCCGTGGCCTTGGCGCGCTCGAACGCCTCCCGGTACATGTCATCGAGGTTGGCGAGGATGCGTTCGCGGGAGCGGGACATGCGGAAGTTCTCCAGCGCCGCGGGGGTCAGCCGCGGCGGATCAGTGGACTCGACGGCGCGCGGCGCCCCCCCTTCGAGGAGGAGCCGCCGGGCGATCCCGAGCAGTTGGCCGCGCGCGTTGAAGTTTGCCATGGGCGACGTGCATAATCGCACGCCGACGCCAGCGGGGGAATGGGCGGCGCGCTTCGGCTACTGCGCCGGACGCTGCGCGACGAGCCGGGCGACGGCGGCGTCTTCCTCCACGAAGGGCAGAAGGGCGGCCACGACCCCCTGCTCCGTCTCCCCCTCCACCGCCATCAGCGACGGCGGCGTGCGCCTGGCATCAATGGAACGGGGGCCCGAACTGCGACGATCCACCTCGATGACCGCCCGGACCGGTGTCCCATCCTTCGGCGTCAGCCGGCGGATGCGCACCGTAGCCCCTTCGGGCATCGTGCGTTCGTACAGGACCTCGGACACTGATATCCCTCAATGGGACGAGTTGCCTATATCTGCCAGCACCCCCCGCCATTCGCAAGCGGTCAGGTACGCCCGGACGGGTCCAACTCATGGAAAACGGCCTCCATCACCGGCCGGCCATCGTCCAGGTGCTCGACGACGATACGCTCCAGCAGCTCGGGCGTGACCCCGCCGTACCAGACCCCCTCCGGGTAGACGGCGAGAATCGGCCCCCCATGCAGACGAGCACGTGCCGGGCTCGGCTTGCCCGGCGCCGGAACGCCCATCATCCTCCTCTGATGCGAAATCGCCTCCGCTGGATCGCCCTCGGCGTCCTGCTGCTTGCCGGCGCCGCCGGTGCGCAACAGGCCGCCCCCTCGCTCAACGATTCGCTCCCGATCGACCCCGCGATCGTGCGCGGAACGCTGCCCAACGGCCTGCGGTACTTCGTGCGCCGGAACGAAAAGCCCCAGAAGCGCGCCGAACTGCGACTCGTGGTGCGCGCAGGTTCGATCCTTGAGGACGAGGACCAGCGGGGGCTGGCGCATTACGTGGAGCACATGGCCTTCAATGGCACGCGGCGCTTCCCGAAGCAAGCCATCGTGTCGTTCCTCGAACGCAGCGGCATGCGCTTCGGCGCCGACCTCAACGCGTACACGGGATTCGACGAGACCGTGTACATGCTGCAGATCCCCACCGACACCGCGGCCCTGCTGACCACGGCGTTCGACGTCCTGCAGGACTGGGCGTCGGCCATCGCGTTCGACAGCGCCGAGTTCGCGCAGGAGCGTGGCGTCGTGATCGAGGAATGGCGCACGGGCCGCGGTGCTGGCCAGCGCATCAGCGAGCGGCAGTTCGCCGTGCAGTTCAAGGGCTCTCGGTACGCCGATCGCTTTCCCATCGGCACCAGGGAAAGCCTCGACACCGCGACGCTCGCCGCGACCCGCCGCTTCTACACGGACTGGTACCGTCCCGAGTTGATGACGGTCATTGCCGTCGGGGACTTCGACGCCGCGGCCGTGGAGGCCGCCATACGCGCGCGCTTCGGC
>PNKL01000127.1 GCA_013822425.1 Gemmatimonas sp.
TCTCTCTGTTGTCTCTCTGTTGTCTCTCTGTTGTCTCTCTGTTGTCTCTCTGTTGTCTCTCTGTTGTCTCTCTGTTGTCTCTCTGTTGTCTCTCTATTTTGAAAGCTCCGCCACCGCCGCGACGAGCCGTTCGATCTCGTTCTCGTCCGTATAGCACGAGCAGCCCACGCGGATCATGCCGTCGGGCTGCAGGCCGAGTCGCTCGACTACGGTGGACGCGTAGTAGTCGCCGTGCGAGACGAACAACCCCTGCTTCGCGAGCGCGCGCGCCGCGCGCTCCGGTGTCAGGCCCCTTATCGTGAACGACAGCGTCGGCGTGCGCGGACGGCTGGGCGGCGGACCGTGGCGTGTGACACCCGCCATGGCTCCCATCTCGTCCCACAGCCGGGCGAACAGCTGCCGCTCGCGCACCTGCAGCGCCGTCATCGCGGATACCACGCGCGCGCGCAGGTCGCTCCCGCCCCCCATCGAGGCGAGAAAGCGCACGGCCGCGCCGGCGCCGACGATTCCTTCGTGGTTCTGCGTGCCGGTCTCCATCCGCTCGGGGATCGTGTCCGGCGCCGGTTGCAGTTTCGGCACGTCGAGCGTGGCGAGGCGCTCGGCCTTGCCGTAGAGGACGCCGATGTGAGGCCCGTAATACTTGTAGGCGGAGCAGGCCAGGAAGTCGCAGTCGATGGCGCGCACGTCCACGAGGCCGTGCGGCGTGTAGTGCACGGCGTCCACGAAGCAGAGTGCACCCGCGGCATGCGCAAGGCGCGTCGCCTTTGCCACGTCGGGCATCGTCCCCAGCGCATTCGAGCCCGCCGAGATGGCAAGCAGCCTGGTGCGCGTCGTGAAGAGCTTTTCAAGCGCTGCCCAGTCAAGTTCGTACGTCTCGAGGTTGATGGGGGCGACGCGGATCGTGATGCCCCGTTCCCGCTCGATCGCCCGCCACGGCGCCTGGTTGGCATGGTGGTCGAGCTCGGTGATGATCACCTCGTCGCCCGGCCCCCACCCGCGCCCGAGCGCGCGCGCGAGGTGGAAGGCGAGCGTCGTCATGTTGGCGCCGAACGCCACTTCGTTCGGCGCGGCGTTGAGCAGGGCGGCCAGCGCCGTGCGCGCCTCCGCGATGGCGGCGTCGGTCTCCTCGCTGGTCGGGTACGCCCAGTGCGTGTTGGCGTTGTGGTGCAGCAGGTAGTCCGACATCGCATCCGCCACCTGCCGCGGCACCTGCGTGCCGCCCGGCCCGTCGAAGTAGGCCACGGGCTGGCCGAGGTGCATGCGCCGCAACGCGGGGAACTGCGACCGGACCTCGTCAACCGTCACGACGGTCCCTTCCCCCTGCCCCCGCACCACACCCTGCTCCCTGTTCCCCTGCACCGTCGTCATTGAATCTCCCCCCCGGCCATCTGTTCGAGGTATTTCACCGCTTCCACATGATCGGCTTCCTCGCCCAGCGCGCCGTGTGCGGCGCGGAAGAGCTCGGCGGTCAGCTGGATGAGCGGCGACGGCACCTTCTCGTCGCGCGCCACCTGTGCGGCGATCATGACATCCTTGTCGAGCAGGGCAAGTCGGAACGTGCGCGGGAACGCGCGCGTGAGCACGCGCTCGGGAAACAGGTTCATGGACGAGTTGGAGCGCCCGCTCGACGCGTTGATGACGTCGAGCGCCACCGCCGGCTTCACGCCGGCGCGCGCGAGCGCGAGCAGTCCCTCGGCGGCCGACCAGATATGCACGGCGAGCAGCGCGTTGTTTACGGCCTTCAGCGCATCGCCGGCGCCCACCGTGCCGCAGTGGACGATCTTCTCGCCCATCGCCTTCAACACCGGCATCGCGCGCTCGAGCAGCGCGGCGTCGCCACCCACCATGATGGTGAGCTTGCCATTCTCGGCGCCGCCGACGCCGCCCGAAACCGGTGCGTCGATGAACCCGATGCCGCGCTCCGCGCACCGCGCGGCGATGCGCTGCGACGTCGCCGGATCGCCCGACGTGCAGTCGATCAGCAGCGCGCCGCGCGCCATGCCGGCGAGCAGCCCGTCGGGGCCGTCGAGCAGGGCCTCGACCTCGCGCGACGTGGGCAGGCACGTGACGACGAAAGTCGCTCCGCGCGCAGCGTCGGCCGGCGTGGTGGCAGCGCGCGCCGGGTGCGCGGCGGCGAAGGCAGCCGTCTTCTCCGCTGTGCGATTCCAGACCGCGAGCGAGAAGTCCGGAATGGCGAGGTGGCGCGCCATCGGCGTGCCGATGGCGCCGAGGCCGAGGAAGGCGATGTTGACAGGCATGGCCTGAATATCACTCACCCGCCCGGAAAACGAAAACGCCGCCCCAAGAGGCGACGTTTTCGACCTTTGTGTTGAGACGAGCGACCGCCAGGGGAAACCGGCCCCCCACCAGCGCCGGCGATCGCCCTACCGATCGCCCGCCATATTCTTAGTACGCTGAAGTACGGAAAAGGTTTCCTCTCAAGAGAAACAACAGAGAAACAACAGAGAAACAACAGAGAAACAACAGAGAAACAACAGAGAGACAACAGAGGCGGTCCAGGCGTCCTTCTCGACCTGTGTCGCCACCAACCAGACGGCGTCCCACGAAAGGTCCTCGTTGCCGTCGTTGCTCATGTACACGTCGCGCTGCACGCCGGCCGGGTTGACCGTGAAGCGGTAGCCCGTCCGCCGATCGTGGTACGTTGCGCGTCACGGCGACCGTACGAGTCGAGCATCAGGTGCAGCCAGTCCGATTGCGTGCGGACGTCGCGGCACGAGAGCAGCGCGAGCAGTGAATCGGGACGCTGTTTCGACAAGCCGAAGTGCCAAAGGGTTGCAGGGGGTGCGGATTGCCCGGTACTTTGCCGTCACGTCGGTAGCACTCCCGCGTTCCCGAGCCCGGACGGGTCCCATGACGCCAAAGCAGAAGTCCGAGGGCCACAGTCTCGCCGCGTTGCTCGCGCCGGACATCCTCGAACTGCTCGAGACGTCGCCAGGAGCGGTTGCCGCGGAGACCGAGGAGTTGCACCCGGCGGACCTCGCCGACGTCGCGGAGGCGATGCCGCGCGAGGCGCTGCCGGCCTTCTTCGCTGCGCTCCCCTCCGAGCGCGCCGGCGCCGTGCTCGAGTACCTGGACGAGGAGATCCGTACCGAGCTGCTCGAGCGGATGACGCCGGAACAGGCCGCCCCGCTTGTCGCGCAGATGACGCCGGACGAACGCGCCGACGTGCTCGAGGAAGTCGACGAGGAGACGGCCGACGACATCCTCGAGGCCATCCCCGAACCCACGCGTCGCGAGACCGAGCGCCTGCTCGAGTACGAGACCGACAGCGCCGGCGGCCTGATGACCACGGAAGTGGTCTCGGTGCTGGAGACGGAAACCGTGGAAGCGGCGCTCGCGCAGGTGCGCGCCATCGCCCGTGGCGCCCGCCGCGAGGCGATGAACACGATCTACGCGGTGAACGCGAACGGCGAGCTCAGCGGCGTGCTCTCGCTGCGTGAGCTGCTCGCCGCGCCCGAAGGGGCGCGCATCCACGACGTGGCGTGGACGGACGTGCGGCACGTGGTCGCCACCGCCGACCGGGAAGTGGTCGCGCGGATGACCACCGAATACGACCTGGTGGCCGTCCCCGTCGTTGACGACAAGGGGCGCCTGCTCGGGGCGGTGACGGTAGACGACGTCATCGACGCCATCCAGGAAGAGCAGACCGAGGACGTCCAGAAGCTGGGCGGCATGGAAGCCCTCGATGACCCGTACATGCAGACCGGCTTCCTCTCGCTGCTCAAGAAGCGCGCGGGGTGGCTGTCGGTGCTGTTCGTCGGCGCGATGCTCACCGAGAGCGCCATGAGCTACTTCGACAGCGAACTGCGCCGCGCCGCGGTCCTGATGCTCTTCGTGCCGCTGATCATCGGCTCGGGGGGCAACTCGGGATCGCAGGCGACCTCGCTGATCATCCGGTCGCTCGCCCTTGGCGAGGCCAAGCTCTCCGACTGGTGGCGCGTCGCGATTCGCGAGCTCTCCTCGGGCCTCTCGCTCGGCAGTATGCTGGGGGCGCTCGGCGCCATCCGCGTGCTCGTCTGGCAGTCGATGGCCGGCAAGGGCGTCCACATCGGCCCTCTCGAAATCGGCCGCGACTACGGCGAGCATTACGTGCTGGTCGCGGTCACGGTCGGGCTCACGCTCGTCGGCGTCGTCACCTTCGGTACGCTCACCGGCTCGATGCTCCCGTTCCTCCTGCGCCGGCTTGGCTTCGATCCGGCCTCCGCGTCGGCGCCGTTCGTTGCCACGCTCGTGGACGTCACGGGACTCATGATCTACTTCACGGTCGCGCTGTTCGTCCTCAGCGGCACGCTGTTGTGATGCAGTGACCCAGGCCGCCCGGAATGCGGCG
>PNKL01000128.1 GCA_013822425.1 Gemmatimonas sp.
ATGGATGTCGTTCTATGTCTGAAAACGCACGCGCGCCCGTTGCGGATGCCGTGCGATGTCGGAATCCGTCTGATGCCGAAGTCGGGATGAATGGACACACCGATGGACACACCCGTACGGTAGGTCTGCTCGCAACTCAAGGTCGCGCGAGCGACCAGCCGGCGCACTACGCCTCGAGGAACTCAGCGGGGGTCATCGCCAGCGCCGGGAATGCCTTGAGGATCGCTCGGTCGGTCGTGACAAGCGGAATACCCAAGGACCGTGCCAGCGCGACGTATTCGCAATCATAGGTGGAGCATTTCGAACGAAAGGCCAGTGCGAGGACGTCCTCGGCATCGACGTCGCCTTCCCGACCGCCGATGACCTCGTCCAATTGCCCGAGCAGCGAGACTGCCCGGGCGATGGTAAGGTCGCCTCGCATGATGTACTTGTGCATAACGCTCCGAAGCTCACTGCGCCAGAGGGCAGGTACCACCCAAGTGGGGTCCTTCGCCAGCACGGCTTCCGCCTCCGCGGTGCGTTCGCCCGGCATGACGAGGTACGCGAGGAGATTCGCGTCGGCGACGATCATGCGCGGCCAGTTTCCCGCGCAGCGCGAAGTTCTTTGTCCGTCAGAAAGACACCCTTGAGGCGGGCCCGACTGCGTCGGAGCGCGGCGAGCAGCTCCGCCGGGTCGCCGGCGCGAGCGTCTGCCAGGGCGCGCTCGACCGTGAGGATGGCTTCGCTATTGAGACTCCGCCGATGCGCTGCCGCACGCGCCTTGAGCTGAGCGTAGAGCGGATCGGGGAGGTTCTTGATCGTCAGCGTCGCCATGTGTTCTCCAGACATGCGTAATGGGTGCAATATGGATGCGCTGGCATGGGACGTCAAGTCCAGCCGATGCAGGCCAGCAGATGCAGGCCAGTAGGCGCGGGATGCAAGCGGGCGCCGGCGATGCGAATGCACCTGAAGCCGGCCCGCCTCAACGGACATACCAGTGGACACACCTGACCCGCCCCTTCCCAGAAGCAAGACCCCGCCGCGGCACCAAGCCGTTGCGGGGTCTGCGTTTCCTACTCAATGGGCCATCGAGGAGTTGAACCTCGGACCTCACGCTTATCAGGACCACGAAAGTGCGCACGTTTTGTGCGCGAATGTTCACTTAGTTCACGCTGGACGAACATCCTGCTCAGTTTCGTGTCCTCTATAGCACAAATTGCGCGACTCCTCGAACATCATGCGCGCACGAATGGACACCATGCGACCCTCGACGAGCCGAACTGAACTGCCTCACGAAACTGGGGACAGAGTACTGGGGACAGAGTACTTGCGCAATCCTTGAAGTCCTGCCACTCTCTTTCGGTTCCTGCGGCGGGCGGCAAGGGTTTGTCCGTTGGACAGGTTCGATCGACGTCGCTGTGACTCGGAAGGTGTCATCATCGCTTGGGGAGGGCTAGATGGATGCAGCAGTTATCGCAGCCGTGATCGGAGTAGTGGGTACGGTGGGCGGCTCTACGATCAGCGCCATCGCTGGTGCTCGCCAAGGCAGAAAGGCCGCACGCTCAGATGCGGAGTCGCTGTCCCAACAAACCGCCAAGTCATTTCAAGCGCAGCTTGTGGAGAGATTCGGCTTCAAAGCAGAGAAGATTGCGTCGCATATGACAGTTCTTGACGTGGCTGGCAACGCATCGGTTTCTCGGCGATGGCGAGGAATCAAAGTTCAGGAAGGTCACTCCGTCTCCCATGTCAGTGGCGAGTTCTGGGTGACAACGCCTGGAGGGACAATCTCAAAGCTCCCCGAGCTAACAGGAGTCGATGGGTACCGGAAGGAGGTTTCCTTCGTCCCGGTTTCCAGGTCAGATAACAGGTGCCGGTATCGCGTAGAGATCGCTGGCTCGCTGTTGCCTTCCGATCCACCACTCGATTTCGACTTGGAGGTTCAGTACGAGCACTGTGTGCTCATGTCTCGGAAGGCAGTTGACGAAGCTTACGTCAACGAGGCTTTCAAGCGGGACTACGTCGCATTTGACGTCGAGGTGCCTATTGACAGTCTTGAACTCAAGATCGAGTTTCCTCCTGGAACAGACGTAACTACTTACCCGAGCGTGTTTTACGGCTGGTCAGAGCACCCGCACAGCCAAGAACTTGCCCGCAGCAAGAGCGGCTTCGAGCCGCTCCCGAGTGGTGGTCGCTTTGTCGTAAGGGAACCTTTGGTGGGTTTTCGGTATTTGATCTATTGGACCTTCCCCTTGACCCCGAAAGGTGTAGCATTAGCCTAGGTCATTCATCGACTCTGTTGTTTTGCATTCCTTCTTCCATAGTGGAGAACTCAAGATGCTTGTCAGGAAGAACGGCGGTAGTTAGCAACTGTCTCGCTTGGACGTCGTATCTCGGCGGACTGTGAACGCCAGAAGTGCCGAGTGCGACGCAAGAACGAGGCATGCGACCTTTGGTCGCGCGCTTCGTTTCGCGTCAGTAGCAGCGGGGAATTCGATTTTGGACCCGGAGGCGGACAATTCGGAGGTAGAGTCAGACGCCGGGGGGACCGTGGCAGAGCTTGCGCTGGAAGACGCGGCCGAGACCCTAGTCGGAAAGGCGCATACGGCACCTGGGGGATTCACAACTGCAGTAACCGGACTACAAACGCGAAACCCCGCTCCGGCACCAAGCCGTTGCGGGGTCTGCGTTTCCATCCAATGGGCCATCGAGGAGTTGATCCGGAGGCGAGCGACGCTCGCCGGAGGACAACGACATCCTTTTCAAATGGGCCATCGAGGAGTTGAACCTCGGACCTCACGCTTATCAGGACCTCGCATGTGCACGCGATTTGTGTGCGTATGTTCACAAAGTCCGCGCCGGACGAACATCCTGCTCAGTTTCGCGTGGCAATCAGCGCAAGTTGCGCACCTTCGAGAACATCCTGCGCGCGCAAATGGACACCACAGCTTCCTGACCGTCTCCGGCCCACGCACGGTAATTCGCAGCGTCTTGCGCCTGGCCGGTGGTTGCCGTATCGATACGGCGCCGCAAGGAGACGGGACGGAATCTCACAGAACGGAGGAGCCTCATGGCGCATTTCACCCGGCGAGAAGCGCTGGCGCAGCTCGGCCTCGGGGCGTACGCACTCTCGGGCTTGCCCTGGGGTGAGCTCGGGCGGGGGCTCGCAAGCCACACGAGCCCGCCGAACATCCTGCTGCTTACGGGTGCGTTCATGGCGCGCGGCGACATCGGGCCCTACGGCGCCATAGATATTCGAACGCCGCATCTGACTCGATTGGCTTCGCAAGGAACGCTGTTCACCGACGCCTACGCGACCGCCCCCATTTGTACGCCGTCCAGGGCAGCCATGCTGACAGGCCGCTACCAGCAACGGTTCGGCCTCGAGGACAACATCTGCCGCGCGGGCGAGTGCGGCAACGTCGAAACAGGCGGCATCCCGCAGACGGAGTTCACGATCGCGCAGTTGCTCAAGCGTGTGGGCTATGCTACCGCGATGTTCGGGAAGTGGCATCTCGGGTTCAGTCCTTGGCACGATCCGACCGCTCACGGCTTCGACTACGCACTCTCGTTCAATGACTGGGCGATTGATTACTACAGCCACCGCGAAGCGTCGGGTCTGATGGGTTTGTACGAGAACGGGAAGCCTGTTGACGTGCCGGGGTACTCCACCGATCTGTTTGCCAAGCGTGCGGCGGAGTTCATTGAGGGCCAGGGCAACCGGCCGTTCTTTG
Source organism: Gemmatimonas sp. (assembly GCA_013822425.1). Taxonomy (GTDB): domain Bacteria; phylum Gemmatimonadota; class Gemmatimonadetes; order Gemmatimonadales; family Gemmatimonadaceae; genus PNKL01. The sequence continues at coordinate 3,711 of PNKL01000128.1, forward strand.
CGTTCGTCAGTTTCAACTCGGCGCTGCCTCCCGCACAGCCGCCTGGAATCGAGAGATCGGCGCGCGCACGCGTCACCGATCAAGCGTCCAGCGAGCCGGCGAGCGTGGAACGAACGATGGTGGCGTGGCACAATTACCCACGCAAGGACTACGTGGCGGTGATTGAGGCGCTCGACAACGGTGTTGGACACGTGCTTGAGAGCCTCGAGCGAACGGGCCTCGCCGCGAACACGTTGGTCGTGTACACGCACGACCACGGCGGCCGTTTTCCCGCGCCACCCCTCTCAGGGGGTGCAGGCTCACTGCAAGAGGGCGGCATTCGCGTACCGTTACTGATGCGTTGGCCACGAGTGATACCGGTCGGCCGAAAGTCCGCTCAACCGGCGAGTCTACTGGATCTCACGCCGACGATGCTCTCCGCAGTGGGGGCGCAACCAGCATCGAGCCGCCCGCTCGACGGCGCTGACCTTCTTCCGCTGATGCAATCCAATCGGACGGCAGCGGAGCGCTCGTTCTACTGGCGGCACAGGGTCTGGCCTGACGACGGCGAGCCAGTGCTGACTCGAGCGGTTCGGAGGGGGCCATGGAAGCTGCTTGATGGACCTCGCCCGGTGCTGACGAACCTGACGGTTTG
>PNKL01000129.1 GCA_013822425.1 Gemmatimonas sp.
GCCGGGCTCGCGCACCTCTACGAGCACATGTTCTTCAAGGCGAACGACCGGTTTCCGCGTCCCGACGAGACCATCAACCGCGCGTCGGAGATGGGAGCTGTGTTCAACGCCTCGACGCGTGAGGAACTGGTGAATTACTACCTGACCATCTCGGCCGATTCCGTCGTGGCGGGCATGGAGTTCCTCGCAGCGGCGGCGTTGACGCCGAAGTTCCTTCCCGAAGAACTGGCGCGGGAGCGCGAGGTGGTCCTCGGTGAGTACGACCAGCAGGAATCCTCACCGTTCTTCCGATTCGACCAGGAGATGGGCCGACGACTGTGGACCACGCAGTTCAGCCGCAAGAACCCGATCGGCGACCGCGACGTCATTCGTGCGACGACGCCCGCAAAGATGCGCGCCATCAAGGAACTCTACTACCTCCCAAACAACTCACTGCTCATCGTGGCAGGTGACGTGGATCCAGTGGCGGTCTTCCGGCTTGCCGAGCGGGTCTTCGGCGGGTGGAAGCGCGGGCCCGACCCGTTCGTTTCGACGCCAATTCCGCCCATCTCTCCGCTCACGCGAAACCTCGGCTATGTCCACGTGGCGGACGTAAACGCGGTCACCGTGCAGATCCAGTGGCACGGCCCCAGTGTGCGCAAGGACGAAGAAGCGACGTTCGTAGCTGACGTCTTCAGCGACCTGCTCAACGCCCCTGGGTCGCGGTTCCAGAAGAAGCTGGTGGACAGCGGCCTCTGGGAGGGCGTGCTCGTGAACTACTACACGCTCAATAATATCGGTCCCATCACGATCAGTGGTCAAACCAGCCCCGACCGACTTCGCGCCGCACTGAAGGCGCTGGACACCGAACTGCGCGAAGTGCTCACGGCGGGCTATTTCAGCGTGGAAGAAATGGACGCCGCCAAGGCACAGCGCGCCGTATCGAGCGCGTTCGAGCGCGAAAAGGCCTCGGCGTTTTCGCACACCATCGGGTTCTGGTGGAGCGTCTCGGGACTGGAGTACTACCTGAAGTACGTGGACGAAATGGCGCGCCGCTCACCGGCGCAGCTGCAGGAGTATGCCGGCAAGTATATCATCGACCGACCGCGCGTTGTCGGGGTGCTGCTGTCGCCCGAAGCCCGGGCGCAGCTGAACCTCACGGACGATGAACTTTCGCGCTGGGGGACGACGCCACCACGGGCCGCGCCCGCCGGCCCCGTCCGGCGCCCACCGACCATTGGAGGGCACCGGTGATGCGGAGACTCATCCTGCTGCTGGCCGCCGTGCTGCCCGCCGCCACGGTGCCAGCCGCGGCGCAACGCATCAACCCCACGCTGCCCGCCCAGCAGCGACCGCCGGCGGTTACGACGGTGCATCCGGACACCTCCACCACGAGCTACACGGTGCACGGTGTCCGGGTGATCCACCGCGCAGGGGCGGCCAACCTTGTGGTGATGAACCTCTACCTGCTGGGCGGCGTACGGAACGCCACGCCAGAAACCGCCGGCTTCGAGCCGATGTACCTGGCGGTGAGCGAGCAGGGAACGGAACGCTATCCCAAGGACGTTCTCCGGCGGGCGATGGCCCGCACCGGCAGCGCCATCGCGATCGACGCCAGCGAAGACTGGACGCTGTTCGGCATTCGCACCACCACGGACGTGCTGGATTCAGTGTGGAATATCTTCACCGACCGATTGCTGCGTCCGCGGCTCGACCCGTCGGAGATTGCGTTTGTGCGGAATCAGGCGCTCAGCGGGCTGCGCCAGCTGAACGAAAGTCCGGATGCCCTGCTTGGCCGCGTGGCCGACAGCATCGCGTTTCGCGGCCATGCCTATGCCCTCTCGCCGGCCGGCAGCGAGACGTCCCTGTCGTCGATGACGCGTGAGTCGCTGGTGCGCTGGCGGCAGGCGTGGCTGGTGAAGTCGCGCCTGTTGCTCGTCGTCGTGGGCAACGTACCGCGCGCGAAACTCGAGCGCATGGTGGCGAGTTCACTGGGCACGCTGCCGGCGGGAAACTACGCGTGGGCGATGCCGGACTCGCTGCCGGCGAGGGTGTCCTCGCTAACCGTCGTGCCACGTGCCCTCCCCACCAACTACATCAGCGGCATCTTTCGGGGGCCGCGCGCCAACGAGAAGGATGCCGCCGCGCTCCGCGTGGCGTCGGCGGTGCTGTCCGGGCAGCTGTTCAGCGAAATCCGGTCAAAGAACAACCTGACGTACACAGCCTCGGCCGACTTCCGCGACCAGGCGCTCATTTCCGGCGCCCTGTTCGTGACGACCACGCTGCCCGATTCCGCGTTGAAGATCATGCGCGACCAGATCCGCCTGCTGCAGGAAATCACCATTCCCACGCAGGGGCTCTCGCCGCTGATCCAGCAATTCCTCACCGAGTTCTTCCTGGACAACGAGACCAGCACGGCACAGGCGGATTTCCTGGCGCGCGCGCAGCTCTACAATGGGGACTGGCAGGCGGCCAATCGGTTCATGGCCGAGCTGCGGGCGGTGACCGGTGAAGACGTTCGCCGGGTGGCGCGCCGCTACCTGCGCAACGTGCAGTGGGTGTACGTCGGCGATCCGGCGCGCATCACGCGGCGTCTGGCGGAGTCGTTCTAGCGGCGCGCCGCGAGCGCGGCGCGCACGTCGCCCCAACCGGCGTCCAGCGCGCGCAGAGCCACCAGCGTGTGGTAGACCAGGTCGGCCGCTTCCTCAACGGCGCGTCCCGCGTCGCCATCAGCGCACGCCGTCACGAACTCGGCGGACTCCTCGCCGATCTTCTTCAAGCGCAGGTTGCGGTCGGAGAGAAGGCGCTGCGTGTAGGTGGGCGTCTCGCCGCCGTCGGTGCACGCGGCTGCCCGTTCGCGAATTGTGGCGTCGACGGCGGCCAGCACGTCCGCCGCCGCCGTATGCGCAAAGCACGACGTGGTTCCCTTGTGGCATGCCGGGCCCGCCGGACGAACCCGCGCGAGCACCGCGTCGGCGTCGCAGTCCGACTCGAGCGAGACCACGCGCTGCACATGACCGCTGGTGGCGCCCTTGTGCCACAACCCGCGGGTGCGCGACCGGTAGTGCATCTCTCCGGTGGCCTCCGTGCGCTCAACCGCCTCGCGGTCAGCGTGAGCGACCATGAGCACAACCCCCGAGGTAGCATCCTGCGTGACGACAGTCACCAGGCCGCCGTTGCGGGTGAAGTCGAGCTGGTCAGCGAGTGACATCGGCGCTCCAAAGCAGGGCGCGCGCGGCATCGGCGAGCGCGCCGTTGGTGGCAATGGCGTTGCCGGCAAAGGCATCGCGCCGGCCGTTCCATCCAGTGAAGACGCCGCCGGCCTCCTCGATGATCGGGAGGAACGGCGGCGCATCCCACGGATTGAGGATGGGATCCACCATGACGTCGGCGCGTCCGGTGGCGACGAGCAGGTAGCCATAGCAGTCGCCCCAGCTGCGGCTGATGGAGGCACGCCGGGACAGACAATCCCATCCTGTCCGCTGGGCGGCCGAGCGAAAACTGCGATCATCCGTCACCAGTACGGTGGCATCCTCGACGGTATCCGTGACGCTCACGCGGCACCGGACGCCATTGTGCCAGCATCCTTCGCCCGGGGCCGCGGCGATGAACTCCTCGACGGCGGGATACGCCGCCGCGCCGGCCAGCACGTCGTTGGCTTCGCAGACGGCGATGCACGTGCCCCAGAGCGGAACACCCCGGACAAAACTCCTGGTGCCGTCGATGGGGTCGAGCAGCCAGCGCCGGTTGCTGGCGCCGGGCGTCTCGCCGAACTCCTCGCCGAGCACGCCATCGGCGGGGAACCGTGCGTGGATCCACTCGCGCGCCAGCTGCTCGGCGGCGCGGTCAGCGAGCGTGACCGGCGATCCGTCGCCTTTCGCCTCGACAATGAGATCCTGTTTATAGTATCGAAGTGCTACTAATGAGGTGAGCCGGGCGACCTCGAGCGCTGCTTCCATCAGCAGGGCGGGTGACCGGTTCATGCGGTCTCCCGCACCGCGAGCCCCGCAACGCGCATGGCCCGCTTGAGGTTGGCGATTGTCGCCTGACCCCCGTGCAGGATGCCGGCGACGAGTGCCGCGTCGGCGCCCCCGGCCGTGAATGCCTCGCACACGTGCGCCGCCGAACCAGCGCCACCGCTCGCGATGACGGGCACGGAGACGGCGTCGGACACCGCGCGGGTCAGTTCCAGGTGATACCCGTCGCGCGCGCCGTCACGGTCGATGCTCGTCAGCAGGATCTCGCCTGCCCCGCGACATGCGCACTCGGCCGCCCACACGACCGCTTCGAGTTCCGTCGGCATGCGCCCGCCGTGCGTGTACACCCGAAAGCGG
>PNKL01000130.1 GCA_013822425.1 Gemmatimonas sp.
TTGCTGGCGATGAACTCCTTGTGCTCCAGCGTGAACTTCTTGCGGTCGCGCGCCATGTCCTGGTAGACGCGGCTCAGGCGGAGGCGCGGAATGTTGGTGTCGTTGAGGAAGACGAGATACTGGCCATCCACCTTCTCGACCACGAGGTCGGGGATCACGTAGCTGTCGAGCGACGCGCTCTTGGAGAACCCGGGTTTCGGATTGAGTCTCGCGATCTGGTCGGCCGCCTGCTGCACCTCGGCCGCGGTCGTGCCGGTGCGCCTGGCGATCTCCGCCCAGCGGTGCGCGATCAGTTCGTCAAAATGCTCGGCGAGGATGCGGCGCGCCAGCGTCGCATCGCCGGGGGCTTCGCGGAGCTGCAGCAGCAGGCACTCGCGCAGGTCGCGCGCCCCCACCCCGGCCGGATCGAGCCCCTGGATGATGGCGAGCATCTCCTCCGCTTCCGCGATCGTGAAGTACGGCACGGCCTCGGTGTCGCGCCCCTCCGCCTCGGCGCTGCGACGCACCTCGGCGTTGATGCCGCGCAGGATCTCGTCGAGCCCGCAGGCGAGGTAGCCGTCGTCGTTGATGTCGCCGATGAACTCTTCGGCGAGCACCTGCTGCCGGGGCGTCAGCTCGATCAGCGCGAGCTGGTCGCGCAGGTCGCTGTCGAGGCCGCCTCGCGTGATGCCAGCCGGCTCCGCGTACTCCCGTTCCTCGTAATCCTCGCGCGGTCCGGAGACGTCGAAGCCGTTGAGGAGGATCTCCTCCCAGTCCGTTTCCTGCTGCCGCGAATCGTTTTCAGGCGCGGGCACTGCGGTTTCGAGCGGGACCTCAAATGCCTCGCCTTCGGCGGGAGACCCTTCCTCGGTCGTCGTGGCGTCGCCCGTCTCGTCGTCATCCCCTTCCTCGACGAGGTCGAGGAAGGGGTTGATGAGCAGTTCCTGCTTGAGGTGCTGCTGCAGGTCGAGCAGGGGCATGGTGAGCATATCCATCGCCTGGTACAGGCGAGGATTGATCTTCATCTCCTGCCCCAGCCGCAGGGACTGGCTCAGTCCCGTTTTCATGGCGACGAACCGTACGCGCCGGAGTCCGGCGGCGCTGGCGTGGCCACGAGCAGCTCCGGCGGCGCGGACGACTCCGGCGCCGTCGTGGGCGATTCGTCCGCGCCGTGTTCACGGCGGAACCGTTCGCGCAGGCGGGCGGTCAGCGTCGGCCCGAGATACACGCGGGAGACGGTGTCATCGAACACCAGTTCTCGCACGGTCCCCGACACCTTGACCTGCCCGTCGAACATGATGTACGCGCGGTCGACGATGTCGAGCGTCTGCTCGACGTTGTGGTCCGAGATGAGCACGCCGATGCCGCGGTGCCGCAGGCTGGCGACGATGACCTGGATGTCATGGACGGCGATCGGATCGACGCCCGCGAACGGCTCGTCGAGCATCATGAATTTCGGCTGGGTCACCAGCGCGCGCGTGATCTCGAGGCGCCGGCGCTCGCCGCCGGACAACTGGTACGCCTTGCTGTGCCGCAGGTGCTTCAGTCCCAGTTCGTCGAGCAGGGCCTCGAGCCGGGCACCGCGCTCCGCCTTGCCCAGGTCCAGCTCCTCGAGGATGGCGAGGATGTTCTCCTCCACTGTCAGCTTGCGAAAGACGGAGGGCTCCTGCGACAGGTAGCCGATGCCCATCCGGGCGCGCTTGAACATGGGCATCTTGGTGATGTCCGCGCCGTCAAGCAGGATGCGGCCGGCCGCCGGAGGGATCAGTCCGGTGATCATGTAGAAGCTCGTTGTCTTCCCCGCCCCGTTCGGGCCAAGGAGCCCAACGATCTCGCCCTGCTGCAGCTCGAGCGCGACGTTGTTCACGACGTTGCGTCGCCGGTAGGTCTTGACCAACCCCTCTGCCCTCAGCACGCTCCGCCCTTCGACGGGCGGCAGCGTGACCGCCGAAACGCGCGGCGCGGCGTGCTCGCCCGTCTCGCGCAGCGCGTCGGCGAACACGTCGCGCCCCGCGCGCACCGACTCCCAGAGCGCGGGTACCATCGCCACGCGACAGTCCGGGTCGTCGAGATCGCCAACGGTGATCGAGCCGCTGTCCTTGAGCCGCGGCAGGGCGACGGAGGCGAGGTGCGCGCGCACCTCGTCAAGACTCAGGCGCCCGGCCTCGCGCTCCGCGTCGCGCCCTTCGGCCTGAAGAGACGCCAGGTAGTCGTCCCGGTAATGGACGGCAACGTCATTGAAGGTCGCGCCGCCCCCGTCGTCGGCCGTCCCGATCAGGGCGATGAGCGCGAGCGCGACGGACCGGTCGCCGCCCGCGAGGCGCTCGGCGACGCCGCGCACCACGGTGCTCGCATCGTCCGCGCCCTGAGCGCCCGGCACCTGCGCGGCGATGTCGCGGTCGTCGTGCCCGTCGTGGGGATCGGGGAATGGTGTCGTCACGGCTTCTTGAGTGGAGTTGGAGGAGGCGTGGAGTTGGTCTTGAGCGAGTCGTCGGGGATGCGCTCGAGATAGACACCGGATGCCTGTTCGCGCACCGTGACCCGGCTGACGGCGCGGTCGGCGCCGAAGTCCACGGTGATGACCTTTCCCTTCACGTAGTTCAGGTTGGGCGCCGCCTTGGCCCCCTGCGAGGAGGCCACCTGATAGAACGAGGCCGCGGCGCCCGCCGCGTTGATCACGCGAATCACCGGCTTGGCGGCAGTGTCTCCCGCGGCGCGCACGCTGTCGAACGACGCAACGATCGTGTCGCCGCGCAGCCAGTCGTCCTCGGTCGAGACGAACTTGCTGCTGTCGGTGCGGCTGCTGGCATAGGCACCGCGCAGCGCCCGGAGCTCGCGGAGCATCTGCCCCGGCATGTCCACGTCAATGGAATCGGCGAGGATGTCGCGATCCGTGGCCTGGGCGCGAGCGCGCGAGCGGCCCCAGGCGAACGCCCGCGAGAGCTTCTGGTCGGTGAGCCGGAGGTCGATGGTGTCCGACGCGAGCGTCACGTCCTCGCTCGTCGCCCGCGCGCTGTCCGCCGAGAGGACCCGCTCCAGGTGGCGATCGCGCGACCAGAGGTCCACGCGCCGGCCCACGAGCGTGAAGACCGACGTGCCACGCCCTTCGATGCGCGGCCGTCCATCGAGTCGCGCCCATTCGGTGCCGCCGTTCATCGTCGCGCTGTCCGACGTGGCGACAAGGTCGGGACGCGTGATGACCACAGAGCCGCCGGCATACAACAGCGAGTCGGCCACCTCGGTCACCTGGTCGGCGATGACCTCCACCGTGTCCGTGCCGCCGCCGACGTCGTCGGGGCTGAGCTTGGTGACGGGGCGTCCCGTGGCGAGCAGGCGCGAGTCGCTGCGCATGCCCGGCATGGCGCGGAAGTACTCGGCGCGCGGACCGCGCATGGTCGTCCCCTTGTCGGTGACGGCCACGACGTTCCCCTCCGCGAGCACGCGCTCTTCCGACTGGAAGTAATAGATGCGGTCGGCGTCGAGGCGGACGCGCTTTTCCTCGTAGTGCGCGCGTCCGACGATCACGTACGTCTTCGTATCGCCCATCGCCTCGAGCGAGTCGCCCGACAGTCGCTGGTCGGTGTTGGTGCACCGGCCGCGAATGCCGCGGCCGTAGTAGCTGTTGTACTGGCCGCTGGGGAGCTTGATGGCGAGCGTCGTCGTGGTGTCGTAGTTGTACAGGTCCAGGTTGCACGACCGCTCCCGCGCCGGCTGCTGCGCAGCGAGCAGCAACGGAGCGAGCAGCGCACCTGCGATCAACCAGGGCTTCATTCGGTCCCCGGCACCCTGACGCCGCGCGCCTTGGCACGCGACCCGCGAATGATGCGCAGGTTGTTCATGTCGGGGTCGGAGACGAACCCGACGCCGCTCGCCTCGCGTCCCTCTTCCGTCAGCACGAAGGCGCTGTCCGAGGAGATCTGGTTGACGCGCGAATCGAACTTGATCTGCTCGGTGACGAGGCGGCGGCCGTCCGCCGTGATGATGACGACGTTGCCCCGGGCCTCGAGCACGTTGTCGCGCGTCAGATAGCGACCCGTGCGCGAGGTGAGGACGGCATCCTTGGCGCCCGCGGAGCTGTAGAAGATCGTGCGCACGATCCGCATGTCCATGCGCGTGTTGTCATCGTAGAAGAGCGCGGTGTCGCTGAACACCTCGGCGCGGCGCAGGCCGCCCTCGGTGACCAGCGTGCGCGACCCGAAGATCACCTGGTCGGCGTTCGGGTCGACGCCCCCTGCGCCGGCGGCGGTCTTGGGCGCCTGCGCGCGCTCGCAG
>PNKL01000131.1 GCA_013822425.1 Gemmatimonas sp.
AGCCCGGCCAGGCCCCACGCCTTGGAGAAGGTGCGGAGCACCAGCAGTCGTTCAAGCGATGGCGCCTCCTGCAACAGATCCTCGAGGTCCGGCGCGAACTCGGCGTAGGCGCCGTCGAGCATGACGATAGCGGTGCTCTCGCGAACAATGCGTCGCACTACATCGGCCGGCGTGACCGTTCCCGTGGGGTTGTTGGGGGAGCACAGATAGATGATGCGGGCGCCCGTGGCGATCATCGCGCCTGCATCAGCGGCGCCGTCCCGCGTAAGCGGCACGGCCACCGGCTGCAGGCCATTGAGCCGGGCGAAGATGGGCACCATCGAGAACGAAGGCGCCGGATGCGCGAGCACCGCGCCCGGTTCGGCCACCGCACGGAAGGCGGCGTCGATCAGGTCGTCGGACCCACACGCGGCCGCCACCTCGCTGGCCTCCACGCCGACGAAGGTCGCGATCGCGTCGGTCAGCCTCCCAGCCGAAACACCGGGGTACAAGCTGAGCACCGTCGGATCAATGGAATGCAGTGCAGAGCGCGCGGCCGGCGGAGCCCCCCACAGGTTCACGTTGTCGCGCAGGTCGATGGCGCAGGAGGTTACATCGGGCGAGTACATGGGAACCTCGCGCAGTGACGGACGGCCGATCTCGAAGGCCGTCATCGCGTCTCCTCCTGCCACTGTCGCGCGGACGCCGCGTGTGCGGGCAATCCCTCAGCCTCGGCGAATACGGCAACGTCTTCGGCGAGTCGAGTGGCCGCGACGCGATCGATGCGCTGCCACGTCGTCCAACGGTAGAAGTCGAGCGTGGACAACCCGGAGTAGGCGCGGCTCAGGCCACCCGTGGGAAGCACGTGGTTGGCGCCACTCATGTAGTCGCCGAACGCCACGGACGCTGTCTCGCCGACGAAGACCGTGCCGGCATTCCGCACCGATGGCAGGAAGAGATCGCCGTCGCGGACCGCCAGCAACAGGTGTTCCGGGGCCCAGCGATTCGCAAATGCGACCGCCTCCTCGAGTGAGGAGGCCAGCAAGAGTGCACCGCGGGAGGACAGCGCTGCAGTGATCACATCGACGCGCGGCTCACGGGGGAGTCGTTCAGTCAGGAATTCCTCCACTCCCTGGAGCAGCGATTCGGACGTTGAGACGAGCACCACGGCCGCCCGTGGATCGTGCTCGGCCTGTGCGAGCAGTTGGCGCGCAACGATCTCCGGTGTGGCCAACGCGTCGGCGATCACCAGCAGCTCGCTCGGTCCTGCGGGCGAATCAATGGCCGTGACGCTCGACACCTGGGCCTTCGCTTCGGCCACGTAGGCATTGCCCGGCCCAACGATGCGATCCACGGCCGGAATGGTGGCCGTACCATACGCCATCGCCGCGATGGCACCGGCGCCACCCACGGCGAAGAGCCGGTCAACCCCGGCGAGTTCGGCCGCCGCCATGAGCGCTGCGCTGGGGGCGCCATCTCGTCCCGGAGGCGAGCAGACGACGACCTCACCGACGCCAGCCACGCGCGCCGGGATCACGCCCATGAGCAGGGAGCTGGGATAGGCGGCGCGCCCGCCCGGTGCATAGACGCCCACGCGCGCCAGTGGATCCGGGCGGCGCCCGATCACCACGCCATCGGCCGTGATCGTCTCGCGCGGGATGGGACGGAACGCCTCGTGCACCTGCTGAATGTTGGCTGCCGCACGTTCGAGCGAGCGACGCAACGCCGCCGGCAGTGCGTCGAGTGCCGTGCGCCATGCCGTGCGCGGGACCTCGAGCGAGTCCATCACGGCATCGTCAAACTCGCGGGCAAGCGCCAGCAGTGCGGCATCACCCTCGGTGCGCACGCGATCAATGATGCGCCGCGTACGGTCGCGCACGGCAGGATCGCTCGCGCTGCCGCGTTCGAACAGCACGGCGGCCGCACGGGAGTCCAGGGAAGCCACCGTCCCGCGCACGGCGATGGAAAGAGAACTCATGCCATCAACCTCTCGATGCGTGTCACGAGGATGCCCTCCCCACCCACGGCCTTGAGCAAGTTGATGGTGCGGTAGATGCTGGCCGCGGGAGCAACAGCATGCACCGCGACTATCGATCCCCCGTTCATCACGTCAATCACCGTCGGGCCGCTGATGCCGGGCAGGATGCGTTTCACCTCGTCGAGGCGTGCACGCGGCACGTTGGCCATGACATACCGCCGATCGCGTGCGGCGAGCACCGAGGCCAGCGACGCGGTGAGTTCGTCGAGTGCCTGGCTGCGCGAATCGTCACGGGCGATGCGCGCGACCACCAGCTGAGCCGTTGATTCGAGCACCGTTTCGACTTCTCGAAGGCCGTTGACGCGAAGAGTCGATCCCGTAGAGGTGAGATCGACAATGATGTCCGCGATTCCGAGGTGGGGAGATATCTCCACCGCCCCGGACACCGGTACCAACTCCACCTCCTTGTTGGCACGGGCGAGGAACTGGCGTGTCAGGCGGGGAAAGACGGTGGCGATACGGCTGCCCGGCGGGACATCCGCGACCGAGCGAATGGGCGACTCCTCCCGGACGGCCAGGACGAGACGGCACCGGCCGAAGGCGAGATCGAGGCGCGATTCCAGGTCACGGCCCGATTCGGAGGTCAGGTCCCAGCCCGTGATGCCGGCGTCAGCCGCTCCATCGGCCACGAACTCGGGGATGTCCTGCGCACGGACGAAGATCGCCTCGAACTCACCGCCGAGCGACGCAACCAGCGCACGCTCGGACGAGGACCGGACTTCAAGTCCGGCGTCCGAAAGGAGGGATCGGGCGTCCTGGTTCAGTCTGCCCTTGTTCGGGATGGCAATGCGAAGCATTTGAGGTGAAGCGGAAGGGTACAGGGTGTGGTGCAGGGGAACAAAAAGAACCCGTCGGAAATCCGACGGGCTCGAGGGGTCAGGCTGGCGGGCGACGGGTTACGCCATCCGGATCATCAGCCGCACGTGAACGTGCTCCCCCCGGCCCGACGGACCGTGGTGGTGCACGTGATGATGGCGGCGGCTGTTCATGGTACGCGAAGCCTAGTCGGTCTGGTGGCTGGAGTCAAATTCGGCGTTCAACTGGCCGAGAACCGTGCGTCTCCTTGGACTTCTTCACCACGGAGCACACGGAGAACAGCCGGAGGGCCACGGACTACAACTTCCTCGAGGAACAGCGCACGCCACGCAGAATCCTGCGTGGCGCGATGTCTTGAACCCCAGTTTTTGTAGTACTGTACTGTACGGCCGGGCTGATGGGTGTACTCCGTGGCCCTCCTTTTCCTCCGTGCGCTCCGTGGTGAAAAAGGCCCGCGCGACACGGGTCTGTTCAAGACGCAACGTCGCAGGAACGACCCTTCAATTGCCCCCCTGGCTCTCCTACATTTCAGAGGCTAGGGGAGCCCCCCCTTTTTCAATCCCAAACATCACGACGTTTTTCGGAGGCACGACATGCGGTTCATCGGTTCGGCGCTCGTGGCGAGTGCCATTGTTCTTGGCGCGTGCGGCGGCGGTGAGAAGGCCCCGGCGACAGACGCAGCAACTCCCGCAGCGGCGCCGGCTGTGGCGGCGACCGGCACGGCCGCCCCGATCACGGGCACGACGCACGAAGTGAAGATGCTCGGCGACGAGAAGGGCTATCGCTACGAGCCGAAGGACCTGACGATCAAGGCCGGCGACGGCATCAAGTTCGTCTTTGTCTCGGGCGGCCCGCACAACGTTGCGTTCAACGCGGTCGACATCCCGGCTGACGTGATGCCGCAGCTTGATGCGAACTTCGGCGCCGACAAGATAGCCGAGCTGTCGAGCAAAATGACGATGAATCCAGGCGAGACCATCACCATCTCGTTCGGCAACATCAAAGCGGGCACGTATCCGTACCACTGCACGCCGCATCTCGCGATGAACATGAAGGGGACGATCACGGTTCAGTAATCCGCCGTGGCCGCAGCCGCGCGTGGTTGTGGCTGACAGACGGGCGGGTCCGGACTCCGGACCCGCCCGTCTCTTCGTATCTTGCGGCAGATGTCACGCGCCGTCTCGCATCCCACTGCCCGCGCCGACTGGATGGCTGCTCGCGCCCTGCTGG
>PNKL01000132.1 GCA_013822425.1 Gemmatimonas sp.
GCCGGCGACAGTTGCGCGTCGATCCAGATCAGCACGGGAGCGCGCGCCGCTACGCCGCGAGGATGGGATGGCCCAAGCGACGGCTCGCGAAGCGAAGACACGCCGCCACGTCTTCGACTTCAAGATCCGGCAGCTCCGCCACGACGTCGGCAGCGTTCAGCCCGCCCGCGAGCAATTCGAGGACATCCGACACGCGAATGCGCATGCCTCGCACACAAGGGCGACCGCCGCATTGCTCGGGATTGACGGTGATGCGGTCCATCAATTCAACGGTGTGGCCCACGTTCATCGCCTCGCGGTCTGGGGACTGGTGAAATGTAGCACTCTCTGGTCGGCCCTGGCGGCCATCGGTACCACGCGCCCCGCGCTAGTTCTGAATGTTCCACCGTGAGCACGCGCCGCCCCACTTGCATGCGCAATGCGGGGACGACGAGATTAGCCCGCATCGCCCCATTGGAGTGACATGCACTACTCCGTGATCGAAGCGCGTTACCTCGGTGGGTACAGTGTCTGGCTGCGTTTTCGGGATGGTGCAGCGGGAACGCTGGACCTGCAGGGCGAGCTGCGCGGCGAGGTCTTCGAACCCTTGCTCGACGAGCGCAACTTCGCTGCATTTCGAGTCGAGGGTGGCGCGCTCGAGTGGCCGAACGGCGCCAGTCTGGCACCTGAGTTCCTGCACGGCAGGGTACTCGCGGGCGTCTGAGCGCTGAGCCCTGTGGCGCGGCCGGCCCTGGTGCGCGTGGGCAACCTGCGTCTGATGGCGATCCCGGCGACGCTCGTGCGCCTCTCCCCGACGGTCTTCGAGAAGTCCCCTGCCGTCGGACGGGACGACGTCGCCGACCAGATCACCCGGACGATGCGCATGGCCGGCTACGTCGTGAGCAAGACCAATCCGTTTGCGAACACACCGGTGCACTCCGCACACGCGCGTGTCGCGTGACCGAGTATATCAAGAACGCTCGACATGTTCCGCCATCGCCCCACGCGGTACGCGAGATAATGCCGGCGCTCTTTGACCACCTCCGCGAAGACATCGCGCCGTTTGCGCGCTTCGTCAGTGAACGGGTCAGCGGCCCGGCATGACGCCGGTTTCCACCCCGCAATCAGGTCAAGCAGACCCTCCGCTTCCCACGCCCGATTTCGCCGGGTGGCCGACACGGGCGTGAGCACACCTGCGGCCATGAGCATCGGCGGTTGTTGAACTCGCTGACAGTTCATGTACCTTACAGGCTATGAAGACACTTCGAGGCGTGAAGTACCTGCATAATGCCGCTGGTGACCGAACGGCGGTCGTCATCGACCTACGTCGTCACCGCGGGTTGTGGGAGGACTTCGTCGATGTCGCGCTCGCGAAGGAACGTGCCGTAGAGCCTACGGAATCGCTCGCGGCCGTGCGCGCGCGCCTTCGGCGTACCGGTCGCCTGAAGCGGAGTGCGTAACTACACCGTTCAGTTCGTCCGCTCTGCGCGGAAAGAACTCGAACGCCTCGATGACGCGATGCTGGAGCGCGTCTTTCGACGCGTCGAGGCCTTGGCCCTTGAGCCGCGCCCATCGGGATGCCGCAAGTTGCGCGGAGCGACGGACCTGTGGCGGATTCGAATTGGCTCCTATCGAGTCATCTATCAGGTCGATGATAGGGCAGGCGTAGTCGAGATCCGCGCAGTCGGCGATCGGAAGGACGTGTACGGATAAGCGGTGTCTAAGCGGCCGCAGGACCCATCAAGGGCGCGCGCAGCGCAACGCTGTCGGCACATGAGCAGCAGGCGTGGGCCCTGCCGCGCTGTATCGATACCTCGTGCAATGTTCAGCACTTTGAAACGCTCGGCATCCCGCGCTTAGGTTCGTCCTGACCTCAACGTTCTGAGCGCCTAGCCGGCGGGCTTACGGCTCTTTCGCCTGCTCCGCTTCGCCAGCGTCGCCAGCGTCGCCAGCATCGCCAGCGTCGGCTTGCGCACTCGCGGTCGCTTCGCGCGCGTCTGTTCCGTTTCGAGCCAGGCGCGCAGCGCCTCGTTCATCCGCGTCTGCCAGCCGCGACCCGTCGCGCGGAATCCGGCGAGCACGTCCCGGTCCACACGCAGCGACACGGCGTCCTTGCAGCCCGAGCCCGCCGGCCGCCCGCGCAGTCGCTTAAGCTCGGCGCGCATGAGGCCGGAGAAGTCAGGCGCGTCGGGGTCCGTCAGATCGGGCTCGTGTGCGCGAACCCACGCCCAATCCGAGCGCGTAGCGCCAGCGGCGGGCCGCGCCAGAGGGTTCTTACTCGTCACGCTGACCGACTTCTTCGAGGTAGGCACTGTATTCCTCACGTTCTCGTCTGCTTGCGTGCCGAAAGCTGATGCATCGGACCGCGCTGTCACGAACGACATAGACCAGGACCAGCACACCGGGCTTTCAAGGACGCGCCACGCGTCCTCGAAATCGAGTCGGTGCTTGACGGCGTTTCGTAGCCGCTTGTTGGGATCCCACTCATATAGAGAATCGGCGTCGGCATTTAATGTATACACATTTAATCGACGGCGCGAGGTGTCGCTCATTCGGGCGCACCCGCTGGGCGCGGCGCGCTCGAAGCTGTTGGCCAGGCCAGGCGTCCGTGTCACCATTTGAGCGCGACCGTCATCCGCATATTTCATGAGTCCCTGCTCGACGAGCGCGACCATTGTTGCCCGTCGAGGACCAACCCATGTCACGCTCGATCATCTCAGCCAATGGCGCGGGCGGCGTGTGGCACCGCACACTGCGCAACGCTGTCGGCACATGGGCGGCGTCCATCAAGCGCATTCCTACCCGCGCGAATCGCGGATTATCGCGCCGGCACGACGCCCGATTCCAGCCCCGCCATCAGGTCGAGCAGCCCGTCGGCTTCCCACGCGCGGTTTCGCCGTGAGGCTGACAGTGGGATGAGTACCCCCGCCGCCACCAGTTGCTCGATGGCGTCGTAGATCGACCGCGTCGCGCGCTGCGTCGCTGCGGTGGCCGCCGGAGCCGTCAACACGGGGTGGGCGGGCAGCACGTCGAGGATCGCCCAAGCGGCAGCGTCGCGACGGGGCGCACCGGGAGACGTGCCAAGCTGGGTGCGCCAGCGCTCCTGGAGCGTCTGCACCGCCACAACGTAGGCGTGCGCCAGCCAGGTCGCCCGCGCGGTCGCCTCGGCGAACTGCTCCACCCACGCTGCAACCGAGTCGCCGCGAAACATCGTCAACCCCGTGATGTACCGTTCCCGGGCAGTCGCCAGTACCACGCTGATCGGCGGCAGGTAGTCGGCGGCGAGCTGCCGGCGCTTGAAGATCACCTGCACCAGCGCCCGGCCCGTCCGGCCGTTGCCATCCGCGAACGGATGGATGGTTTCAAACTGGGCGTGCACCAAGGCCGCCTGCACGAGCGGTGGGAGCCGGTCGTCGTTGATCGCCTCACAGAGGTCCACGAGCAGCCGCGGCACCTCCTCGGGCGGTGGCGGCACAAAGTCAGCCCCGCACGGGTTGTGATCGTTCCCTCCAATCCAGTTCTGCTGCGTCCGAATCACTCCGGCCACGGCGGCATTCGGAGCGTGACGCATCATCCGCTCGTGAATGGCGACGATTTCCGGCACGCCAAAGCGCTCCACGCGCGCGGCCCCAGCGACGGCGATGATCATGGCGTCGATGTTGGAGAGCACCTCCCGCGCGGTTGGGCTCGCCTGGGCGCCGGTCGCCGACCTGGCCTCGGCCGTGGCAAGTTCGCGCACGCCCACCTGCAGTCCCTCCACCTTCGACGACGCGATGGACTCCGTGCGCAGCAGCAAGCGCGCGAGAGGCGCCAAGGCAGGACCGGCGTCGGTGTTCAATGCACCGATGGCTCGCTCGGTCTCGGATACCGTGCCGGCAATGGAGCCCTCAAGCGTGAGGTCGAGGCCGGCGAGCGGATCAGGAATGAACGAGTCGTAGCCGCAGGCCCGTTGGTACTTGCGCGGGGCATGCAGCGTTGGGTCGTGCTGCCAGATGCAATGGACGTGGTGGCCTGGCATCCCTGCTCCGTGCCACGGCGGTCGTGGCCAGCGAG
>PNKL01000133.1 GCA_013822425.1 Gemmatimonas sp.
ACCGATATTCTCGGCGTCAACAAGAACGTCGAGATCCCGATGTCTCAGCTCCCCAAGGCGCTGGCAGGAGACATCCTGTTCGACGGGTCGTCCATCGAAGGGTTTGTCCGCGTGGAGGAGAGCGACATGCTTCTGCGCCCGGACCTGGATACGTTCCGGATCTTCCCGTGGACCGACTCGCAGGCGCGGGTGGCCCGCCTGATCTGCGACATCACGACGCCCGAGGGCGAGCCGTTCGCCGGCGATCCGCGCGGCGTGCTCAAGCGCCAGGTGGTCCGCGCGACCTCCATGGGCTATACGATGTTCGCGGGGATGGAGGCGGAGTTCTTTCTTTTCCGCCTGGGACCCGATGGCGGGCCGAGCACGACCACTCACGATGTGGGATCGTACTTCGACCTTGGCCCAGTGGACCTGGGGGAGGATGCGCGGCGTGCGATCGTCGATGCGCTGGAGCAGATGGGCTTCGAAATCGAGGCGGCGCACCACGAAGTGGCGCACGGGCAGCATGAAATCGACTTCCGCTACGCCGACGCGCTGACGACGGCCGACGCGCTGGCCACCTTCCGGTTCGTCGTGCGCAACGTGGCCCAGCAGTTCGGCCTCTTCGCCTCCTTCATGCCCAAGCCGATCTACGGGCAGAATGGCAGCGGGATGCACACGCACCAGTCGCTGTTCAAGGACGGACAGAACGCCTTCTTCGACGCGAAGGGGGAGTTTGAGCTGTCCACGGTGGCCCATCACTATGTTGGCGGCCTGCTGCAGCATGCGCGCGGGATGAGCGCCATCACCAATCCGCTGGTGAACAGCTACAAGCGCCTGGTGCCGGGTTTCGAGGCACCGGTCAACGTGGCATGGTCGATGCGCAACCGGTCACCGCTCATCCGCGTGCCGGCGCGCCGCGGCACCGGGACGCGCGTGGAACTGCGGTCGCCGGACCCAAGTGCCAATCCATACCTGGCACTTGCCGTGATGCTTGCGGCGGGACTCGATGGTATCGAGACGCAAGCCTCGAGCCGCGAGCCGGTGAACGAGAACATCTGGGAGATGAGCTTCCGCGAGAAGCGACGCCTGCGTATCGACGATTTGCCGCATGACCTGAACGAGGCGTGCGACGAACTGGAGAAGGACAAGGAGATGTGCGCCGCGCTCGGCGACCACGTGACCAAGCACTTTCTCGACGCGAAGCGGCAGGAGTGGAGAGAGTACGTAACACAAGTAAGCGAATGGGAACTCGCTCAGTACTTGGCCAAATACTGAGAAACAACAGAGAAACAACAGAGAAACAACAGAGAGACAACAGATTCTAGCTTACACCTCCGAGCGGCTTGATCCGTTCCTACTTCCCGCAGATGCGGCGTTCGACCGGGCCCTGCTGGCGCTGCACCTGGAGCGCTATCGCCTGGCCGGCGAATACGTGCGCGATGCCGTCGTGGTGGACTGCGCGTGCGGCACGGGATTCGGCAGTGAGGTGCTGCTGGCCGCAGGAGCGCGGTCGGTGCAGGGCGTGGATCTCGACCGCATCGCGCTCGAGTACGCGCGCTCCCGCCATGCGCACGACGGGATCACGTACTTCGAGGCCGACGCATTGCGCTTCGCACCGACGCCGCAACCTGCGGTGTGGGTGAGCCTGGAAACCGTGGAGCATCTGCCAAACCCGACGGCGTATGTGGCGCGCGTGGCGCAGCTGCTCCCGAAGGGTGGGCGGTTCATCGCGTCGGTGCCCGTGACCGTCTGTACTGATGGCAACCCCCATCATCTGCACGACTTCACGCGGGCCTCCTTCCGGCGACTGCTGTCGGCGCACGGCTTCAAGGAGATTCGCGCGCTGGAGCAATCCCTGCGGTTTTCCCTGGGCGACATCTTCGACCGCGCGCATGGCGTGCGTCCCCGCGATCGCCGGCACGGATTGGTGCGGTGGTACGCCCGGCATCCGCGGGTGTTCGCCAAACGCGTGCAACTGACGCTCACGAAAGGGTTCGTGAACGAGTACCTGACCGTGGTGACCGAGCTGCGGTAAGCCCCCTGTCCCGGAGATCGAATGCGTCTTGCCCTCATGGCCGCGTTGTTGTTGTCGGCCACCGTTGCCGGTGCACAGTCCCCCGCCGGTGTGCTGATTGCGGGCAACAAGCGCGCGAACACAGCGTCCGTGGTCGATCTAGCCAGCGGCCGGACGCTCGCCGAGTTGCCCACGCCGGCGGGACCGCACGAGAGCGCCGTCTCGGGCGACGGGCGGTGGGGTGTCATCACCGGCTACGGCACGCAGCAGCCGGGGAACACACTGCTGATCCTGGACCTCGCGACGCACTCTGCCGTGCGCACCATCGACCTCGGCGAATACCGTCGCCCGCACGGCATCGCCTTCCTGCCCGGCGACTCGCTGATCGCCGTGACGGTGGAAGCGAACCAGGCCGTGCTGGTGGTGCACCGCGAGCGCGGCGTGCTGCGCGCGATTCGCACCGGCGAACAGTCGACGCACCAGATGGCAGTTCGCCCCGACGGCGCCGTAGGGTACACGGCGAACATTCGCAGCGGGACGATCAGCGAGGTGAACTTCGCCACGGGCGCAGTGCGATCGCTTGCGGTGGCGCCGGAAGTGGAGGGCATCGGCGTGACGCCGGACGGACGCGAAGTCTGGGTGGGAAGCAACACCGCGGGCACAATCTCCATCGTGGACGTCACCGCGTGGCAGGTGGTGGCGACCTTGGATCAGGGTGAGCGCCCCTACCGCGTGACCATCAGCCCGGACGGGAAGCTGGCGGCGGCGGCGCTGACGCTCCGATCGCGCATCAGGCTCATCGATGTCGCGTCACGGCAGGAGGTGGCGTTGATGGAGGCGCCGGCAAATGCCCAGCCGGTGGGCATGACCTGGTCGGCCAATGGAAAGCGCCTCTACGTGGCGTGCCAGGGGATCAATGCGATCGCCGAGTTCGACGTTGTGGCGCGGCGGCTGGTGCGCACGATCGCAGTGGGCGACGGGCCGGACGGAGTGGCGGTGGCTGAGCGGCGGTAGCCGTTTCTTTCGGGGGCTGATCTGAGCAAACTGCAACTGCATACCACGGATTACACGGATTTTGTTACGGATGGGCACAGATAGCGCGACTGCAAATACTCGGGGGAACTGCGCGTGGATGTTGGTGCAGTTGTCCCCTTTTTGTTGTATCCGTGCATATCCGCGCTGTGATCCGTGTAATCCGTGGTATGCAGTTAGGCGGCGCTTATCGTGGCACCGCCACGAGGCCCAGCGGAACACGGCGCACGATGATACCCAGGGTCTTCGCCCCTTGACGTACCCCGATATTACTGAATATTACTCAGTATGTCATCTGACCGCACGTTCGCGCGCATCAGCCTGACCATCCCGCCCGATGTGCTCCGGCGTGCCGACCGCATTGCTAAGGCCGAGGGTCGGTCGCGGAGCTGGGTGCTCACCGACGCGGTGCGGCGCCTGGCAGAGCCGACGCCCGAGCGCCTGCCGCGCTTGGACAACTCGCGGCGCGGGATGCTTCAGGCCGATCTTGCGCTCTCGCCCACCGAGCGCGTGCTGGCGGCGGAACGGACTGCACACGAGGCGCCGGTCCGCCGATTCGGCGCGCTCTTCGTGACCTTCGACCGCTTCGAGGACTACTTCGAATGGAAGCGCCACGAGTCGGCGGGGGGCCGGTAGGACCGCCGTTCCGCACTGAGCTTGCCGACGTCTGCTGGCGACTCAACGAGGCGGGGGCGCGCTATCTCGTGGTTGGCGCGAGAGCACTGCAGCTGTGGGGCAGCGCCCGCGCCACCCGCGACATCGACATTCTCATCGAGCCCACCGAGGACAACGCGCGGCGCGTGCTGGACGCGCTGACGACCTTCGGCTACGGCTTCGCGAAGGAATGGGCGGCGGCAGAAGTGGCGCGGAAGTTCGTGACGATCGTCGGCGACTCCCCGCGCGTGGACATCCTCACGGTCGCCTGGAGCGTGCGGTACCGCGACGCAATCCGCGCCGCGGAGTGCTTCGAGGTCGAGGGCGTCGAGATCCCGAC
>PNKL01000134.1 GCA_013822425.1 Gemmatimonas sp.
ACTGTCGCAAGAGCTGGACCTCGCTGGCCAGTGGATGGTGCGCCGACGGTTTGCGTCGGCCCTGGTCGAGGCGGCACAGGCGCGCGCGCAGGATGCGCGAAGACTCGTCGCCCTCGACGCTCGACGGGCGTACCTCAATCTCGTGATCGCGCAGCGTCGCGCAGTGCTCACCGACTCGGCGGCCTTCTTCGCGGAGCATTTCTTCGACAACGCCCGCCGTCTGCTCGACGCCGGAGAGATCAACCGGCTGGAGCGCAACGCCGCGGCGCTTGAGGCGGCGCGCGCACGCAGCGCCGCCGAGCGTGCTCACGGCGAAGCGGCGGCGGCAGCGGCCGAGCTGGCCCGCCTGCTCGGGCTGCCGAGGGACTCGGTGCCGGTGCCGCTCGCCTTGCCGGGCATTCCCGTGCTGACGTGGCAGTCCGACTCCATGCTGGTCGCCCTGGCACGGGCTCGCCGCCCGGACCTCCGAGCCGGCGAACGCTCACAGCGTGGCGCCCAGCGCGCGGTGACCGCGGCGAAACTCGCGCGCGTGCCGAGCGTGGTAGCGTCCACGTTTGGCGGCAGCGAGGCCGGCACCGATCGCCTGCAGGGTGTGCAGGTCGGCGTTGCCATACCGTTATTCCGGCGCGGACAGGCGAACATTGGCCTTGCCGAGGCCGAACGGGCGGCGGCGACGGCCGACTTCATCGCCGCCGAACGCGCGGTCGTTGCCGACGTCCTCGCGGCCAGCGCGCGCTTTCGCCGCGCGGCGGCTTCTGAACGTCGCTTTGCCACCGAAGTACTGCGCGCCGCGACCGAGAATGTCACGCTCACCGAGCGTGCGCTGACGGAAGGCGAAGTCAGCATCACGGACGTGCTGGTCCTGCGCGGCACCGCCGTAGCGGCGCAACTCGAGTATCTCGACGTGCTGCGCGACGCTGCCGCCGCGTGGTTTGAACTCTCCGCCGCGCTGGCCGCCGAGCCGAGCGCGCTCTCCGCCATTCTGAATCCGGGCAACTAACATGCGCACATACAACACGCTGGTGCTGGCGACAGTCGCGGTGGCGACCGCGGCGTGCGGCGGTGCCGAGAAGAGAGCCGAGCCGAAGGGACCGGCCGTGGCTGATGTGGTGCAGTTGGACTCCGCCCAGATGGCGGCAGCCGGCGTCGCACTGAAGACGGTTGGTCCGTTGCCGGCCGACACCATCTACCTGACCGGCACCATCACCTTCGACGCGGCCCGCGTCAGCCACGTGGCATCGCGGATTCAGGGGCGCATTCGTCGCGTCTACGCGGACATCGGTACGCACGTGCGGCGGGGAGACACGCTTGCCGTGCTCGATTCGCCGGAGCTGGGTGTGGCGCAGGCGCGATGGGTGCAGGCGCGCGTCTCGCAAGACGTGGCGCGGCGCAACTTCGACCGTGCGGAGCGCCTGTATCGCGACGGTATCGTGTCGGAGCGGCGGCGCCTGGAAACCGAAGCCGCGTTGCGCGAACAGGATGCCGCACTGACTGCCGCGCTACAGACGCTGTCGGCCCTCGGCGCGACCCCCGACTCGAGCGGGTCAGGACTGTTTGTCATTCGCGCCCCGCTGAACGGCGAAGTGGTGGAGAAGCACGCCACCGAGGGCGAGGTGGTTGGGCCGGAAGCGGGCCTGTTCATCGTGGGTGAGCTCGATCGGGTCTGGCTGCTGCTCGACCTGTACGAAACCGACCTCCGGAGGGTGACGGTGGGCGTGCCCGCGCGAGTGGTTGCCGATGCGCATCCGCAGCAGCCCTTCTATGCCCGCGTGGGACTGGTCAGTTCGGTCGTTGACAGCGTGTCGCGCACGGTGAAGGTGCGCGCCGAGATTCCCAATCAGGCACACCTGCTCAAGCCCGGCATGTTTGCGCGGGCCGGTCTGGCGCTCGCGGCGCCCGCCGCCGCGCTTGGCGTGCCGCACGCCGCCGTACAGACGATGGGCGGGCGTGATGTGGTCTTCGTGCCCGAGGGCCGGGGGCGTTTTCGCGCAAAGTCGGTGCGGTTGGGGCCGCCCAGAGCGGGCGGCTGGCTCGAGGTGCACGACGGCCTACGCCTCGGTGATTCCGTGGTCGTGACGGGGGCGTTTGCCCTCAAGACAAAGTTGCTCCAGGCGGCCGAAGGCGAGGGCACCAACCGATGATCCAACGCATCGTGGACTGGGCATTGGGCCAGCGCCTGCTCGTCATCGTGGGCACGCTGGGCGTGCTGGGCGGCGGCTACGCCGCCATGCGGCGGTTGCCGGTAGATGCGTTTCCCGACGTCTCGCCGGTGCTGGTGCAGGTGACGACGGAATCGCCGGGACTCGCGCCGCAGGAGGTCGAAGCGCTCGTGACGAGTCCGGTCGAGGTGGCGATGAACGGACTTCCCGGCGTCACCCGGGTGCAGTCCATTTCGGCCTTCGGGTTGTCGCAGGTGAGTGTGTATTTCCGTGATGACGTGGATATCTACTTTGCGCGTCAACTGGTCTTTGAGCGCGTGCAGACGGCACGCAGCGCGATTCCGACTGGCCTTGGCGAACCTGCACTCGGTCCCATCACGACCGGACTCGGCCAGGTCTACCAGTACCTGGTGACAGGCAAGGGCATCTCCACCGACTCGTTGCGAACGCTGCAGGATTGGATCGTCAAGTACCGCCTGCGCACGGTGGCGGGTGTGACCGACGTGCTGTCGTTTGGCGGAAACGTCAAGCAATTCCAGGTGCGTCTCGACCCGGGCAAGCTGATTCAGTACCGCGTCACGCTGTCGCAGGTGGTGGAGGCGCTCGAGCGCAACAACTCCAACGCCGGTGGCAGCTACATCGTGGTCGGCGCCGAGGAGTATATCGTGCGCGGCATCGGCCTGGTGCGCACGCTCGAGGACATTGGCAACGTGATTGCCGCCGAGAACGGCGCGACGCCAATCTACGTGCGCAACCTTGGCACCGTGGCCTTTGGCTCGGAGATCCGCCGGGGCGCGGTGACCGTCAATGGCGATGGCGAGCGCGTGGCCGGCATCGTGCTCAAGCGCATCTACGAGAACACCTCGGCGGTCATCGCCAGCGTGCGCGACGAAGTGGCGGCGATCAACCGGTCGCTGCCGGAAGGGGTCCGTGTGGCCCCTTTCTACGATCAGGCCGATTTGGTCGAGCGCGCGGTCGCCACGGTGCGGGACGCCCTGCTCGAGGGGGGCGTGCTGATCGTGCTCGTGCTGCTGTTGTTCCTCGGCAACGTGCGCAGTGCTGCCATCGTGACGGCCATGCTGCCCGTCTCGGCCCTGCTGGCATTCATCCTGATGTATGCCGCCGGCATGTCGGCGAATCTGATGTCGCTGGGCGGGCTGGCCATCGGTATCGGCATGCTGGTCGATGGCGGCGTCGTCATGGTCGAGAACATCTACCGGCACCTCTGGGAGGACCGCGGCGCGGAGACGCCGCGCCTGGTGGTCATCCGGCGCGCGGCGCACGAGGTGGCGCGCCCCATCGTGTTCGCGATCGCGATCATCATCCTCGTCTTCGTGCCGCTGTTCACGCTCGAGGGGGTCGAAGGGAAGCTCTTCAAGCCGATGGCGCTCACCATCACGTTCGCCATGCTCGGGTCGCTCGTGTTCTCGCTCACGCTCGTGCCGGTCCTCTGCGCGGCGGGCCTGAAAATCGGCGCCGACGAGGAGACGCGGCTCGTGCACTGGATCAAGACGCGCTATGAGCCGCTGCTGCGCTGGGCGCTGGCCAATGGCCGCCGGGTCGTCGTCACGGCGGTTGTGGCGCTGGTGGGGAGTTTGGCCCTGGTCCCGATGCTCGGGACGGAGTTCGTGCCGACGCTCGAAGAGGGGTCCATTCTCTACCGGGCGAGGCTCGCCCCAAGTGCCGGGCTCGACGAAGCGATCCGGGTGTCGGCGCAGTTGGAGCGCATCGCCAAGGAGTTTCCGGAAGTGGTGGACGTGGTGTCGAAGATC
>PNKL01000135.1 GCA_013822425.1 Gemmatimonas sp.
AGATGAGTAACTTTCCACTCCGCTCCCGAGAGCGACACCCGGCCAAATTCGTCGACTACACCCCACAGATCGTTGCTAAGTGACGAGTATTGGCCCTAGCGGGACTTTCGCAAAGTAAGCGTCCTTGAGCGCCAGCGGTCTCCTCGTTCCTGGAGGGGGCCTCTTGCTTTTCGGGGCAGTGGTTGTCATAGTTGAAAGAATGCATTTCTTTGAACGTCTTGTGGACGGCCGACTCTACCGCGTCGTGGCCCAGTCGGTGTGGGATTCGCGCAAGAAGCAGCCGGTGTCGCGGCAGGTCGTGCTCGGACCCGCAGACCCGGCACCGGTCGCGGACCTGGCCAAGACACGCACGGTCGGCACGAAGCGCGTCGGCGACGCGGGTGCCCTCGGCTGGGTGGCGGAACAACTCGACGTGGTCCGGTTGATCGACGAGGCCTGTGGTCACGCGAACGCGGCGACCGGCCCCTCCGTGGGGGAGCTGGTGCTGGGCGTGGCGATCCAGCGCGCCTGTGCGCCCGGTTCCAAGCGCGACTTGGCCGCGTTCCTGCAGGCCACGGTGCCGCGCATTTCCTGCCTGCCGACGAAGAGTTTCACCGGCCAAGCCTTCCATCGCGCGGCGGCTGGAGTCACCTCGGAGCAACTGGAGCGCGCGCAATTGGCGATCGCGCAGGCGGCCGTCGCCCGCTTTGCCCTGTCCGCGGAGGTCCTCGCGTTTGACTCGACCAACTTCGACACCCACATCGCGACGACGACGGCGGGCGACCTGGCGCGACGCGGGCACGCGAAGAGCAAGCGGCACGACTTACGGGTGGTGGGGCTCGGCGTGTTGGTGAGCGAGACCGGCCATGTCCCGCTGCTGCACCGCACCTACCCGGGCAACAACGCGGACCAAGCGATGCTGACCGCCTGTCTCGGGGCCCTGGCGCAGCTGCACGAGGCGCTGGACGCCGCCGAGGGTGGGGCACGCAAGGCGGGGCGCACGCTCGTGCGCGATGGCGGGTTCTGGAGCGAGCAACTGGAGCTGGAGCTCGAACGCGCCCGTTACCATTCCCTGATCTCCTTGCCGCTGTCGCACGCCGCCGCGTCGCAGGCCCTGGGTTGGGCGGCAGGACGCGGGCGCATGCAGCCGCTGCGCGGGGCCCTGCGAGACGTGCGCGCCGCGCGGATGGAGGCGCGCGTTGGTGCGCTCGAGCGGACGCTGGTCATCATCGAGAGCCAAGAGCTGCTCCGCGGCCAGAAGCGCGGGATCGCCGTGGCGTTGCGCCAGGCGAAAGCCGAACTTCGCACGCTGGAGCGTCGCCTGCACGCCGGGCGGCTGGACCGGACGACGCTGGAGGCCCGGGTGAAGAAGGCGCTCGGACGCGAACACCTCGCCGATTTCGTGGTCACGACGATCGGCGGCAGCCCCACGCAGCCGACGTTGCACTGGCGCGTGGATGCTGCGCGGCGGCGCGAGTTGGAGCGCACGCGCTTGGGACGACGGGTGCTCTGCACCGACCGCACGCTGTGGAGCACCGAGCGGATCGTCGGCGCCTATCGTGGCCAATGGAAGGTCGACGCACTGTTCCGCCGCGCGAAACAGGGGGGCGTGGTGCCGTGGGGCCCATCGTATCAGTGGGCAGACGCCTCTTTGCACCTGCACACCTTTGCGACAGTCCTCGGCCTGACCTTGGTGGCGCTGGCGCACCTCGCGCTCGCCTCCCGCCAGTCCGCGCCGGCCTTCATGCGGGATCTGGGTGAGATCAAAGCCACCTTGGTGCGCACCGATACCGGTCGGACCGGCCGCCGCCCGACGGTGATGCTCGCGCCCGACCTGTCGGCAACGCAACAGAAGGCCGTGCGGGTCTTCGAGCTGGCTCGCTGGTTGCCAACCCTTTCTTCAACTATGCCGCATAGACCCAAGTCCCAGAGCGAAAAGACACCCGTCCGAGACACGGATGTGCGAAAGTCGGGCTAGAGCCCGATGTGGACGGGCGATTCTGGAAGGGGCCCTTATTAGAGTGGGAGAAGCAAATGCTCGCGGCTCTCCCCCGCACGAGCTATGTCTCCGTCGCGGGAACGGAGTTCCAGTATTCGAACATCGGGTATGCAATCCTCGGCGGTGCGCTCGCGCGCGTCGCTGGGGTGCCCTACGTCGACTGGCAACGCACCAAGATACTCGCTCCACTCGGCATGAATCGGACCCGCTTCGAGATCGACTCCACCATTGCCGCCGATGTCGCGGTCGGCTACGACGTCGATGCCGACGGTACAGTCGACGACCAGACCGCGGCGAAGGAGATCCGCGAGGGACGGGGATACAAGATCCCCGCCGGCGGGACCTTCACTACCGTTGATGACCTCGCCCGTTTCGTGGCGTTCGAGATCGGACGAGGTCCTGCATCGGTCCTGCCGCGCGGGGTGCTAGACGATGCCTTCGACGGACTTGTCGCGACTACCCCCTTTCTCGATCGGGGTTACGGACTTGGTTTCATGTCGATCCGCCGGGACGAACCAAGCTCGTTCATCTCCATGGGGCACGCTGGCAACTTTGTAGGCTACAATGCATCTATGTGGTTCCATCGCCAGATGCAACTCGGTGTCGTCCTCTTCAGGAACGTCACTGGCGGGAAGCAGGAACCAGACCGCCTTGCCGTCGACATCCTCGCGTCGCTGATCAAGGGGCGTCAGGCCGTCATTCAGGCCGATATCGACGCGCGGTTCAAGACTCAAAAGGCGTCGCCTGGCAGCGAGACCATGCTGCGCGCACTTATCGAGCAACTTCGGTTGGGGAGGCCGAACTATGACCTGATGGGCCCAGCGCTCGCGCGACGCGTGCGACGAGATCTGGCGCAGGAGCAGTCCGCGATCGTCGCACTGGGGGCGTTGACCTCGCTCACCTTCTTGAGGGTTGGCGCCGCAGGGCCGAACATCTACGAAGCACGATTCGAGAAGGGTTCGCAGGAGTGGCGCATCTGGATGAATCCTGAGGGCGGGCTCGACTTCTTCTCGCATCAACCACTTGCAGCACCGCGGTAGCGAGCTGAATGCGCGAGTCCATTTCGCGGCGGTCTAACCAAGGCGTTGCTGCTGCCGGGGTGCGCGACGGCATGAATGGTTGCGCTTCGGCCTTTCGTGAGCGAGCATCATCATGGTATGCGCTCTGATGGTCCCCGCAGCAGAACGCCAACTCGTTAGGCGACTTGCGCAGACATATAAGTATGGATATATTCGATGGTGCCTGAGAAACCCGTCGCTTGGCTCGGTTCGGCCCTCGCCGACATCCGCGCGTTCCCGAGAGACGCGCGCCAAGAGGCGGGGTTCGCCCTCGACCGGATCCAGCAGGGATTTCTGCCTCCCGACTGGAAACCAATGGCCGACGTCGGACCCGGCGTGAATGAGATTCGGGTGCGCTCTGGTGGGCAGTACCGCGTGCTCTATGTCGCCAAGTTTGAAGAGGCGGTGTATGTGTTGCACGCTTTTCAGAAGAAGTCGCGGCGAACAGCGCAACGCGACATCGACATCGGTCGGCGCCGTTACGCGATGATCCGACGTCCGGGGAGGTAGTTCTTATGGCAACGAAGATTCGTCGGACGCACGGGAATGTCTTTGCTGACCTCGGCTTCTCGGCCGCAGAGGCTGAGAATCTCAAGGTCCGTGCGGACCTGATAGGACGGCTCGCGAAGCTGATTGCGACGCGGGCACTGACCCAAGCACAAGCGGCCCGTCTCTTTGGTGTCAGTCAACCGCGCGTGAGCGATCTCACGCGCGGGAAGATCGGTCGGTTCAGCGTCGACACGCTCATCGAGATGCTCGGGCACGCTGGGATCGAGGTCAACGTCACCACGCGGGCTCGCCGGAAAGTCGCCTAACCCCAATGCTGTTCATTTAGCCATTGTTGTGTTATATTCTCAGCCATAGCACCCACTTCAGTGGAGGGG
>PNKL01000136.1 GCA_013822425.1 Gemmatimonas sp.
TCCACGTGCAGCAGGTAGTGGCCGTATGTGCCCGCGCACGAGCAGCCGCCGCGCGACTGCACGCCGAAGCGGTCGTTGAGCAGGCGCACCATCAGGTTGTAGTGCACGTCCTCCACCCAGAACGAGAGCATCGCCAGGCGATCACGCACGCCCTGCGCGAGCACGTGGACGCCGGGAATCGCCGCCAGTCGGTCCATGGCGTACGGCGCGATGACGTGCTCGCGCTCGCGCATCGCCTCCACCGTCATCTCGTCCTTGAGCTGCACGACGAGCGCGCTCTTGATGGCCTGGAGGAAGCCGGGCGTGCCGGCGTCCTCGCGCGCCTCGATGTCGTCGAGGAAGGCGTACTGGCCCCACGGATTCGTCCACGCCACGGTGCCGCCGCCGGCCTCGTCGGGGACCGAGTTCCTGTACAGCGCGCGGTTGAAGATGATGACGCCCGCCGAGCCGGGGCCGCCGAGGAACTTGTGCGGCGAGAAGAGGGCGGCGTCGAGGTAGCCCTCGGCGTCGCCGGCCGGGTGCATGTCGAGGTGCACGTACGGTGCCGACGCGGCGAAGTCGATGAGGGCGACGCCGCCGGCGCGGTGCATCAGGCGCGCCATCGCATGGTATGGCGTGATGATACCGGTGACGTTGGAGCAGGCGCTGAACGCGCCGATTTTCACCGGGCGGGCGCGATACGCGTGCAGCTGCTCCTCGAGCGCTTCGAGCGATACCACGCCCTCGGCGTCCGGTGGCACGACGACCACGTCGGCGATGGTCTCGTACCACGACGTGTGATTGGAGTGGTGCTCGAGGTGCGTGACGAAGACGACCGGGCGCTCGCGCGCCGGGAGGTCGATGAAACGGCGCAGCCCTTCGGGCGCCTTGAGGCCGAGGAGGCGCTGCAGCTTGTTGACGGCGGCGGTCATCCCGGCGCCGACGGTGAGGACGAGGTCGTCCCTGGACGCGTTGACGTGGCGTCGGAGGATGTCGTGCGCCTCGTGGTACGCGAAGGTCATCGCCGAGCCGGTGACGGACGACTCGCTGTGCGTATTGCCGACAAATGGGCCGAATTGGTCGCGCAGCCGGTCCTCGATGGGGCGGTAGAGCCGGCCGCTCGCGGTCCAGTCGGCGTAGACGACGCGGCGCTCGCCGTAGGGCGAGACGAAGGTCTGGTCGTGGCCGATCGTGTTGCGGCGGAACGGTTCGAAGTAGTGTTCGAGATCGTGCATCAGGGCCCGGGTGTTGTGCTGCGCGGCGGCAGGTGACGCTTACGGAAGGCGAGGCCAGTCGAGGACGGCCCCCGGCTGCATGGATCGCACGCCGGTCACCTTGCCGGCCGCGTCCGTCTTGAACTCGAGGGTGATGCTTCGATTGGCCTTGATGACAAACCGCGCGCCGTGCTCGGGCTCGAGTTCCACCGGCGCGCCGGCGCCCTGGGTCCAGAGCAGCACGTTGCCGCGCACAGACACGCTGGTCACGACGCCTGGCCCTTGGTAGCGGCCGACGAAGCGCGCGAGATACGCCGGATCCTTGAGCTGTGGATCCGGCTGACGCAGGAAGACGACGGCCGGGACGTTGGCGTCCATGGTCACGAGTGCCGCGTCCACCCGTCCGACGGCCGAGGTGCGGAACGTGAACTGCAGGTTCTCGAACGTCGGATCATCGGGGTTGCGCAGGCCGCTGAACGTCTCGTAGTGCCACGGCTGCAGCTTGGCGCGGATGCCGTTGTACGTGACGATCAGCGTGTCGCGCTCGAGCGCGAAGGTCATCGGTCCGTAGCCGGAATCGGCGTACACGCCGGCATAGGCGGTGAGCGGGTGAGCGGGCGGCGCATTGGGCACGCGCGCTTCGCCCTTCCGTTGCTCAGCCTGCACGGCACTCTGCTGCGCGACTCTCGACCGCGCCAGCGCCTCGGCGTTCCAGTCGCGGCGTGCGCCGCCGAACAGGCGATCCATGGCGTGGCGTGCGATGAGCTCGGTGATCGCCGCGCCATTCTGGTTGGCGAGCACGACGATGCCGATATTGTCGCGCGGGAGCAGCGTCACCAGCGCGGAGAAGCCGTCAATGTTGCCGCCGTGCTGGGCGCGATACCGGCCGCGATACGTGTCGACAACCCAGCCGAGCCCGTAGCTTGTCGGCCCCAACTCCGCATCCTGCCCGAGGCCGGCAATGGGGGTGTACGGCCGGTACATGTCGCGCAGCGTGGCCGACTGGATGACCTGCTTGTCTCCCAGCTTGCCGTTCGCGAGGTGCAGTCCCACCCACTTCAGCATCTCCTCCGCGGACGAGTTGATGGCTCCCGCCGGGCCGACGAGCGAGATGTCGCGGAACGGCATCCCCTGGATGGAATCGCGACGCACGCGGTAGCCGAGGCTGTGGTCCGGGTCGGCGGCCGACTGCGTGACCGAGAAATTGGTGCGCTTCATCCCGAGCGGGTCGAGAACGAGCTGACGGAGGCCTGTTTCCCACGACGTGCCGTTGATGGACCCCACGAGGTAGCCGGCCGTCAGGAACATTAGGTTGTTGTACTGGTACGTCTCGCGCAGGTCCTTGTTGAGTGGCAGCCAGGCGATGCGCCGCACGAGTTCCTCGCGCGACATGGTGGCATTGTTGTACCAGAGCAAGTCATGGCGCGGGAGCCCGCTGCGGTGCGTGACGAGATCGCGCGGCGTGATGCGCAGCGTCACCGCGTCGTCGCGCATGCGGAACCACGGCAGGTATGTGCGCACCGGCGCATCCCACTGCAGGCGCCCCTGGTCCACCAGCGCCCCCATGGCGAAGGTGGTGAACGCCTTGGACGACGAGCCGATGGCGAACAGCGTCTGCGGCGTGGCGGGGAGGTTCTTCTCGAGATTGCGCAGCCCGTGCCCTTTGAGGTACACGGTCTCGCCGTTGACGACGATGCCGACGGAGAGGCCAACGACCTTCCAGGCCGTGCGGGCCGAGTCGATGAAGGCGTCGAAGCCGGCGAGGGCGGCGCGCGCGGCCTCGGCTGGCGAGGGGCCGGCGGTCATGGCGAACGCCAACAGGCTGCCGCCCTGCGTGAAGGCTCCCTTGGCGGAGCGGCCGTCGGCAGTGAAGGTGCCACGGAAGGTCGGAGCACCGGGGACATCGGCGATGGTGAAACGCACCGAGTCGGCCGTGACCATGACGTCTTTCAACGTGCCATTGGTCATCCCCTGTTGCGGGATGGCGATGCGTCCCGCGCATGAGCGGTCGGCCTGGCGGGTGAAGTCGAGCTCGAAGGCGAGCTTGGCGGTCGGGAGTTCGATGGCGCCGGTCCAGTGACCGGCGCAGCGGTCCGGGGTCTGCGCGGCGGCCGGGGCGGCGGCGAGGAGGATGGACGCGACGGAACGGAGCGTGGCGAGTCGCATGGAGGAGAATCTGGGACGGGGCGGGGATTTTGCGCTGACGGGGCGGTGGCTGAATCTGCGGTGCGTGGCGGCGGGACGCGACCCGGCGTGCGGGTGGATGGGTGAGCGGCGTGTTGATGGCTCAGGAAAGGCGCCGCCGAACGGCTATAGGGGTTGAATCGGCCCTCTAGACGGGGTACAATTCGCTTTCCGGAGCGATCCGGGCGATGCCCCTTGGTGTAACTGGCAACACGTCTG
>PNKL01000137.1 GCA_013822425.1 Gemmatimonas sp.
AGCAGGTTGTCCTTCATCGCGCCGGCAATGCCGACGAGGTCCACGCCGTCGTGCTGGTAGAAACGCTGGTCTTCCACCGCGACGAAGGCCTGCGGGAGGTAGCGCGGCAAGGTTCTGATGGACACCGAGGTGCGCCACTCCTTGCCGATTTCGCCGATCAGCGAGCCGTCGCGCGCGTACACCTGCGACGACTGGGCGAGGGGCGTGATCTGCCAGGCTTCCCCCGTGGACGGCTTGGCCGTCGCCGGCTGTTGCGCAGCCAGCGGAGCGGCGAAGATTAGGGAGGCGGGTAGGGCAAAACGCATGAGTACAGGTTGATACACCGGAATGGGGGGACAGGGGAAGGGGGCAGGAACGAGAGAAGCGGTCCCGTTCCGACTCTCCTCGCTCGTGCCTTCGCCTCTACCTCCTCCTCGTTCCGCGCTGTTTGTGTTGCCCCATCACCGCAGCCATGCGACCTTACAGTTGATGTCCACTCTTCGCCTTGCCATCGCCCAGTTCCGCCCCAGGAAGGGCGACGTGGGCGCCAACCTTGCGCGGGCCGGCGAGATCCTGGCCCAGGCCGCCGCCATGGAGCCGCCCCCGCACGTCGTCCAGTTCCCCGAGGCCATCCTCTCCGGCTATTTCGTGGAGGGGGGCATCCGCGAGAATGCGCTGACGCCGGACGAGGTGGTGCGCGCCCTCGATGGGCACTGGCGCTCCGCCGCGCGCCCCGGCTCGACCATCGACGTGATGGTGGGGTTCTACGAGCGCCACGACGGGTCATTGTACAACAGCGCGCTCTATGCCCGCCTCGGCGGGCCCGAGCCCGTCCTACTCCACGTACACCGCAAGAACTTCCTCCCCACATACTCGCTGTTCGACGAAGAGCGGTTCATGGAGCGTGGCTACGACATCCGCGCCTTCGATACCGCGTGGGGCCGGTGCGCCATGCTCGTCTGCGAAGACGCATGGCATTCGCTCACGGGGACCATTGCGGCGCTCGACGGCGCGCAGGTGATCTTCGTGAGCGCGGCGGCGGTGGCGCGCGGCACGCATCCGCGGGGTGATGGCGTGGACGGCCCCGCGACCATCACGCGCTGGGAGCGTCTGATTCGCGACATCGCCGAGGAGCAGGGTGTCTTCTGCACCCTCGCCAACCTCGTGGGCAGCGAGGGGGGCAAGATGTTCCAGGGCGGGTCGCTGGTGGCCGGGCCGCGCGGCGACATCCGCGCCCGCGCCCCGGTATGGGACGAGGCGCTGCTCGTCACCGAGCTCGACCTCGGCGACATCGCGCGCAGCCGGGCCGATGCCCCGATGCTCAGCGACCTGAAGGTCGCCATTCCATTCCTGACGTCCGAGATGAAGCGCGCGGTCTATGCGCCGCGTCTCTCGCCCAAGCCGCGCATCGTGCCCCGCACCGCGCCGGCGATGGCGGAGGAGCAGCGTTCGTCGGGCGGAACGCGTGCCGGCGGCCTGCCGGTCGTCATCCCCGCCGACAACGGACGCGCCGCCCCGCCGCCGCTCGACATCGACGCGCCGATGGTGGAGCGGTGGCTGGTGCAGTTCCTGCGCGATGAACTGAGGCAGCGGGGATTCTCGAAGGCCATCGTGGGCATTTCCGGTGGCGTCGACTCGGCGGTGACGGCGACGCTCGCCGTGCGCGCGTTGGGGCCGTCCCACGTGATCGGCGTGCGACTGCCTTATCGCCTCTCGAGCGCCGACTCGCTGTCGCACGCCCAGCTCGTCATCGACCAGCTCGGCATCGAGCGACGTACCCTCGACATCACCGCCGCGGTGGATGGCTACCTGTCGTCGGAACCAGACGCCGATGCCGCTCGCCGCGGCAACGTGATGGCACGCACGCGCATGATTGCGCTGTTCGACCTGAGCGCCCGCTACGCCGCGCTCCCGCTCGGCACGGGGAACAAGAGCGAGCGCCTGCTCGGCTATTTCACCTGGCATGCCGACGATTCGCCGCCGGTAAATCCGCTCGGCGATCTGTACAAGTCGCAGGTGTGGGTGCTCGCACGGCACCTCGGCATTCCCTCCGAGATCGTGGACAAGCCGGCCAGCGCCGATCTCGTGGAAGGGCAGACCGACGAGGGCGACTTCGGCATCAGCTACGCCAAGGCCGACGCCATCCTCAACTGGCTGCTCCACGGCTGGACGCCCGCCGAGGTGATGCGGCGCGGCTTCAGCGAGGCCGAGGTGGAGCGCGTGCGGCGCCGTCTTGACGGCACGCACTGGAAGCGGCGCCTGCCAACCGTGGCCATGCTGAGCAGCGCGGCGATCGGCGAGAGTTACCTGCGGCCGGTGGACTACTAGCGCGTTGCGTCGCCGGCGGCTGGCATCGAGACGGACGCACGACGGCCCCTGACGGATGCGCCAGGGGCCGTCGCTGCTGCTAGCGTGCGCGTTTCCGAAACCAGGCGATGGCGGAAGCAGCCACCACCAGAGCAGCTCCGAGGAGCAAGGTGCGGCCACGATTCTCGGCTGGAGCGAGATACACCCATTGCGCGGAGACGGCGACAGCCACCACGGGTATGATCCAGCTACCTCGGCGTGTGCGCTCCCGGTCGGCATCGGTCTGCACCGCAAGCGACACGCTGATGCCGACAAGCAGGGTAAGCAGCGCCGCTTTATCGAGCCACGGCCATTCGGGGCGCCACAGCGAGGCCGCGATCAGCAGCAGCACGATGACGGACATTGCATTCTGGATTTGCTGGCTCTTCGTCGTCACGACTCCTCCTGTTGGGCTGGATGAACGTCACATCTCGTCGACAGGCTTGCCAGCCGCGTCCACGCACCTGTCGAGGGCGGATTCCTTCCTGGTCATGTCCCTGTACTTCTTGAGCTGGTACGCGTAAGCCGACCAGGCGAGGACCGGGTTGCCGGTCACGGTGGCACCCGCCATCGCCACTACGGAGTAGAGCCAGTCGTCGATGGCCTCTTCGACGGCGCGCGCCTCTGCATCGCAGCCGCCGCCATCGGTCCACTCATCCATCGCAAGCGACCGAAGGCGCGTCGCGGAGCGCACGCCGGCGGCATCGGCTCGGCCGGCCGCTACGTCTCGCACGGCAACGACGATTGGGCCGCCTGCCAGCGCGTTCACGCCACCGCCGCTGCGGGAATCCACCATCGCCGTTGCACGTCCGGACGCATATCGCGTCATGCGTTGGTGCTCGAGTTCATACCCCGCGGCAGTACGGCGCCACGCGTTGCTGAGCCGTGCGACGGACTGACCGTGCCGGCTTACGCGCACCTCACGCGGCAGGCCGCGATTGTCGCGAATGGCCTCGATGACATAGAGCTGGCCGTCGCGCGCACGGACCTCGCGGCGCGTGATCACCTCGTTGCCGGCGGGGATGAACGGCGTCTCGGTGCGCACGAAGTCGTCCTTCGCGAGCCCGACCGCTCGTTCCGCCTTCCCCTCCTGATTCGCCGGCCACGGACCAGCCGGCGCGTCCGCGCAGGCGCTGGCGAGCGTAACCAGTGCGGCGCCGATCACGGCGCGCGTTGTCCTGATTGTCTGAAGATTCGTCATGATCGCGTTTTCCGGGTTCGTGGTTGG
>PNKL01000138.1 GCA_013822425.1 Gemmatimonas sp.
AGTGGGCAACGTGGTGGGCAATATTTTCAACCACCATCACTCGCTGGAATGGGGCGCTGTTTCTGTTGTACTACGTCGCCTACACCGCCTATCTGGTCCTCGTTTCAGCCGGACATGACGAGCTCTCCGGGTTTTCGATGGTGATGACCTACTTCGCGCTGCAGAGCCGAGCAGCGCGTTGAGACAGGCGGACCGGCAGGTCTCGGCGCGGCGGTAGCACGCAAGAACGCCGCAGCGCGTCCAGCCACTGCGGCGTCCTCACTCACCCCCACCCCTGGAGGCTGAGTGTAATACCTACTTCTTCGGCCGATGTTCCGCGGCCCACTTCTGCAGCTGGGAACGAGCCTGTTGGCGCGTCAGCTTGCCTTCGAGCACCTGCGCGCGAATGGTCTCGCGCTGGGCACGGAACTGCTCGACGAAGGCCTTCTGCTCAGGCGTCGCGTTGGCGCGAAGCCCGGTGCGAAGCCCGGCGGCGAAGCCGCGGCCCTGTGCCATGTCCATGCGGCCGGCGCGCTGACCGGCAAGGCGGCGCATCTGCTGCTGGTGCTCGATGCGTTGCGCCTCCCGACGGGCGAGGTTGTCGATGCCGGGGAATGCTCCAGGCTGCAGGCCACCCTGAGCGAGAGTCGGTACTGCGGCCGCGGCAAGCGCCACGGCGAAACCAAGGAACTTGATGGTGCGCATCTGCGCCTCCCAATGAGCGTCGGGGACTGGACTGCCCCGTTGCACGATGGACGCTTAGGGCACGGCTGTGTTAAGGGTGGCAGTGACGACGCTTGCGGGTGGCGCGCGGTCCGACTGCCTACCACGGATTTCGCGGAGCGTGACGAATGCGCACGGATCAAGCTGCTTGGGGTTGGGGAACTTCGACGCAACACCTGTATTGCGTGGCGCGACCCCTCAAGAATGATCCGCGTAATCCGTCATCTTCCGTGTACTCCGTGGTAAAGCAGGAATGCTTTCCGAAGTTATGCACATGTGTTAATATTATATCATTGCTCATGTTACACGACGAACAAACACAAATGTTTGTGAATAATCAGGATGTTCTTCTCCACCGAGAGTCTGTCAGACGGCGCTCGGTATCTTGCCGCAGTTATTTCCCACACACTTTCGTTTGCAAATCATCTATGACCGACTAGTTTTCACCGTATGGCGGCCACTTCTCTCACCCTCGCGGGATTCAAAGGCATGCGCGGCGACATCCTTGTCACCCTGCGCAAGGAGCAGCCGCTTACCATCAAGGCGCTCGCCAAGCACTTCGGCCTCACCGACAACGCGTTGCGCCGGCATCTCACCGAACTGGTGGACGCGGGTCTCGTCGTCTATCGCCGCGAGATTCACGGCCAGGGCGCCCCGATCTTCGCCTACTCCCTCAGCGACGCCGGCGAGGCGCTCTTCCCGCGCGCCTACGTGGACCCGCTCATGGACGCGCTCGAGTCGCTACGCGAGCGCGAGGGAACCGAGGCCGTCGTCCAGCTGTTCCGCCGCCGGTGGGACTCGCTTGCCGAGGCGGCCAAGCCGCGCCTCGCCGAACTGCCGCTCCACGAACGCGCCCAGCTTCTGGCCGAGTTGCTCGCCGCCGAGGGCTACATGAGCGAGGCCATCGCCGGAAAAGGCGAGGCCACCACCATCCGCCACCACAACTGCGCCGTGCGGGAGATCGCCCTGCGCTTTCCTGAGATCTGCTCCGCCGAGGCGGAGTTCATTGAAACCGTCCTCGACGCCCCCGTCGAACGCCGCATGCACCTGAAGGACGGCTGTCGCGCCTGCGAGTACGACGCAATCGGAGGCGCGGTTCGCCGCGCCTCCGCCACTGTGCCCGTGCCCCTGCCCGCGGCAAGGTCAGTCCACGTGCCCGTTTCCGCACCCGAGACCCCGCAATGAGTTCCTCCATTGAATCGCTGGTCAACAAGGAATACCAGTACGGCTTCGTCACCGACGTGGAGTCGGACGCCATCCCAATTGGCCTCACCGAGGACACGGTTCGGCTGATTTCGGCGAAGAAGCGCGAGCCGCAGTGGCTCCTCGACTGGCGCCTCAAGGCGTTCAAGCGCTGGCAGTCCATGACCGAGCCGCGCTGGCCGAACGTGAAGTACAAGGACATCGACTACCAGGCGCAGACCTACTACTCGGCGCCGCGCAGCGTGAAGCCGCTGCAGTCGCTCGACGAAGTGGATCCCGAACTGCTCAAGACGTACGAGAAGCTCGGCATCTCGCTCAACGAGCAGAAGCGGCTCTCCGGCGTGGCCGTGGACGCCATCTTCGACTCCGTCTCGGTCGGCACGACGATGAAGGAGGAACTCCGGAAGCACGGCGTCATCTTCTGCTCGTTCGGCGAGGCGGTGCTCGAGCACCCCGAGCTGGTGCAGAAGTACCTGGGCTCCGTCGTCCCGTACTCCGACAACTTCTTCGCCGCGCTCAACTCGGCCGTCTTCAGCGACGGCTCCTTCGTCTATATCCCGAAGGGCGTGCGCTGTCCGCTGGAGCTCTCCACGTACTTCCGCATCAACGCGGCCGACACCGGCCAGTTCGAGCGGACGCTCATCGTCGCCGAC
This sequence comes from Gemmatimonas sp., assembly GCA_013822425.1. Lineage (GTDB taxonomy): Bacteria > Gemmatimonadota > Gemmatimonadetes > Gemmatimonadales > Gemmatimonadaceae > PNKL01. The sequence continues at coordinate 2,559 of PNKL01000138.1, forward strand.
GAGGGGGCGTACGTCAGCTACCTCGAGGGGTGCACGGCGCCCAAGCGCAGCACCAACCAGTTGCACGCCGCCGTGGTCGAGATCGTGGCGCTCGACAACGCGCAGGTGAAGTACAGCACCGTGCAGAACTGGTACGCCGGCGACAAGGACGGCGTGGGCGGCATCTACAACTTCGTCACCAAGCGCGGCAAGGCGTTCACCAACAGCAAGATCTCGTGGACGCAGGTGGAGACCGGCTCGGCGATCACGTGGAAGTACCCCAGCGTCATCCTGCAGGGCGACAACTCCACCGGCGAGTTCTACTCGGTGGCGGTGGTGAACAACCACCAGCAGGCCGACACCGGCACCAAGATGATCCACATCGGCCGGAACACGAAGTCGACGATCATCTCCAAGGGCATCTCGGCCGGCCACGGGCAGAACTCGTACCGCGGGCAGGTGAAGGTGCTCCCCAAGGCCGTCGGCGCGCGCAATTACACGCAGTGCGACTCGATGCTCATCGGCAACCAGTGCGGGGCGCACACGTTCCCGTACATCGAGGTCTCCAATCCCACGGCGACCCTCGAGCACGAGGCGAGCACGAGCAAGATCGGCGAAGACCAGATCTTCTACTGCAAGCAGCGCGGCCTCAATGCCGAGCACGCCATTTCGCTCATCGTCGCCGGCTTCTGCAAGGAAGTCTTCAAGGAGCTGCCGATGGAGTTCGCGCTGGAGGCGCAGCAGTTGCTTGGTGTATCGCTGGAAGGGTCGGTTGGATGAGTGATGGTAGTGGGTAGAAGGTGGATGGTAGAGACTGCCATCGATCTCCTGCCCCACCCGCCGTCATCTACCATCTACCACCCACCGTCTACCATCACTGTCCCAACACTCGAACTCACCGCGCACTCCATATCATGCTGAAGATTGAGAACCTCACGGCGAACGCCGGCGACAAGCAGATCCTGAACGGCATCTCCCTCTCGGTCAACGCCGGCGAAGTG
>PNKL01000139.1 GCA_013822425.1 Gemmatimonas sp.
CCGAAGCCATGAAGGACCGCTCGATGACGCTGCAGAAGGAGATGATCGCGTCGCACTTCGAGCGGCTCGAGCGGGCGCCGGACACCGGGGAGAAGGTGGTCTACACCTTCGTGCCGGGGAATCTCACGGAGCTCATCCGCTCGTTCGGCGCGCTGCCGGTGCTTCCGGAGATCAACGCCCTGCAGTCGGGGATGCGCAAGCTCTCGGGCGATTACATCGCGGAAGCCGAGCGCGCCGGACACAGCGAGGACGTGTGCACGTACGTGAAGTGCGACATCGGCATGCTGCGCTCGGGCAACATTGGCCCGTCAGGCACCAGGCTGCCCAAGCCCGACCTGCTGCTCCTCTCGTACACGGGTTGCTACACGTTCATGAAGTGGTTCGAGCTGCTCCGCGAGGAGTACGACTGTCCGTGCGTGTTCCTGCACGTGCCTTATCAGGGAGACGGCGTCCTGGAGCCCGCGCATCGCGCGTACATGCTCAAGCAAATCAGGGAACAGGTGATCCCGGCCCTCGAGCGGGTGACGGGGCGCGCCTACGACGAGGAGACACTCAAGCACCACCTGGCGCTCTCGGCGCAGGCCGAGGACGATCTGGTTGCGGTGTTGCAGGCGGGCAAGCGGATACCGAGCCCGATCGACGGTTACTTCGGCACGGTCTACTACGTGGGGCCGATCTTCAGTGCCTTCCGCGGCACGCAGGAGGGCGTGGACTACTACAAGGCACTGCGCGCCGAGATCGACGAGCGCGCCGCGGCCGGGCTCGGTCCGGTGACGCCGGACGGGCCGCTCAACGACCAGCGGTATCGCCTGGTCGTCGAGGGACCGCCCAACTGGACGAGCTTCCGCGATTTCTGGAAGATGTTCTCCGACGAGAAGGCCGTGGTGGTGGCGTCGACGTACACCAAGGTGGGCGGCACGTACGACTTCGGCTTCCGCCACAACCCCGAGGATCCGCTGGGCACGCTCGCCGACTACTGCAGCGGCTGCTACACCAACCTGAACCTGCCGGCGCGTGTGGACATGCTCGTGAACTACATCCGCGAGTATCAGGCCGACGGATTCCTGATCAACTCGGTGAAGTCGTGCAATTCCTTCTCTGCCGGACAACTGATGATCCTGCGCGAGGTCGAGAAGCGCACGGGAATCCCCGGCGCCTTCATCGAGAGCGACCTCGTGGATCCGCGGTATTTCTCCGCAGCCAACATCAAGAACCGCCTCGAAAGCTACTTCCAGATGATTGACGCGCGCCGCGTGGGGAAGAGCGCATGAGCTGCGTCGTCGGCATCGACCTCGGTTCAACCACCACGAAGGCGCTGGTGCTCGACGAGCACGGCCATATCCTGGGGCGTGGCATCACCAATTCACGCTCCAACTACGATCTCGCCGCGGCGGTGGCGCGCACCGAGGCGTTCATCACGGCGCGCTTCGGCATGGTGCACGAGAAGGCCGAGGCACTCGGCGTGGCCGGCGACGTGGGCTGGCTGCGCCGCGCCTTCGTGCTCGAGCAGCTGCTGCACCAGCTGCGCCACCTCGAGCAGCTGATGCTCCAGGAGGTGGCGGCCGGCGCGCCGGCGCGGCTGCAGGGCACCTTCCGCGACACGCTGCAGGAGATCTGCCGGCGCATCGCCGGGGAGGAGGAAGCCCGCCTGAAGAAGCCGCAGCTGCTGCGCTCCGATTTCTTCCGCGACGCCGCGGGCTCGGCGTTCATGCGCCTTGCCGAAGAACTTGCGGACCCTGCGGGCGTGACGTTCGACATGCTGATCGGCGTGTATGACAAATGCATCATCCGGGTGGAGAACGAACCGCTCGACCTCGACTTCCGCAATCACATCGGCAGCGCCCTCCGGCGCATCGGGAGCGGCCCGGCACTGGCGGCGGCGGTGGACGCCGCCGTCGCGTACGACCTCACCCCGGTTGCCACCGTGGGCACAGGCTACGGACGCGCGCGCCTTCCCTTTCCCAAGGAACAGATCCGGTCGGAGATCCTGTGCCACGGGCTCGGCGCGCACTCGATGTTCGGCGGCACCCGCACCGTGCTCGACATCGGCGGACAGGACACCAAGGCCATCCAGGTGGACGAGAACGGAATCGTCACGAGCTTCCAGATGAACGACCGCTGCGCGGCGGGATGCGGGCGCTACCTCGGCTACATCGCGGACGAGATGAATCTCGGCCTGCACGAACTGGGCCCGCTCGCCGAGCAGTCGCGCAAGTGCGTGAAGATCAACTCGACGTGCACGGTGTTCGCGGGGGCCGAACTGCGCGAGCGGCTGTCGCTTGGCGAGAAGCGCGAGGATATTCTGGCCGGGTTGCACCGCGCCATCATCCTGCGCGCGATGAGCCTGCTCGCGCGTTCGGGTGGCGTGGCCGATGAGTTCACGTTCACGGGTGGCGTCGCCAAGAATCCGGCGGCCGTACGCGCCCTGCGCGAACTGGTGCAGGAGAACTACGGACAGCGCACGCTCAATATCTCGGAAGACAGCATCTACACGGGCGCGCTGGGCGCCGCGATCTTCGCTCACCGGGTGGCGGCCTGATGCCTATCACGACTGGAATCGACGTCGGAAGCGGGGCGGTGAAGGTGGTGGTGATGGCGATCGCCGCGGCCGGCGAGGCGCGCCTGCTTGGCAAGGCGTCGTCGCGCATCCGGCGGCGCGAGATTGCCAAGGTAGTGGACGAGGTCTACGCCGCGGCCCTCGCCAGCGCCGGCGCACCAGCCATCGACTACGTGGCCACGACCGGCGACGGCGAGGAAGTGCCGTTTGCGACGGGGCATTTCTACGGCATGACGACGCACGCCCGCGGCGCGTTGTTTCTCGAACCGCGCGCCCGCGCCGTCCTCGACGTCGGCGCCCTGCATGCACGCGCCGTGGCCATGGATGAGCACGGCCGGGTCATCGACTACAAGATGACCAGCCAGTGCGCGTCGGGCTCCGGACAGTTCCTCGAGAACATCGCGCGCTACCTTGGCGTGTCGCAGGAGGAGATCGGCCCGCTGTCGCTCGAGGGAACGCAGCCGGAGAAGGTGAGCTCCATCTGCGCCGTGCTCGCCGAAACCGACGTGATCAACATGGTGTCGCGCGGCATCGCGACGTCCAACATTCTGGGCGGCGTGCATGAGAGCATGGCCGACCGGTACTCGCGCCTGCTCAAGTCGCTTCCCGACGCCGACGTGATCTTCATGAGCGGCGGGCTGGCGTCGGATGTCGGGTTGCGCGCCGCGCTGCAGCGCGCGCTCGACAAGAAACGCCCGGCGGGCGACCGGCCGCGCGAACTGGTGACGCACGAGGACGCCATCTTCGCGGGCGCGATTGGCGCGGCCCTGTGGGGAGGGTTCCGCCACCGGAAGCTGTCGGATGCCTCGTCCAGCCATTTCAGCATGATGCACTGACCCGTCACGCGAAGGAGCACGCTTCGATGGCCATTGCCGCAATCGCCTACCACCGCCCCACCACGCTCGCCGCGGCGTGCG
>PNKL01000140.1 GCA_013822425.1 Gemmatimonas sp.
CGCGTGGAGGTGATGCGCTCCTGCAGGTCGCCCATCTCCGTCGCCAGCGTCGGCTGATAGCCCACCGCGCTCGGCATGCGGCCGAGGAGCGCCGACACTTCGGAGCCCGCCTGCGTGAAGCGGAAGATGTTGTCGATGAAGACGAGCACGTCCGCGTGCTCGCGGTCGCGGAAGTACTCGGCGACTGTCAGCCCGGCGAGGCCCACGCGGAGGCGCGCGCCCGGCGGCTCGTTCATCTGGCCGTAGATGAGCGCCGTGGAGTTGATGACGCCCGACTCCTGCATCTCGAGGTAGAGATCGTTGCCTTCGCGCGTGCGCTCCCCCACGCCGCAGAAGACCGACTTGCCGCCGTGGCCCTTGGCCACGTTGTTGATGAGCTCCATGATGATGACCGTCTTGCCCACGCCGGCGCCGCCGAAGAGGCCGATCTTGCCGCCCTTCACGAACGGCGCGATCAGGTCGATGACCTTGATGCCCGTCTCGAACACCTCGGTCTTCGGCTCGAGGTTCACGAAGTCGGGGCGCTTGCGGTGAATGGGCCAGCGCTCGACTTCGGGGCCGATCGGCGCGCCGTTGTCCACCGGCTCGCCCAGCACGTTGAGGATGCGGCCGAGCGCCGCCGTCCCCACCGGCACCGAGATGGCGCGGCCGAGGTCCACGGCTTCCATGCCGCGGACGACGCCGTCGGTGGTGCTCATGCCCACCGCGCGCACCTGGTTGCGCCCGATGTGCTGCTGCACCTCGGCGACGACGCGGATGTGCTCGCCGCTGTCATTGATCACCTTCACCTCGAGGGCGTTGTACAGGTCGGGGAGGTGGTCCGGCGCGAACTCGACGTCGAGCACGGGACCGATGATCTGGACAATCTTCCCGATGTTCGTGGCAGCGGCAGTTGCAGTTGCAGTGGCAGTCGTCATGATGATGGTCAACCCTGGAGTGCAGCAGCGCCGCCGACGATTTCGGCGATCTCCTGCGTGATGTTGGCCTGGCGGGCGCGGTTGTGGGTGCGACGGAGGAGGTTCAGCATCTCCCCCGCGTTGTCGGTGGCGCTCTTCATCGCGGTGCGCCGCGCCGCCTGCTCGGCCGCGGCCGTCTCGACGAGCGCGCGGTAGACCGCATTGCGCACGTACGAGGGAAGCAGCTCGGTGAGGATCGCGTCCGCCGAGGGATACAGCAGGTAGTCGCGCCCGGCGCCCGAGCGCTTCGGCGCCGCCACCGGCAGCACGCGCTCCGTGTGCGGGGGCGTGGAGAGCACCGAGTTGAACTTGGAGTGCACCACGTACACCGCGTCGAGCCCGCCCGCGGCGAAGTCGGCCATCAGGGCGTCCACGAGCGACGTGGCGTTGGTCGCCGTCGGGATGTCACCGATGTCGGTGCGCGTCGACACGAGGTCTCGGCCGACATAGCGGAAGTAGCCGATGCCCTTGCGGCCCACGACGTGCAGGTCCACCAATGCGCCCTGCTCCTCGAGGTAGGCGACCGTCAGGCGCGCCTCCCTGATGAGATTGGCGTTAAAGCCGCCGCAGAGGCCACGGTTCGCCGTGATGAGCAGCACCGCCACGCGGCGTTCGGCGGCCGGCTGCCGGAGCAACGGAAAGCGCTCCGCCAGGTCGGCGTTGAACAGGCTCGAAATGACGTCGCCGAGCGCCGCCGCGTACGGGCGGGCGGCGGCCACGCGGTCGGCCGACCGCTTCAGCTTCGACGTGGCGACCATTTCCATGGTACGCGTGATCTTCCGCGTATTCTCGGTGGTCTTTATTCGGCCGACGAGTTCTCTGCCTTTAGCCATCGATCAGATGGTAGATGGTAGGTGGTAGACGGTAGAATTGCGGCATCAGGCGATGGACTTCTTGTAGGCGTCAATCGTCTGCTTCAGCATCGCTTCCGTCTCCTTCGACAGCACCTTCTCCTTGCGGATGGCGTCGCCCACCTGCGGGAACTTCGCCGCCATGTAGGCGAGGAAACCCGCTTCCCACGCGCGTACCTTGGCCACCGGCACGTCGTCGATGAAGCCGTTGGTCACGGCGTAGATGATCATCACCTGCTGCTCGGCGGCCATCGGCCGGTACTGCCCCTGCTTGAGCACTTCCACCGTGCGGGCGCCGCGGTCGAGCTGGCGCTTGGTGGCGGCATCGAGGTCCGACGCGAAGGCGGCGAACGCCTCGAGCTCACGGTACTGGGCGAGGTCGAGGCGCAGGCGGCCGGCTACCGACCGCATTGCCTTGATCTGCGCCGCGCCGCCCACGCGCGACACCGAGATGCCGACGTTGATGGCGGGGCGTACGCCCGAGAAGAAGAGATCGGACTCGAGGAAGATCTGGCCGTCGGTGATCGAGATGACGTTGGTCGGGATGTAGGCCGACACGTCGCCGGCCTGCGTCTCGATGATCGGCAGCGCCGTGAGCGAGCCGCCCGGGGCGAGAATGTTCACGCCATCCACGACCTTGGGGTCGTTGGAGATCTTGGCCGCACGCTCGAGGAGGCGCGAGTGCAGGTAGAAGACGTCGCCCGGATAGGCTTCGCGGCCCGGCGGGCGGCGCAGCACGAGCGAGATCTGGCGGTACGCCGCGGCCTGCTTGGACAGGTCGTCGTACACCACGAGTGTCGCCTTGCCCTCGTTGTACATGAAGTGCTCGGCCATTGCCACGCCCGAGTAGGGGGCGATGTACTGCATCGGGGCCGGGTCGGAGGCCGTGGCCGCAACGACGATGCAAAACTCCATCGCGCCTGCTTCCTTCAGCTTCTCCACCACCGAGGCGACCGTTGACGCCTTCTGGCCGATGGCGACGTAGACGCAGATGACACCCTGCCCCTTCTGGTTGATGATCGTGTCCACGGCCACGGCGGTCTTGCCCGTGCCGCGGTCGCCGATGATCAGCTCGCGCTGGCCGCGGCCGATCGGGATCATCGAGTCGATGGCTTTGATGCCCGTCTGCAGCGGTTCCTTCACCGGCTGGCGGACGATGATACCCGGGGCGATGGACTCGACCTTGCGGGTATGCCTGGCGTGGATCGGGCCGAGGCCGTCAATCGGACGGCCCAGCGGGTCCACGACGCGTCCGACGAGCTCGTGGCCCACCGGTACTTCGAGCACGCGGCCGGTCAGGCGGACTTCGTCGCCTTCCTTGATCTGCAGGTAGTCGCCCAGCACCACCGCGCCGATGTTGTCCTCTTCGAGGTTGAGCGCGAGGGCCGTGATGCGTTCGCCGGTGGCGGAGACGCTGATTTCGAGCATCTCGCCGGCCATCGCCTTCTTGAGGCCGTAGATGCGGGCGATGCCGTCCTTCACCTCCAGCACCGTGCCGATTTCCTCGACGTCCAGCGTGTTCAGGTCGGCGGCTTCGATTTCGCGAAGCAGGATGTCCTTGATCTCACCGGGGCGCAGCGACGTA
>PNKL01000141.1 GCA_013822425.1 Gemmatimonas sp.
GGCGGTCGGTAGCATCAACGACAACTCCCAGTGTTCCCGACGGTCCATTGACGCTCCGTCCTGCAATGATAGGCGCAACCGCAAGCTCGCGTCGCGCATCGCCATCACGCGTCGGGCGTCGGCGGCCCTCCGCCTCGCAGGTACTCGGCAAACGCATCCGGCAGCGTGCTGGCCATGATGCCGCGCGCCGCCGCCTCCACGTCATACGCGACGCGCACGATGTCCACGCGCACGCCGGTATCCGCGGTGACGTCGAGCAGCACGTAGCCCGCGCGCGAGTCGCCGTCCTTGGGCCGCCCGACGCTGCCGGTGTTCACGTAGTGAATGCCGGCGACCACGCGATGCCATGGCTTGTGCGTGTGCCCGAAGCATACGACGTCACCGGCACGCGCGCCGATGCCGCCACCCATCTTCGCGAGGAAGTCGTCGGTGCGGTCCTCGTGGACATAGACCGTGTTGAGCACCTGATTGCCGTGGATGAGCGTCACGGTCGGACCCGCCGCATGTCCGCCCAGCGGCCGCAGGTCAACGCGGAATGGCAGCGTGGCGAGAAACGCCTTGGTCGCCGCCGACGTATGCTCGAGTGTCCAGGCGAATGACAGGTGCGACAACTCCTCCTGTCGCGGATCCTCGTAGCGGCACCCGCAGTGCGACGCGTGCGTCGCCACGGTCGAGTCATAGTTGCCCGCGACGCCGGGCATGCCGGCGGCGCGCAGCCGTGCCACCGTCTGATCGGGCCATGGCGCGTAGCCCACGAGGTCGCCCAGGTGATATGCCGCGTCAATGCCCGGGCGCGCCGCGATGTCGGCCAGCACCGCGTCAAGCGCCGGCAGGTTGGCGTGGATGTCGGAGATCAGCGCGTAGCGCATCGTCGGCGGTACCGGGGAGTCGGAGGATTTGCCTGAAGGGCTCACGGCGTCGTCGCCGCCGCGATACCGTAGAACCGGCGGCGAAACCCGAGGGCGACGTTCACGAGGCCAATCAGCACCGGCACCTCGACCAGCGGCCCGATGATCGTGGCGAACGCCTGGTCGGAGCTGATGCCGAACACCGCCACCGCAACGGCGATGGCGAGCTCGAAATCGTTGCTCGCCGCCGTCAGCGACACCGTCACGTTCTGCTCGTACGAGGCGTCGATGCCCCGCCACCTGGCCGAGAAGAACGTGATGAGGAACATGGCAACGAAGTAGAGCGTCAGCGGCACCGCGATGCGCAGCACGTCGAAGGGAAGCTGCACGATGAGGTTGCCCTTCAGCGAGAACATCACGACGATCGTGAAGAGCAGCGCCACGAGCGTCATGGGACTCACCCGCGGAATGAACACGCGGTCGTACCACGCCTCGCCCTTGGCGCGGATCAGCAGCAGCCGGCTGATGAGCCCGGCGAGCAGCGGAATGCCGAGGTAGATGCCGACGGTCGTCGCGATCTCGCTCACGGCCACGTCCACCGTGACGCTCTCCATCCCGAAGAGCGGCGGCAGGAAGGTGAGGAAGATCCACGCATACACGCCGTACAGGAGCACCTGGAAGATCGCGTTGAGGGCCACGAGCCCCGCGACGAGGTCCTTGTCGCCCTTGGCGAGGTCGTTCCACACCAGCACCATCGCGATGCAGCGCGCGAGTCCGACGAGGATCAATCCCTGCGCATACCCGGGCAGGTCGGGGAGCAGGAGGAGGGCGAGCGCAAACATCACGAGTGGGCCGATCACCCAATTCTGCAGCAGCGACAGCGCAAGCACCCGCCCGTTGCGGAACGCTGCTCCCAGCTTCTCGTAGCGCACCTTGGCCAGCGGCGGATACATCATCAGCACGAGGCCGATCGCGATGGGGATGTTCGTGGTGCCCACCTGCACGCGCTCGATCCACTGCTCGACCCCCGGCGCGGCGTAGCCCAGCCCGACGCCAGCGACCATCGCAAGGAAGATCCAGAGGGTCAGGAAGCGGTCGAGCGTGGAGAGCTTGCGGCCGATGGAATCGGCATGGGACGCGGGATGCGCGGACATGCAGCGTGCGCTCTCCTGGTCAGCGGGTGGAACGCGACGTGGACGACAGCGGCCGTCGCATCACCGTCGCGGAGGCGGGGCAGGCCCCCTGAAACTCGCCCGTTGTCTGGACGTCGGCGGGGACCTCGTCGCGCGTGATGCACTCGAAGCCGAACGACGGGAAGTAGCGCTCGGCGGTGGTCGTCAGCAGGTACAGCGCCTGGATGCCGCGCGACTCGGCGCTGGCGATGATGCGCGTGACGAGTTGACGGCCGAGACCCTTGGACCGCCACGCGGGCACGACGGCCACGGAGCGGAGCAGGGCATGCTCGCGGCACACCTCGAGCCCGGCGACGCCGACGAGGGTTCCGCCGCTCTCAGCGACGAGAAAAGCGCCCAGGGCCTCTCGAACGCCGTCGACGGGCAACTGGTTCTCACCGAGCAGTCGCTCGACGGCGGAAAGATCGGCCATCGTTGCGCCACGAATGAGCGCACTCGTGCCGGCAGCCCGTGTCTGTGTGGTCAACATGTTCGCCCTCCTTGCTCAGCAGCAATCCGTGGAGCCGCAGCCGCACCCGCCGCCGTTCGATTTGACGGCGGTGCCGAGCGTCGCGAGCTCGCGCTTCGGCTTCGCCGCGCGGAGGGCCGCCGCGGCTGCATCCGCACCGCGCGGCTTGGTGGCGCGCACGAATGCGCTCATCACCTTGCCCTCCACCTGGTCGGCCAGCGAAACGTCGAGCTCCGTTCCGGCAATCAGCGCTGCGGCGTCCGCCCGCGTGTAGATGCGCGTCGGCTCAATGCTCGCATTGGTGAACCCGACCTCGTGCAGCAGGGCAATGAACTCCTGCTCCTCCAGCGCGCCCGCCACGCACCCCGTCCAGAGCGCCATGTTCTCCTTGACGACGTCAGGCAGCCCTTCGCGCACAACGATGTCGCTCACGGCAAACCGACCGCCGGGTTTGAGCACCCGGAACGCGTCCTTGAGCACCGCGCGCTTGTCGCCCGAGAGATTGATCACGCAGTTGGAAATGATCACGTCCACCGTGTTCGCGGGGAGCGGGATGGACTCGATGTGTCCCTTGAGAAACTCGACGTTGGTCGCACCGGCCTTTGCCTTGTTCTCCAGCGCCAGTGCAAGCATCTCGTCGGTCATGTCGAGGCCATAAGCCTTCCCGGTGGGTCCCACGCGCCTGGCCGAGAGCAGCACGTCGATGCCGCCGCCCGACCCGAGGTCGAGCACCACCTCGCCCTCGGCGAGCTCCGCCAACGCCGTGGGATTGCCGCAGCCGAGCGACGCGAGCAGCGCCTCTGTGGGGAGGCCGGCGGTCTCGCCGGCTTCATAGAGGTCGGCGGTGATGGGATCCCACGATTCGCTGGTGGCGCCGCAGCAGCCGCTCGA
>PNKL01000142.1 GCA_013822425.1 Gemmatimonas sp.
TCTCATCGAGGGGATGGAGGTCCGTCTGGTCAACCTGGACGAGTCGCAGCATCACGACCCCGCGCTGACGCCGTTCCTGGCGTTGCTCGAGCACGACCTGGCCACGCACCCGCAACGCCTGCGCGGGTTCCCGCGCGATTTGCTCAGGCGCCTCGAACGCGTCACGGCGGGAGTCGTGGTTGACCACGACGCGCCGTTGGATGGCGCCGTGGCGCTGTGAGCGGCGGCCGCAAGCGAAAGCGGGCGTCCGGCCGATCCCCGAAGGCGCCGGCGCATGTGGGCGTACCAGCGCATGGCTACACGCTGCTTCCCCATCCACTGCTGACGGCGCAACTCAAGAAGCTGGTGTCGGCCGCAGAGAAGGAACCGGAGCCGCCGGCGGCGGCGGGGCCGAACCGCAAGCTGCTCGCGCACGTGAAGGACCTGATGTTCAACGAGATCCCGCAGAATCCCGGGGCCGCGCGCTATCGGCACGGCGGGAGCGCGCTCGGCGGCCATCGGGAGTGGTTCCGAGGCAAGACGGGCAACGGACGCTACCGCCTGTTCTATCGCTTCGATAGCACCGCACGCATCATCATCTTCGCCTGGTTGAACGACAGCGGGACGCTCCGGACGTACGGGAGCAGCACCAACGCGTATCAGGTGTTCGGGAAGATGCTGGCCGCAGGCAATCCCCCCGCGGACTGGGACGCGTTGCTGGTGGCGGCCGCAGCGGAAGCCAAGAACTCACCGTCCGTCTTCCGGCCGTAACGCTGGCGTCACGCTGCGCGCATCGCGATACGCGCATCGCGATGAGCGTGTCGAGGCATGCGCCAAGCGACCACCCGCCGCCGGAATTGTCATTCATTCCACAAGAGGTTGCGATCTGTCCTCTTCTGGAGACTCTATGTGTCTGAGCCAACTTATCGCTTCTTGACGGCGAGGGCTATGCGCCGCGGCGTGCCGCCGACCTGCGGAATCCGCTCACCGCGCGCCGAATGCTCAATCACCAGCGATAACCGGCGTTCACGCGTCGCTTCCTGCTTTGCGCTCGTCACGTAGCCCGTGACGATGCGGCGATAACCCGGCGGCTGCGCACTCCAGAATGCCCACGCGGCCTTGTTGGCCTTGAAGCGTTTCAGGAACGTGGGCGGACACTCCAACGACGGTTTCTCGAACGAGTACACGCCGGTGCGCTCCGGCACGCGGCGCGCGAACGCGGCGAGCCCCATCGGCGTCATGCGCCCTGCGGCGATGAGAACCTGCACCTTGCGGATGTTGACGTTGCTCCAGTTCGACCTCGGTTTTCGCGGCGTCCAGCGCTGCATGTAACACGTGTCGTCGATGGACCGAAGCTGTCCGTCAATCCATCCCACGCACAGCGCTTCATCGAGCGCCTGCTTGTAGACCACGCCGCCCTTGCCGGAGGCCTTCTTGTAGTAGCCGATCCAGAGCTCCGATTTCGTTGCGCCGTGCTTGGTGAACCAGGCGCGAAGGGCTTCAGTGGTTTTGAAGAACTTGGGTTTCATGCGGTGAAGGGTGCAGGGTGGGGTGCAGGGGCACAGGCACGGTGGGGTGAAGAGTGCAGTGGACCGCGGGCTGGCGCGGTGTTCAAGAATGCATCAATTCACTATCCCTCCACCACACCGTGTCCGTGCCCCTGCACTTCACCGTGCCCCTGCCCCTTCACCCCACTCTGCACCCCGCACCATGTCTGCCGTTGCGTTCGCGGTAATCCATGGCATGGGCGCCCAAAACGCCACCTTTGCCGACGTGTTCCTGCGCGCGGTGCGCGCGCGCGTGGAGGCGCGCGGCGTTCCGCGAGACGCGGTGGAGGTGGTCTCGATCTGGTGGGGCGACCTTTTCCAGGTGGACGAGGACGACCTCTGGCAGCGCATGTCGCAGGCGCACCGTCTCGACTGGGGGTGGCTGCGGAAGTTCGTCATGGGAGTACTCGCCGACGCCGTCGCGTACCGTCGGCCCAACCCCGGACAGTACGATCACTACCAGGCCATCCACCAGCGCGTCCATGAACGGCTGGCTGACCTGTCGTTGCGCGCCGGTTCCAACACGCCGCTTGTCGTGGCGGCGCACTCGCTCGGAAGCGTGATCTTCTCGGATCACGTGTGGGATGAGCAGCGCCACCGTGGCCCGGGGCGCGATGCGCTGACGCGCTGCGAGACGCTTGCCGGCCTCATCACCTTTGGCTCCAACATTCCACTCTTCACGCTCGGGCTGGAGCAGGTGAAGCCGATCGCCTTTCCACCCTCTGGTAACGCGCTCAGCGCCCCGGTGCGCGCTGCCGCACGCTGGATGAACTTCTTCGACCGCGACGACGTGCTGGGCTACCCGCTGCGCCCCATCAGTCCGGCCTATGCCGACACGGTGCATGAGGACGTGTCGCTCGGCGTCGGGTCACTCCTTTCGGGCTGGACTCCCGCGTCGCACACGGCATACTGGAATGACACGGGGTTCGTGGATCGCGTGGCGGGGCAGGTGGCCGCTGTCGCGAAGGCGGCCAGCGCATGACGACCCGTCACCGCGCCGCGCCGCGGGAGGCGCGCTCATGACTGCGGAGATTCGACTCGGCTGCCAGGGGTGGAACTACACCGCCTGGGTGGGGCCGTTCTACCCGAGCCGCACGCGGCCGTCCGAGTTCCTGCACGTGTACGCGCGCGCGTTCAACACGGTGGAGGTGGACAGCACGTTCTACGCGACGCCCGCGGTGCCGACGGTGCGCGGCTGGGCGTCGCGCGTGCCGGACGGCTTCACCTTCGCGCTCAAGCTTCCGCAGGAGATTACGCACGAGAAGCGCCTGCGGCACAGCGAGTCGGAACTGCAGCGTTTCTTCGATGTGGCGCGCGAACTGGGTCCCAAGCTCGGTCCCGTGCTCGTGCAGCTCGGCCCCGATTTCGCGCCGTCGGAACTCCCGGCGCTTGCCGAATTCCTGCCGCTGCTCCCGCGCGACCTGCGCGTGGCGGTGGAGTTTCGCCAGCGCGGCTGGATCAACGACGGTATCGTGGCGCTGCTCGCCGAGCATCACGTGGCCTTGGCACTGGCGGACGCGCGGTTCATCCCGCGCTCGGTGATGCTCACGCTTGCCGACTGCCCGACGTCGGACTTCATGTACCTGCGCTGGATGGGTCCGGACCGGCAAACCGTGGACTACTCGCGCGTGCAGCACGACCGGACCAGGGAGCTCGAGGCCTGGCTCACGGTGATGCCCGCGATCGTGGGGAGGATGAAGACCGTGTACGGCTATGTGAACAACCACTTCAGCGGGCACGCGCCGGCGAATGTGCGGGAGCTGCAACGCGCGCTGAAGCAGAAGGTGGTGGAGCCGTCGCAGCTTGGGGAGCAGTTGCTGCTGTTCTGAACGGCGTTCGGGGG
>PNKL01000143.1 GCA_013822425.1 Gemmatimonas sp.
GCGGCCGGTGCAGGAAGGAGGAGTCGTGAAGGCGAGAGACGTGATGACGGCCCATCCGTCGGTGGTCACCCCCGACGACACGATTCGCACGGCCGCCCAGGTGATGCGCGATCGCCATGTCGGGACGCTTCCGGTCATTGACAACCTGACCGATCGCCAGCTCAAGGGAATCATCACCGATCGGGACATCGTGATCCGTTGCCTCGCGGCGGGGCACGGCGCCGAGTGCACGGTGAGGGAGCACATGACGTCGCGGCATCTCACGACGGTGCGCATGGACGACGAGGTGAGCGAGGTGGCGCACAAGATGCGGCGCGATCATGTGCGGCGGATTCCCGTGTTGGCGGATAACGACCGCGTGGCTGGCGTGGTGGCGGTGGTGGATATCGCCACGCGTCTTCGGCCGGCTGACCCGGCGCTGGTCGAGGGGCTCGAGCGGTCGGTGCCGGTGAGCGGGTAAGTGCAACGTGAATCGCCGACAGACAACCGGACAGGTTGATTCAATATTGGATTCCTTCGGAGGATTGAAGCACAAACGGTTCATTGGTGGCTTCGGTGTCGCAGGCCTCGTGCTTCTGCTGTTCGGGACCAACTACGCGTCCGCGCATTGCGACGCCCTTGACGGTCCGGTGGTAAAGGCCGCGCAAAGAGCGCTCCAGACGAACAACGTGAACCTGGTGCTCATCCGCCAAACCGGCGGCTGGGCATTTCGCGGAGCCCGCCTCCGGGCTCGGCCACGGCGCTACCGCGCCTTGACCGCGCCAGTACGCCTGAACTCGTGCGCGTACTCCACCAGGTCGACGTAGGTACGCACTCCGTACAGGGCGGCGCGACGCCCCAGCGTGTCCGTGAACACATAGCCGACCGTTGCGCTGTCGGCCGCTCGAACGAACCGCGACCGCACCGTCCCGGCACGCATCCACAGCGTATCGCCACCTCGTAACTGGAGCGTGAAACCGTAGGTCTCGAGCGAGTCCATGGCGACGCTCAGGTGATAGCTGAAGTCGTCGAGGGCGACAGCCAGCCCCTCATCGGCCTCAATCCGCTCGTTCGAAACCACTGGATAGAATCCAATGAGGGTTGGGCCACTGACTACCACCCACGCGGAGTCCGGGACGGTGGCGAATCCGGAGTCGACGGTCAGGGCCGCGGTCGCTGGCTCGGACATGGCAGCGCGAGGGGCCGACGGCTTGCAGGACGCCGAGCTCATGACTCCGACGAGCGCGCCGCCGAGTTACAGTATGATATAGATACCGGTATTGCGTTTAGCGTTGTCTATATATACCGTTCATTATGCCGAAGCACCTGCCAGTTCTCCCGATGGCCGCCCGCCGAGCCCTCCTCACCCTAGGAGCGGACATCAGCGCGGCCCGTCGTCGCCGCCACCTCCCCTTGGCAGTGATCGCGGAGCGTGCCCAGACGTCCCGACAGACCGTCGCACGCGTAGAGCGCGGGGACCCTCGGGTTTCGATGGGCATCTGGGCCACCGTGCTCTACGCCCTCGGGATGGTGGACCCGCTCGCCACTCTGGCATCGCCGGCGCAGGATGAGCGTGGCCTCGCGATCGGACTGGAGCAGCTTCCGAAGCGCGTGCGCCTCGTGCGTCACTCGCCGCAAGCGCCGCGGAGCGTGCGCCCGGTCGAGATCAAGCGCAAGGGCGGAACTCGTCCATCGGAGCCCAGGCGATGAGCGCGCCGACCGCCTACGTCTCCATCGACCTGAATGGCGTCGTCCGTCCCATTGGAACGCTCTACGCACAGCGCGCGCGCGGAAAGGAGACGGCGACGTTTCAGTACGATCCAACGTGGCTCGATGCGCCAGATCGGTTCGCACTCGCGCCCGCCCTCGTCGTCACGGCGGGTGCCTTCTACACCGCCCCCGGTCACGCACTCTTTGGCGCGCTGAGCGACTCCGCGCCGGATCGGTGGGGCCAGACGCTCATGCGCCGTTCGGAACGCCTGCGCGCCCAGGCGGCTGGCACTGCGCCGCGCACGCTGCGCGCGGTCGACTTCCTCCTCGGGGTGTCAGACACCTCGCGCCAGGGAGCCCTCCGATTCAGCGTCACGCCAGACGGTGAGTTTGTCGCGCCCGAAAACGCCGCGGCCGTACCGCCCCTCGTAGACCTCCCGCGCCTGCTGAGCGCCACCGAGCACTTCCTCGCCAACGAGGAATCAGCCGCCGATCTGCAGTTGCTGCTCGCACCGGGGTCGTCCCTCGGCGGCGCGCGACCCAAGGCGTCTGTGCGCGACCGGGATGGCCAACTGCTCATCGCGAAGTTCCCGAAGCACGATGACGCCTACCGCGTGGTCGTCTGGGAGGCGGTCGCGCTCGACCTCGCCGCGGCAGCTGGAATCACGGTCCCCCGCTACCGCGTCGAGTGCATCGCCGGGCGCGATGTGCTCCTTGTCACCCGCTTCGACCGCACGCACGCGATGCGCATTCCCTACCTCTCGGCGATGAGTCTGCTCGATGCGTTCGACGGAGAGACGCGAAGCTATGTGGAAATCGCCGACGCGCTGCGCGCCCACGGCGCCGGCGCGAGCGCGGACCTCGAGGAGCTGTGGCGCCGCCTTGTCTTCTCCGTACTCATCTCCAATACGGACGATCATCTTCGCAACCATGGCGTGCTCTACGCGGGACCGACCGGCTGGCGACTCTCGCCTGTCTTCGACGTGAACCCGGTGCCGCTCGATATCAAGGGTCGCTCTCTCTCGACCACCATCGCGCCCGACGGGGATCCGACGGCATCGCTCGAACTCGCACGCGAGGCTGCGCCGCAGTTTGGGCTGTCGGTGGACGACACGAACGCGATTGCCCGCCAGGTGGGGAAGGCGGTGAGCGTCTGGCGCCGAGTTGCGACGCGGCGCGGAATTGCGGCCGCCGAGAGGGATCGGATGGCGTCCGCCTTTGAGCACTCAGACGTGGCGGCCGCCATCGGATAGCTGGTTGGCGCAGCTTACGTGAGGGTAGGGGCAGGCGCGTCGTGCGTGCGATGGGGGCTCGCCTTGAGACCGTGGCACGCGTCCTTTCCTCGCGCACTGGCCACAACAGTCGCAGAACGGGTGGCCACGACGAGGATGAGGAGGAGGACCCGTGAGTGCGCCGCCGGACGGCGCGAATCCGGGAGGAGATCATCCGGATCGTGACTCAACCCGCACAGAGGGAGGAATGAGCGAAGTAGGAGAAGGGACGGAAGACAGGGAACAGGCCCCAAAACAGGCCCAAAAGAGCGAAATGCCCCCCTCCGACGGAGGGGGGCATTTGGGCGTCTTCCAGCAAGATCGAACA
>PNKL01000144.1 GCA_013822425.1 Gemmatimonas sp.
GACAATGCGTGCCGTGCGAGCTGCCGCCTCGCTCAACGTCACTCGCGGCGTGGCAACGGCAGGCGCCGCTTCATCGCCGTGTATCGCTTCGGGCGTCGCCTTGCCCTTCGGTTCGTCCTGTTCGGCGCCGTTGCCCGAGCACGCCGACAGCGCACCGGCAAAGCCAAGCGTCACAAACAGCGCGCGCGCGACGCGCATCATCGCACGTGACGAAACAGGGTTGGCGGCCGACGTACGGGCGACGAGCGTGCGCCACAGGCGGCGGGAGGTTTCGTGCTTATCGGTCATTGGAGGCTTGGCTTGGGCTGTTGTCGCGCGCCGTGGGCGATGTGATCGTCGCATCGATCGGCGACGTGCCGGACAAGAGTTCGGAGAGCGCCGTGAGCGCATCGAGCAGGGCCTGTGTGCGATCGATTTCCACCCGGGACAACGCGCGCTCGAAGTCGAGCAGGTCGATGAGCGAGAGATCGTTCGCCCGATACGCGGCCAATGCGCCTTCACGTTCCTCGCGGGCTCCCCGGAGCAACGCCGCATCGAACGACGCGAACCGCTGCCGCGCCGACTCGTAGCGGGCGCGGCTCACGGAGATCTTTGCGCGAGTGGTGGTGACCGTCGCCGTGCGCGCAACAGCAGCGGCAGACGTGCCCGCGTCGGCTGCCGCCACGGCGGCTCGGTTCGCCGTGCCAGCAGTGAAAGGCAACGAGATGCCAGCTGCCACGATGGGACCAAGGCCGGTGCCGCGATTTCCGTCGGCGGCGATCTGCTGCAGCCCGATGCGCGCCGACACGGCCGGCCGCTGACGAGCAAGCACGAGCCGGCGCTCGGTGGCCGCCTGCACCACACGAGCGTCCGCCAGGCGCACATCGGCTGCAATGGCGACGAGCGATTCAACCGCGGGCGCCGGTGGAAGCTCAACATCGGCGCCAACGGAGCCCCCGGCGACGCTGGGCGATGCGCGGTCGACAGCAGTGACCGCGTTGGAGGCTGCGGTGCTGTCGCCGGCGAGCGCCGCGAGCGAGAACAGCGCGACATCGGCCTCCGTTGCGGCGGCCGCGCGATCGCTCTGGACGCGCAGACGCTCGGCGCGCAGCCGCAGCACATCGGTGTAGCGTGCCTCCCCGACGCCGAACCGCGCACGCACGGCACTTTCGGCCGCCGAGAGCAGAGAGTCCTGGGCAGCGAGCCGGCGCGCGATGGCGCGCCAGGCGGCGGCCGCGTAGAGCGCGCGAGAGGCCTGCGCGACGACCTGTCGTTCGGCGGCGGCCAAGGCAACGCGCGCCACGCGAACGTCCGCCTCTGCCGTCGCACTCAGTGCGCGCCGCATGATGCTGGACAGCAGATCGCGCGAGACGTTGAACCGTGGAGTGCCCGTATCGATACGACCGTTTCTGGCGTCTTCCGCCTCCAGTGAAAGCACAGCAGCCGGCGCGAACCCGGCGGCGCGCCAACGTGCCTCGGCGGCCCGCAGTTCGGCGCGCCGCACGGTGATGTCCGGAGCCGACGCGAGCACCGACGTGCGGAGCGCCGGCGGAAGAAGCCGCGCGAGCAGAGTGTCAGCGGTCAGCGATTGGGCGCCGGCCGTGTCGGGCACCTGCGCGCCCCCGAGGCCGGTGGTGACCGCCAGCGCGAGCGTGGCGCGAAGGAACCACGACGTCCACTCGTGCCGGCGGGGAGGCACCGGCGTGGGGTGACGGGGACGTGAATACACGAATGACCTCAGAGTGCGATGCGGGCACGCGACGCCCGCGACAAAATGGAGGGGGTCGACCGGCTTGCGATGTCCTGTCGGGAGGGTTGCGCAGTCGGTGCGGCCTGTATTATGTTACATGAACACCTGTTCAGGTAATCAGGAATCTGACATGCCGCGATCCGTTTCGCAATCCCGCCGCGCCACGCCCCGTCCCGCGCCGGCAGATACGCCGTCCAGCCGGCTGCACCCAGCGCTGCGCCAGCCGTCTCGGCTGCCGCGGCACGATGCCGCCGACGTCTGCCAGGTCCGATGCATCAATCAGAGCAAAGTCGATTTGGCTCGTGCGGCCCTGCCGACGCCGGCCACGTTGAGCGGGCTCACGGAGTTCCTGCGCGCGCTCGGCGACCTCACGCGCCTGCAGATCATCTGCGCGCTCGGCGCCGAAGGGGTGGGCGAACTGTGCGTCTGCGATCTGGCGACCCTGGTGGGGGTGTCCGATTCCGCGGTCTCGCACTCATTGCGCACGCTGCGCCAGCTCGGCGTGGTGCGCTATCGCAAGGCGGGCAAGATCGCGTACTACGCCATAGATGACGCGCACGTCACGGCCCTGGTGCGGCAGGGGATCAAGCATCTCGTGACTGAGAATCGCAGGAACTGACGGCGCCTATGCTGCACGATTGCTGCGTGCGAAACCTCAGGTATCGGTGTGCTCGCCCTGACGTTGGCTTGGCACTACCAGTACGGCGGTCCCGCGTTCATTCTTACTGAGCCTGATCACCCATACGCTCGACTCGACTTGCTCCGCCGATTCTTTGCCATGATTGTGCTTGGCGCGACGATCTTCTCGTCGGCCGAGTCGGCGCTCGCGTTGAAGCCGGATGCGCGACTTCATGGCAGAGTCGCAGGCGCCGCCAAAACGCACGACGCCGCCGTGACGGTCGCTGGACACGGGCATGCGGATGCCGAATCCACGGGACACCGGCAGCCGCACCAGGGAGAGCATCGCCACGGGTCCATGGCCGATCACTGCACCCACGCGCACGCCGTGGGTCTGGCCGCGTCGGTCCGCTGGATCGCACGCGCGTCGGAACACGGCGACGCGATCGACGCAGTGGTGGCAGCGTACACTGACGCCGACCCACATCGTGCACTCCGGCCCCCCAGGGCGTAGCCCCACGCTGGCGCTCTGAGCGCCAGCCTGCCGTCGCCTGAGCGACCGGCGCCGACCGCAGTCATTCCGACTCGCTGGTCCACCCACATTCGATTGACAACAGAGAGGCGCACCGCCCCGCGGTGCGCCGGAGAGTTCGCAGATGATTCCATCCCTGATGGGCGTCGCCGCGCTCCTGCTCACGCAGGACACGGTCGCACTCACCCTGGAGCAGGCCACCGTGCGCGCCCTCGCCGTAAGCCCGGTGATTCGCGCCGCGGACGGCGCCGTACGCGCCCCGGTTGGATTTCGGGCGGAGTGGCGGTGGCCGTTCCCTGGCAACCCCACGCTCGCCCTCGCTCGCACGCGGCGTCAGGTGCCGCCCGGCACGACGCGCGATGGCGGGTGGAC
>PNKL01000145.1 GCA_013822425.1 Gemmatimonas sp.
GTTAGCCCGCTGGCCGCCGCGCCGCCCAGCGCCCCCGCAGGTGGGCTGCACATCTACCCGTCCCGCCCCGAACGTGCCACACCCCGCACGTCCTGACAGGTCAGGACGGATGGGCCTCACTGTTGTCGTGTCTGACGTTCAGACACCCGTGGCCGAACAATGCTCGGCGCACAGGAATGTTTGCCTGACGCCGTCATTCCTTTGTCTGGCGGCGTCAGCCGCAACTCACAGCGATGCGACGCGGCGTTCGATGAAGGGACCGACGCGCGCGACAAACTCGGCGCCGACGGCAGCCGCCACAGCGCCGGCCTCGACCTCGGCGGCGACCACATCCGGCAGGGCCTTCAGCAGTCGTTTGCCAAGCGCGAGCATGGCCTCCAGCGAGGCACCGACGTCCAGCGAGGCCGCGGCGAGTTCCGCCGCCCATTCGGCACGTCCGATCTCCTGGAAGTGCCCCGCACCGCCGATGTCCATCGCGAATCGTTCGTCATCACCGCGGCCCGGCTTCTTTGCCACCGAATCCAGCATCGCGGTGCTGGCGAGATCGAACAGGGGGGCCAGCGAGACGCGCGCGCCCTCCTCGATCAGCACCGCATAGTTGCGGAGGTGCGCGTCGGCGCCGCCGATCAGCCAGTTGAAGGCAACGCCCTGCACGAGCCGCGCGACATCGGGGCTGGTGTACGACGTGTGCTTCCTCAGCAGCGCGATCATGTCCTGCAACCCGGGCGCGCCCTGCGCGGGATAGCGAATCTCCGGCGCACCGCCGAGGGCAAGGCCGAAGTCCTCCTGATGGATGCGGACGATTTCCCGGCCGCGGCGCGCACGATCAAAGCGTTCGACCACGAGGGCGGTCTGGTCCTCGACTCGGAGGATGCGCGACCGGGCGGCGGCCAACCCGGCCGCGCGGGCCAGCGCGAGGCAGAGGTGTTCGTTTTCGGCGTGCGTACGCAGGCCGGCCAGCGGTAGCTTGGCAATGTGCGTGCTGGCGGCCCTGCCCTGCGGCAGGCCCCACCGTTCCTTCTTGGCGTCCCAGCGCAGCGACAGCTTCGGGAGTGCGCCGGGCAGACTGAACCAGCCGGGCACGTTGCCGCTGGCGGCACTCGTTCCATCCAGTGTGAGTGAACGCAGCTGCTCGGCAAGCGTCGCGTCCGTCAGCCAATCGAGCCGGACGGACGCCCTGCCAATCAAGCCCATCCGGTCGGGCTGCACGAACTGATAGGCGCCGGGACAGTCCTCGCCGTAATGCGCGAGCATCCCGAACGGATCATCGGCGCGCACGCCGCCGGCGGCGGCGGCCAGACGTGCCAGGCGCGCGGGCGCATCCGGGAGCAGGCCGCGCAGGTGCGCCGCTATCGCTTCATTGCGGAAGTGCGTGGAGCCAAGGGGCAGGTCGAGAGAGAGGGGATACGCCTTCGCCGAGCCGAACCACGGGGCGAGGTAGTAGAAGTCGAGCCCCTCATGCTTGCCGTCCCGCACGAGCGTGCCCGCAGGCTGCCCGTTCGCGAAGATCGCGAGCCATTCGGATGGCTGGCGCGGCCGCCTCATGGACGCCTCCCCGGCCGCACGCGAGGATGGCGTCGACCGGACGGCGCGGGCGGCACATCAGGGAACGTCGTCGGTGCATCGGCCGCCGCCTTCGGCGTGTGTACTTCGAGCTGCACGCCCAGCGAGTTGCAGGCCCGCAGCACGAGGTCCAGTTCGGCACCCGGCTTTCCGGCTTCCAGCGACACGATCCATTGGCGTGACACGCCGGCCGCCTCGGCCAAGTCGCGTTGGGTCATGCGAAGGGCGCGGCGTTCGGCGCGCACGGCGTGCCCGAGATCACGGGAGGTGCGAATGAGCATCGGCGGTGGGGCAAAAAGTCATCGCGCGACGACAAAATGTATAAGTACACGAACGCTGACATTTGCACAATGTCAGCGTTCGGAGACAAAGTCAATGGCGCGAGGATCGCACCAAGCTGGCCTTCTTTACCACGGAGCGCACGGAGGAAGGCGGAGGGCCACGGAGCTACAACTACTTGGGGAACACCAGCGCGCCACGCGATCTCTTGCGTGGCGCGCTGATCTTCCGGGGGGTTGTTTCGTGACGCTTGACATGCTAGCCAGACCGGCTAGATTTGATGTTGTCCAATTTGGCTAGTCGTATCTAGGCCGGCGCTCAGGAGGGACCGTGACACCGTGGACCCTGGAAAAGGCGAAGAACGGATTCAGCGAGGTCGTACGCCGGGCGTTGGCGCACGAACCCCAGGTGGTCACGCGCGGGGCGCGGAGGGAAGACGCGGTGGTGATCATTGCGAGGTCCGACTACGAGCGTCTGATTGCCCCGCGAGTCCTGACGGAATACCTCGCGGCGTCGCCGCTGGCGAAGGCCGTGGCAGAGGGGGCGTTCAAGTACGGCGAACACGGCGACCCCTTTCTCCGTGATCGCGACCTCCCGCGCGACATCGATCTCGGTTGAGGGCGACGTCGCGTGCGCTGCCTGCTCGATACCAACATTCTCTCGGAGCTGGTGAAGCCGAGGCCCAACGGACGCGTAACGGCGTGGATCGAGGCACAATCGCCGCTGGACCTTCATATCAGCGTGCTCACGCTGGGTGAAGTGGAGCATGGGATCGCCCGGCTGACGGCCGGCACGCGCCGGACGGCGTTATCGCAATGGGCGCGCGTGGAGCTTCCGGCGCAGTTTGTAGGTCGCCTGCTGGGCGTGGATGCGGCGGTGGCTGTGGCGTGGGGCGCATTGAACGCCCGGGCCGCCGAGGAAGGGCGTCCGCTGCCGGTAGTGGACGGACTGTTGCTGGCGACCGCGGAAGCATTCGGGCTCACGCTGGCGACGCGCAACATTGCCGACTGCGCGCACCGTGGCGTACCGGTGTACGACCCGTGGAGCGGTGAGTCGTACGACTGACCTGGGTTTTTTCACCACGGAGCGCACGGAGGAGGAAAGGCGGAGGACCACGGAGGACTACAAATACTCGGGTAACACCAGCGCGCCACGCAGTTCTTCGCGTGGCGCGCGCAGTACCCCAAAGAAGTGGCAGTGGTCTTCCTCCGTGGCCCTCAGGCCGTGCTCCGTGTGCTCCGTGGTGAAAAAGCCCAGCGTTTCCGCACCACGCTGGCCTTCTTTACCACGGAGCGCACGGAGGAAAAGTAGAGGGCCACGGAGGACTACAAAAAACTCTACACGCCAGCGAGCAA
>PNKL01000146.1 GCA_013822425.1 Gemmatimonas sp.
CCGGTCCGCCTCCGGCAGGTACGCGAGCAGCGACGACACGAGGAAGACGGTCAGGATGTTGCGCATTCCGTAGAAGCTGAAGCGCTCGCATCCCTCGTTGCCGATGATGTACCGGATCTGGAACGGAATCGGCACGTGGGCCGGCGCAGTGCCGGCGCTCCTGGGCGTGTTGTTCATGGGCCTGCATGAAATCCGCGAATGGGAAGAAGCGCGCAATTGGGGTGCCAAAAGATGCGGCACCCTCTGACACGCTGCCACTCCTCGGCGCGGAGCTCCTCGGCGCGGAGCGGGGACGCGCGAAGGGCCGGTCCGACTCGAGTGGACCGGCCCTCCGTGCGCCAGCGGACCCCGCCGTGTCTACGGCTGCAGGCGCGGCATCATCTCGTCGCGGTTCGCGAGGTGGTACACCGACCAGGCAATGATCGAAGCCGCCTGCTTCAGGTCGTCCATCACCAGCCGCTCATACGTGTCAACATGCGAATGATGGGTGCGAATGCCGTACTCGAGCGGATCCTGGATGAACTGGAAGCCGGGCACGCCGCGGCGCCAGAACGAGATGTGATCGGTGCCGCCCGTGCGGTCGAGCCGGTTTCCCACGTAGCCGAGATCGCGGAACGGCGCGAGCATCTGGTCCCAGACGCGGACGGCCGGTTCATTGAGCTCACCGTACACCCCGCGCAGGCGTCCACTCCCGTTGTCGATGTTCAGGTACGCCGAGATGTTCGACAACTCCGCGGCATGCGCGCGAACGTACGCCGCCGAACCGAGGAGGCCCTGCTCCTCGCCACTCCACAGTCCGATGCGAACGGTGCGGCGGAGCGGGAGGTTGAGCGTCTTCAGGATGCGCATGGCTTCCATCATGACCAGCGACCCCGCCGCATCGTCGGTGGCCCCCTGACCCGAGTGCCAACTGTCGAAGTGCCCGCCGATCATCACCACCTGCTGCTTCAGGTCGGAGCCGGTGATCTCGCCAACCACGTTGAACTCCCGCTTGTCGGGATTGCTGAACCGGTTCTGGACGTTGACCTCGAGCCGCGACGTCACGCCCTGCTTCGCCAGGCGATAGAGCTGGCCGTACTGCTCGTGCGTGAGCATCAGCGCGGGGATTGGCTCGTACACGGAGTCACGCGCCAGCCGGCCGTCCGGATGGCCGCCGGTGCGCAGGATACCGTATGTCCATCCCGACGGGACGAGCAGCACGGCGGGCGCCTCGCGACGGATGAAGCGCATGAGCGCCTGCTGCCGCTGCTGCGCGGCGCGGAACTGCTCGGCCTGCTGCGGGTTCTGCTGCTGCGGTGGCGGCGCCGCCTGCGGGCGACGCTGACCCCACGCCAGAATGCTGTCCGCGTCGTACCGCCGGGGCGGAGACGTGAATTCCGGGCCGATCGGGACCCAGCGCTGCCACATCACGCACGCGCCCCGCAAGCGGCCCGCAAACTGCTGCAGCTGCGCCGTGTCATCCGGCACTTCCACGAGCACGACCGGGCACGTGACCGCACCCTTGGTGCTGCCGCTCCACGCCTGCGGCTCGGCGCGCAACGGCTGGAGCACCGGTTCCAGCATGCGGCCGCTGTAGCTGACGCGTTCCCATCCGCGACCAAAGAGCGAATCCCAAGGTTCAGCCTGCACGTTGACCAGGCCCCACGAACGCAGCGACTGCACCGCCCACTCCTGCGCGCGTCGCATCTGCGGCGATGCCGTGAGACGGCTGCCGTGGCGGTCAAGCAACTGCTGGGCAAGCGAATCGACCCGCGAACGGTTCAGCGCTTCATCGCGGATGCGTGCGAGCACGCCGAGGTCGAGGCGCTCCTGCACGATGGACTGCTGCGCCGCCAATGGTGCGGCGACCAGGCATGCGAGCAGCATGCCGGTGACGGAATGGGCGTACGCCATGTCGATCTCCTTCGGCGGGGGGAATCCGGCCAAGGCCCGGATATGGACCTGGTCTCTTCCCTTTTACGTTTCACCCCGACGGTCCGCTGCCGCAACCGGGCTCCGCACCTGGTATCGGCGGCGGCGCGTGCATAGCGGATTCCGGCGCCGTTGTCCAGAGCAGACGGGGCGACGGTTTGCTCGCCGGCACGGTAGCCGTCGGGCCGGGACGCGCTACAATTGGACGCATGCTCCTCGGTGTCGCCGGCATGATTGGCTGCGGGAAGTCCACCCTCGCCGCCGCCCTCGCAAAGCGGTTCGGCCTCCAGCTCGCGCTGGAGAGCATCGATGCCGAGAATCCATGGCTCGACCTGTTCTACGACGGCGAGTCCGGCATGCGCACGTACGGCCTGCACTTGCAGCTCCACTTCCTTGCCACCCGATTCGAGAGCATGCGCAAGATGCGCGCGATGGGGGGAAGCTGGGTGCTGGACCGCACCTGGTACGAAGACGCGGAGATCTTTGCCCGCGGCCTGTACGAGCAGGGCTACATGCACTCCAACGACTGGGAGCTGTATCAGCGCCTCTACGCGGAGCTGCTGCACGCCCCGGCCGCGCGTCCGCCGCGCCTGATGGTCTACCTGCACGGCCCGTTCGACACGATCCTTGATCGCATCATGTCACGCGGCCGGCCGAAGGAGAAGGACACCGATCCCGAGTACTTCGCCTCGCTGCACGCGCGCTACGGGCGGTGGATCGACGCCTTCCGGCGCTGCCCGGTGCTGCACCTCGACGTGCGCGAGTACGACCTCTTCGCCGACCCGACCGCCGTGGACGACATCGCCGCCCGCGTGCGCCTCGAGCTCGAGAAGGAAATCCCGCAGACCGAGCTCTGGCCGGCGCAGAAGCGGCGCACGGACGCGTTCGCGCAGGGGTGAACCTCGGCGCCGCGACGGGGTACGACGCCCTGCCATGCGCTCGCTCGAACCGCCGCCGTTCTTCAAATGGACGCCGCCTTCCCCCGAGGAACGCGCGGCCGAGTTGCAGCGCCTCGAGCGCGAGGCGCGCATCGGCGAGTGGAAGCTCTACGGCTTCGCGCTCCTCCAGTGCTTCGCCGCCACCGTGGTCGGCTGCACCATCGCCGGGTATGGCTTCTACGTCACGGACCCCGAGCTCGGCAAGATCCTGCTGCTGAGCGGCATGATCGTGAGCTGGAGCGGAAACCTGCTCGCCCTC
>PNKL01000147.1 GCA_013822425.1 Gemmatimonas sp.
CTGGCGTCATGGCCGAGCTCCTTCGCGGCCACGTCGAGCAGCTGCGCGCGCACCTTCTGCGCCGCGGTGCGCACGGCGTTGCCGCCCATCAGTGTCAGCCGGCTCGAATACGAACCGAGGTCCAGCGGTGCGAGCACCGTATCACAATCCACCATCCACACACGGGAGTACGCAATGCCGAGCTCTTCGGCGGCGATCTGCACGAGGATCGTGTCGGAGCCCTGGCCGATCTCAGAGGCCAGGATGTGCAGTGACGCGCCCGTGCCGTCCTCGTGCACGCGGATGATGGCATTGGAGTGCGGGAAGTCGGAACGGTAGATCGGATAGCCCGCCCCCGACACGAACCCGCCGCACCCGACGCCGATGCCCTTGCCCGGGGGCAACTTGCCGTGCTTCTCGTTCCAGCGCGTCGCGTTGCGTGCCCGCTCGAGCGTCTGCGTGAACTCGCACGACGAAATGTCGAGCGCATTGCAGGTGCGGTATCCGGGCTGCATCGCATTGCGCAGGCGGATCTCGATGGGATCGAGGCCGAGGTCCATGGCGATCATGTCGAGCATTGACTCGAAGGCAAAGCGCGGCTGCGGCACGCCGTGCCCGCGGAACGCGCCGGATGCCGGCAGGTTGGTGTACACGCGCACGCCGTCATACTTGTAGTGCGGCATCTTGTACAGCGTCGGGAGCATCGAGCCGGCGTAGTACGCGGTGATCACGCCGTACGACGTGTACGCTCCGCCGTCGAGGATCACGCGCTGCTCGACAGCGGTGATGGTGCCGTCCTTCTTCACGCCGACCTTCAAGTCGATGTACTGCTTGTGCCGCCCGCGGAAATGCACGTGCATCTCCTCGCGGGTGTACGCCATCATCACCGGCCGGCCCGTCTTCCGCGACAGGATGGCCGCGCAGAAGTCGAGCGGCGTCGCCTCGGCTTTCACGCCAAAGCCGCCGCCGACGTGCGGGCGGATGACCCGAATGTCGCCCATCGGGATGCCGAGCGTGCGCGACAGCGATCGGTGCAGATAATGCGGCGTCTGCGTGGCCGACCAGAGCGTGAGCCGATTGGCGTGCGGCTCCCAGCGGGCCAGCGCCGCATGCGGTTCCATGGGACTCTGGTACGTGCGGTTGCCGACGAAGCGCTGCTCGCGGATGTAATCGGCCTCGGCGAACCCCTGCGCCACGTCGCCAAAGTGCCAATTCACGCGCGTGTTCACGTTGCCGGCGTAGCGCGGATGCTCCGGATGGATCACCGGCGCGCCTGGCGCGAGGGCGGATGCGGCATCGAAGACGGCCGGCAGCGGGTCGATCTCCACGTCGATCAACGCAATCGCGCGCTCGGCGGTCTCCTCGTCCACGGCGGCGACGGCCGCGATTTCGTCGCCGACGTAGCGCACGCGATCCACGGCGAGGATCTGCTCGTCCTCGCGCGCCGGGCTCACGCCATAGCGCGTGTGGGGGACATCGTCCGCGGTGATCACGGCGAGTACGCCGGGCAGCGCCTGCGCACGCGAGGTGTCAATGCGCCGGATGATGCCATGCGCCACCGGGCTGCCCAGTATCTTGCCGTACAGCATCCCGGGCAGGCGAAGATCGGCGGTGTAGGCCGCGCGTCCCGTGACCTTGTCGGGAGCGTCGTAGCGCGGTACGGAGGTGCCGACAATCGCATGGTCACGGTGCTGCGCCGGCCCCGAGTGCGCGTCAGCGCCCGGATGCGGCGTGGTGTCGAGCGGCACGCCCTCGAACTCGCGCCAATGCCTGATGGCCTCGATGATGCGCGGGTACGAGCCGCAGCGGCACAGGTTGCCGGCGAGTGCGTCGCGGATCTCGGCGTCACAGGGCGACGGATTGGCGTCAACGAGCGCCTTGGCCGACATGAGCATGCCCGACGTGCAGTAGCCGCACTGGAGGGCGGCGTGCTTGACGAACGACTTCTGCAGCGCGTGCAGCTGGCCGCCGCGGGCGAGCCCTTCCACGGTGGTGACCTTCCGTCCGTTGGCCGCGGCGGCAAGCGTGAGGCACGAGGCCACGGGCTCGCCGTCAAGCTGCACCGTGCAGGTGCCGCAGTCGCCCGTGCCGCAACCGTGCTTGGTGCCGGTGAGGTTCAGCTGGTCGCGCAGCACCGAGAGCAGTGTCGTGCCTGGCGTGACGGCGAGCGCCTGCAGGTCGCCGTTGATCTCGATCTGGACGAGCATGGCCTCGCTCATGCGGACCTCCGCGCGGCGCGCGCTGCGGCCTCCGCCAACGCCCGGCGCGTAAGCACGGGAAGCACGGAGCGCCGCAGGCTGTCGGAACGGCGCACGTCGGTGGCGCCAAGCGCCTCGTCGATGCTGACGGCGGCTGCATGCGCAAACAACGCGTCGGTTGGCGCCTTGCCGACGAGCATCGCCTCGAGGCACGCGGAGAGAAGCGGCGTGGACGACACCGCCCCGTACACCACCCGCGCCGTGGCAATGTTGCGGCCGGAGAGGCTGAGGCGCACCGCGACAGACGCGACAGCCAACGCCGATCCGCGGCGGCGCGTGAAGCGCTGATAGTGCGACGCCGCGGCCGAAGGCTGTGCCGGCAGGATCACCTCGACGAGGAGCTCGCCCGCGCGGAGCGCCGTCCGCCGTGACCCCACGAAAAACGCCTCAGCCGGCAGTTCGCGCTCGCCGTCCGGGCCCACCAGTCGCACGCGCGTCTCCGCGGCGATGCACGGGGCGGGCGTATCGGCACACGGCACCGCGCGGCAGAAATTGCCGCCGATCGTCGCGCGGCTGCGGATCGGCGGGCTGCCGATGGACGCAGCCGCCTCGGCGAGCGCCTCACACCATGTGCGCACGCGTGGCGACCGGGCGATCTCGGCGATGGTCGCCAGCGCTCCGATGCGGAGTTCGCCGCCCGTCTCGCGAATGCCGGCGAGTTCCTCCACCGCGTCGAGCGCAATGAGGTGCCGTGACCGCTCGCGCCCACGCTGGAAGTCGGGAAGCAGTTCGGTACCACCGGCAAGGAAGGCACCGTCTGCGCCGTGCTCGCGTCCCAGCA
>PNKL01000148.1 GCA_013822425.1 Gemmatimonas sp.
CAGACGCCGGTGGTGGCCACGAGTGGCCAGCGACAGGCGGTGAGTGCGATTTCGGCGGTCACGGCCCGCGGCGCGTTCTGGTACGACGTCTACACCGAGCGGTTGAACGCGGGGCACTTTGTGGCGCTGCTCACGAAGTTCCTGCGCCGCCGCCGTCGCCCGGTGCTGCTGATCCTCGACCGCCACCCGGCCCACGTCGCCAAGCTCGTCGCGCGCTTCGTGCAGGCGCAGCGCGGCCGGCTCGAGGTGCACTTCCTGCCCGGCTATGCGCCGGATCTGAACCCGGACGAATTCGTGTGGCAGCATCTCAAGACCAACGGCGTGGCCAAGCGGCCGCTCCGGCGCAACGAGTCACTGCGCCAACGCGTCGTGGCCGACTTGGCGGCGATCGGCCGGAACCCGCGCCTCGTCCGGTCCTTCTTCCATGCTCCCAGTGTAGCCTATATTATGGACTAGTCAGTAACTACGCTTGGTGCTGACGGCCACGCTATTGAAGCGGCCGCTCCGCGGCCGCGTTCAATTAGAGCGTTCGCAGCAGAACGCCGTTCGTTGATATGACTGGATGATTGTCAAGCACGCCGGACCGCGCGTGCAGGGTCGTTCGTCGTTTCGTGCGGCGTGCAGCGTGAGGATCAGGGGCACCGGTGGCGGCTTCGACGATGCATCCTGCTGATATACGCCGGTCAGCAGATCGCGCTGCCGGAGCGGCAAGCATTGGATTCGTCGGGAGCTGGCTCGTTCTAGGCACAGGGATTCCACGCGGGGCGAGCCCCGCGTGGACCCGATAACGACTCCGAGCATTCTCCCCGATCGTGCCACCGGACACCCGCTGACCCTCCTTGCGCATTACGCGGCGAGTGGTACGAGGGGCGCGACGTCGCGCATCACGGCCCACAGAAACCCGACGAGTTCCCGCGCCACCGCGACCACCGCGATCTGCGGGCGGCGCCGAAACGCGAGCCGCTGGTAGCACGTGTGCAGCCGATGCTGCGCCTTCCACGCATGCGCGATCACGACGGGTGGCTGCCCGCGCTGCCGCGCCTTGAGGGCGACGCCGATCTTCGGTTGAAAACGATACGCCCACGCGGCCTGCCCCAAGACATGGCGACAATGCGTGTTGCCCGCCTTGGTGATCGACCCGCGGCGCTCCCGATCCCCGGAGGAATGTTCGCGCGGGACGAGCCCCAGGTAGGCCATCAACTGGCGGGGCGACGCGAACCGCTGCCAATCACCGATCTCGGTGGCGCGCACCATCGCCGCCTGCTGCTGGATGCCGCGGAAGCACTGAAGGGTGGCGACGGCGGACGCGAGCGCGGGGGTGAGGGCAAGCGCCTCGATCTGCTCGTCGAGCGCGTCGCGCCGCGACAGCTTGTACTCGAGCAGCCCGAGATACTCGCCGAAGACGCGCCGGTCTTCGGGCGCCAGCGGCGAGCTCTCCGCAGCAAGGCGCCGGAGCTAATTGTAGTGGGCCTGCCGCCAGGGCGTGCCCTCCCGGTACACGAAGCCGCGCCGCGCGAGGAACTTGAGGAGGGAGTGGCGGCTCCGCAGTACTTCGCGCTGAAACGTCTCGCGGCACCGCACGACGTCGCGGGCGCGCTCCTCTGCCTCCGTGGGGATGCGCACGATGGTGAGTTCGCCGGCGCGATAGAGGCGGGCCAGTTGGATCGCGTCGCCGGTGTCGTGCTTGCGCTGCTGGCCGGGTTTGGTCGGGATCAACGATGGCGCGATGACGTCGCAGGGCACGCCCCACGTGGTCATCGCCCGCTGGATCACGTAGCCCGCCCCACTGGCCTCGTAACAGGCGCGCACCGTGCCCTGGCGGGCCTGCCGCTCGCAGAAGCGCCGGAGTTTCGCTAAATCATTGGGGAGCTTCTCCACCCGGGTGGGTGCGGGGGCCCCGCTGGGCAACACCGCGATGGTCACGGACTCCTTGTGCCCATCGAGGCCAAGATAGATCGTCGTAGCAGATGCCATGGGCTGGTCTCCGCGAAGGGGCGACAGGAGCACCGTCGCCGGTGGCTCTGGCAACTCTGACTCATCTCGTGAGGAGCTAACCCACGCAAGAGTCGGAGGCAAGTCCAGTCATATTTTCTAGGCGCATCACCGTAGGCTCGCTGTGGAGGCTCGCCGTGGAGGCTCGCCGTGGACTTGCGGAATGTATATGTCCATCGTATACTGTGCTCATGCTCGATATTGACGCGCTGCTTGGCGGACTTGAGGGCTTCGAGTGGAACGCCGGTAACACGGCCAAGAACGTGCGCGGCCATGGTGTGAGTCAGTCTGAGGCCGAGGAGATCTTCTTCCACGCACCGGTTGTGCTACTCGAGGACGCCAAGCATTCCGCGACAGAACGCCGGGTCTTGATCTACGGTCCGACGAACGCTGGCCGTCTGCTGACGGCGGCGTTCACGATTCGGGCGAAGCGAGTACGCGTCATATCGATCCGAGACATGAGCCGCTAGGAGCGTCATCGCTATGCCAAAGCCCCGTAAGAAGCTGAAGCCGATTCCACACTTTCGTTCGCATGAGGAGGCGGGCGAGTTCTGGATGACGCATGATACCACAGAGTATCTCGACTGGAGCAAGGCACGGCGGGTGTCGTTCCCGAACCTCCACCCGTCGACAGCGACGATCTCCCTCCGGCTGCCGCAGGGTTTGCTCGATGAACTGCGGACGCTGGCGAATCAGCGCGATGTGCCGTACCAGTCGCTGCTCAAGGTGTACCTCGCTGAGCGTATCGCCCAGGAGCGGCGGCCGGTGCGCCGACGGTCGCGCGCGAGCGCATAACCAAGGGTTGGTGCTGTCGTGGCGGGCGGGCGGCATGATGACGTTGCGCATTCGAGTTCGGCGTGCCAGCATCGATACGTGCCCCCGCTGAGGGCCACGCAGC
>PNKL01000149.1 GCA_013822425.1 Gemmatimonas sp.
ACTTGCCGATGCCGGCGACGATCGTGCGTCCCTTCGCTGTGGCGATGAGCTCCACCGCTGCAGCGAAGGTCGGCCCCACGCGCTCGGCCGTGCGCGCCAGCGCCGCCTGCTCCAAACTGATGACGCGGCGTCCGCGTTCGATGATTTCCGCAGCGGTCGTCACTTGACTGGTCCCTCCGATCGGCTTTGGACGTAGCGCTCCACCAGCGCGTCCCACTCCCCGCGAGCGCGGAGGAGCAGCTCGCAGAACTCCCGGACGGCGCCGGCGCCCCCCGCCTGCGTGAGCCGGATGCGCGCGGCCTTCGCAGCGTCGGCGGTGGCATTTGCGACCACCACCGGCAGGCCGACCTCGCGCAGGACGCCAATATCGGGCAGGTCGTCGCCCACGAACGCCACTTCGTCGAGGCCGATGCCGTGCTTCCGGCACAACTTGCGCAGCGCCGGCAGCTTGCGCGCCTGCTCGTCCTGCACCAGGTCGTCCACCTTGAGTTCGGCGGCGCGCAGCGCCACGCTCTCCGACACCCGCCCGGTAATGACGCCCACGCGGAGACCGGCCCAGCGCAGGAGCAGGATGCCAAGGCCGTCCTGGATGTCGTACTTCTTGAACTCGAGCCGGCGACCGTCCACGTCGCCAAGATAGACGCCGCCGTCGGTCATCACGCCGTCGACATCAAGCACGACGAACCGGATGCGTTTCGCCGCCTCGGCGTCGAGCACGGGCGCGTGGGTCATCGCCGGCCCCGGGCCGCGGCCCAGACATCCACGGCGCGGTAGACCAACTCGTCGAGCGCGTGCAGCGGAACCATGTTCGGCCCGTCGCTTGGCGCGTGGTCGGGGTCGGGATGCGTCTCCATGAACAATCCGTTTGCGCCGGCGGCGCAGGCGGCCAGCGTGAGGGGCGGGATCATGGCGCGCACGCCGCCCGACGCGCCGCCTTCACCGCGTCCCGGCTGCTGCACGCTGTGCGTGGCGTCAAAGATCACGGGGCAGTCGCATGCCTCGCGCATGCGTGGAATGGCGCGCATGTCCACCACCAGATCGCCGTAGCCGAAGAACGAACCGCGCTCGGTGACCGCGACGTCGTTCGCGCCGAGACCGCGCGCGCCGGCCGGATCGGCGGCGCGCACCTTGGCTACCGCGCCCTTCATCCCTTCGGGGTGGAGGAACTGGCCCTTCTTGATGTTCACCGGCTTGCCGGCAGCCCCCGCCGCCTCGAGCAGGTCGGTCTGGCGGCACAGGAACGCGGGAATCTGCAGCGCGTCGGCGACCAGCGCCACCATCGCGCACTGCGCGGGGAGATGCACGTCGGTGATGACGGGCAGACCCGTGGCCATCCGCACCCGGTCGAGCGCGGCGAGCCCCTCCTCGATGCCCGGCCCGCGATGCGCCACTGCGTTGGACCGGTTGGCCTTGTCGAAGCTGGCCTTGTAGATGATGCCGCCCGGGACGCGCTCGGCGAGCCGCGCGAGGTGTTCGCCGACGCGCAGCATCACGTCGTCGGACTCGACGACGCACGGACCGGCGATCAGGAAGAGATGGTCACGCGGGAAGGACGCGGGCATGGTCACTTGGCCGGGGCGAGCGAGGGCGACGCGGCCTGGTGGCCCGTTCCGCCGCGCACGTCGCGGCGATTGACCGCCGCCGCGACGAAGCTGGCGAACAGCGGGTGCGGCCGCGTCGGACGAGACTTGAGTTCGGGATGGAACTGGCAGGCGATGAAGTACGGGTGATCGGGCAGCTCCACCACCTCCACGAGCGATCCGTCCGGCGACAACCCGGAGAGTCGCAGGCCCTTCTCCACGAAGAGCTCGCGGAAGCCGTTGCTGACCTCGTAGCGGTGGCGGTGGCGCTCGCTGATCTCGGGGACGCCGTAGACCTCTGCCACGCGCGAGCCGCGGGCGAGGCGACAGGCGTACGCGCCGAGGCGCATGGTGCCGCCCATGTCCTTGACGGTGTGCTGGCTCTCCATCAGCGCGATCACCGGGTGGGCACATTCCGGAGCGAACTCGCTGGAGTTGGAGTCATCCAGCCCGCACACGTTGCGCGCGAACTCGATGATGGCCACCTGCATGCCGAGGCAGATGCCAAAGAACGGCGTGCCGGTTTCGCGGGCGCCGCGGATCGCCTCCACCATCCCTTCGACACCGCGCACCCCGAAGCCGCCGGGGACGAGCAGCCCGTCGTACGAGGCGAGCAGGCGCTTGGCCGTTTCCGTGTCGGTGAACAGGTCCGACGAGGTCCACGCGACGTCCACGCCGACGTCGTTGGCGATGCCGCCGTGGATCAGCGCTTCCTGTATGCTCTTGTAGCTGTCCGCATAGTCGGTGTACTTCCCGACCACGGCGATGCGCACCTTCGACTTGGGCTCCACGACCTTCTGCACCAGCGCGCGCCAGGCCGTGATGTCGGCTGGCCTGGTCTCGAGGCCGAGTTTGCGGCAGACGAGCTGGTCGAGCCCTTGCTCGGCGAATGCCAGCGGAATCTGGTAGATCGTCGGCACGTCGCGGCTTTCGATGACGGCGCCGAATTCGACGTTGCAGAACAGCGCGATCTTGCGCTTGGTGTCCTCGGTGAGCGGACGCTCGGTGCGGCAGATCAGGATGTCGGGCTGGATGCCGAGTTCCATCAGGTCGCGCACCGAGTGCTGCGTCGGCTTGGTTTTCACCTCGCCGGCGGCGGCGATGAACGGGACCAGCGTGAGGTGCACGAAGAGCGCGTTGTCGCGGCCGATGTCATGGCGGAACTGGCGGATCGCCTCGAGGAACGGCTGCGACTCGATGTCGCCAACGGTGCCGCCAATCTCAACGAGCACGACGTCGTTCTCCGGCGCCATCCGGCGGATGGCCGCCTTGATCTCGTCGGTGATGTGCGGGATGACCTGTACCGTT
>PNKL01000150.1 GCA_013822425.1 Gemmatimonas sp.
CACGTATCCGTTGCCCGAGCCGTTCTTCGTGCTGGCCACGCAGAACCCCATCGAACAGGAGGGGACGTATCACCTCCCCGAGGCGCAGCTCGACCGGTTCATGTTCGAGCTCCGCGTGGGCTATCCCACGCAGGAGGAGGAAGAGCGCATCGTCAGCACCACCACGGGGGCCGGGGCGCAGACGTTGCGCGCGGTGCTCTCGGCCGACGAGATTCGCGAGATGCAGCGGCTGGTGCGCCGATTGCCGGCGCCGCCGAGCGTGGTGAAGTTTGCGGTGGAGATGGCGCGCAGCACTCGGCCGGGCGAGCCCGGGGCGAGCGAGATGGTGCGCAAGTACATCGCCTTCGGGGCGGGTCCGCGCGCCGGGCAGTATCTGGTGCTGGGGGCCAAGGCGCGGGCGGCGATGGACGGGCGTCCGGTGGCCGACCTCGACGACGTGCGGGCGATTGCGTTCAGCGTGCTGCGGCACCGCATTGTGCTGAACTTCCAGGCCGAAGCCGAGGGCGTCGGGGTCGAGAAGATCCTGAATCTGAAGTAGCAGCACCGGCAAAATGACGCGGCTGTGACGCCGCCTCATCATTTCCTCGCATGGGTCACGACGGGGCAACCCTGCTGGTCGTTCGCGGGCTTGGGCGCGCCGAGGTGACACTCGGCGCGCTGTCGCTCGTTTCCGATGCGGGGATGCTCTTTCCGCTCGCGCTGGTGCTGGCCCAGCGTGCCGGCGAACGGATGGCGCGCTCCGAGTTGACGGAGCTCGTCTGGCCCGGGTCGGACGATGCGGCGGGCCGCCACTCGCTGCGGCAGGCGTTGTATCGCCTGCGCAAGGCGGGACTGCGGATGGACGACGGCACCGACGACGTGCGCGTGGATCCGGCGTCGGTGGACAGCGACCTCTCCGACGTGCTGCGGCATGACTGGCCGTACACCGCTGAACCGGCGGCCATCGAACGCGCGGCGAGCATTCTGCCCGGCGTGCTGCCTCCCGAGGGGAGTCCGCTCCACGACTGGCTCGAGCAGCTGCGCGCGCGGTTATCGGCGCAATACCGGCGCGCGACGCTGCACCGCATCGCGCTGGCGCGGCGCGAGGGGCGGTGGCGCGAGGTGGAGCACTGGGGGCTCATGTGCCTGCAGGCCGATCCGCTGAATGAGGAGGCGACGCTGGCGCGCGCCGAGGCGACGGCGATGCTGGGCGCGAAGAACGCGGCGCTGGAGATCCTGGACGCGTACCTGCGCGAGATCGGCGAGCGCGCGAAGGTGATCGGCCTGCCGGCGCGGTTGCTGAAGCGGCGCATCTCGGAGCTGACCGACACGACCGGACGGCGGGTCACGGCGACGTCGGCACCGTTCGTCGGGCGTCACGGGCTGCTCGCGCACGGGCAGGATGTGCTGGAGAAGGCGCGCGGGGGCGAGGCGACGGTGCTGTGGTACGTGGGCCCGCCGGGGATCGGCAAGTCGCGATTGCTCCGCGAGGTGGCGCGCGCGGCGCGCATGGCTGGTTGGTGCGCGGTACCGGGCGGGGCGCGGCCTTCGTATGAAGACAGGCCGTTCGCGCTGTTGACCGAGCTGCTGCCGCACCTGCTGGAGGCGCCCGGAGCGCTGGGGGCCGATCCGGACGCGCTGACGCTGATGCGGCAGATGGGACGGGCCGACACAGGCGAGGAGCCGTTGGCGCCCGAGGAGGCGCGCGGGCGTCAATACGCGGTCTACCTGTCGTGGGTCGATCTGATGGATGCCATACTCGGCGAGGCGCCGCTGGCGGTTTTCGTGGACGATGCCCACTGGGCCGATCCGCTTACGCTGCTCATGTTCGCGCGGCTGCTCGAGAGCCGTCCCACGGCGCGGCTGGCGGTGATCCTGTCGGCGCGGCGCGTCCCGACGCGAGAGGATGCGGCGGCGCAGCGATTGCTGGGGGCGGCGCAGGAGCGCATCGCGCCGCTGACGGATGAGGAAATGCGCGCGTTCACGCAGGCGGTGGGATTGGGGGCGGAGGCCGAGTTCGAGGAAGTGACGCGACGACTCGGGACGGCAAGCGGCGGCAATCCGCTCTTTCTTGGGCACCTCGTGCACCAGCACCAGACGCACCGCGAGCGTGCACCGGTGCCGCCGGACCTGTCGACGTTGATCGACGATCAGTTGCGCCAGCTGTCGCGCGAGGCGCTGCGGTTGTTGCAGGCGTGCGCGCTGCTCGGCCAGCATGCGACGCTGCCGCGGGTGGAGCGGGTGCTGGGGGTGGAGGCGCCGGTGCTGGTGTCGCCGTTCGGCGAGTTGGATGACATGCTGGCGTTGCCGTCGGAGCCCGGCCAGCCGCTGACACCGCACGACCTCTGGACGGAGCGGGTGCGACGCGGGATGACGGCGGGCGTGTTCCGGAGCCTGGCGGTGAGTGCGGCGCGGGTGCTGGAGGCCGACGCGCAGGCAGACGGCGGGATCGAGATCTACTGGGATGCGGCGCGGCTGTACCAGGAGAGCGGCGAGAAGCAGCTCGCCTACGCGACGATGATGCGGTGTGCGGAGTACTCGATGCGAACGGGGGCAGCGTCCGATGCGAGTCGCGCATATGACGTTGCCGCCGAGTACGCTGCCAGTCCGACGGCGGCGTATGCCGCCTTGCTTGGTCGAACGCGCGCTCAACAGACAGATGAAGTCTGGGAGGACGTACTCGAGACAATCTCGCGCACCCTGTCGCTGGCAGTTGATTGGACGCCGGATCAGCAGGCAGATCTTGAGCTGTCTCGCCTGAGCGCGGAATGGTCGCTCGGCGCCGATGACAGTTCCATGCTCACCCGACTCCGCCAGATCATCGGCGACGATCATCTGCTGAACAGCACAAGACTTGCTGCTGCTGTCCTTGGAATGGCCGCATCAGACAAC
>PNKL01000151.1 GCA_013822425.1 Gemmatimonas sp.
TGAAGGACGAGACCGGCAACGTTTCTGGCTCGCACAAGAGCCGGCACCTGTTCGGCATCCTGCTTTATCTGGCGGTGGTGGAACGGGGCGAGCGGCCACCGCTGGCGATCGCAAGCTGTGGTAACGCGGCACTCGCCGCGGCGGTGCTGGCGCGCGCCGTGGAGCGCGCACTCACGGTGTTCGTGCCGCCGCACGCGGAAGCGTCGGTGTTGGAGAGGTTGCACGCGCTCGGGGCGACCGTCGTTCCGTGCCCCCGGGCACCGGGGCGGGCAGGCGATCCGTGCGTGCATGGGTTCCACGACGCGATCCGTGCAGGGGCGCTGCCATTCTGCGTGCAGGGAAGCGAGAACGGTCTCACGATCGAGGGCGGCGAGACGCTGGTGGAAGAGATGCTGGCCGCCGGCGATTTGCCGTTCGACCACATGGTCGTTCAGGTGGGGGGCGGCGCGCTCGCGAGCAGCTGCGTACAGGCGTTCGCCCGTGCGGCAGCGGACGGGCGACTGTCCCGCATGCCGCGCATCCACACGGTCCAGACCGAGGGGGCGTGGCCGCTTCGGCGCGCGTGGAGCTTGTGGCAGGAGCGTCAGCGCCAAACCGGAATGTCGCAAGAGGAAGCGCTGCGCTATGCAGGCGCTCACCGCTCGGAGTTCATGTGGCCGTGGGAAGAGGCGCCACGGAGCATCGCCGAGGGAATTCTCGACGACGAGACGTACGATTGGCTCGCCGTGCTGCGCGGGATGGCCGAGTCGGGCGGCGTGCCGGTGGTGGCGGCTGAAGCGACGCTCAAGGAAGCCCACGATCTGGCGCTCGCCCACACGGGCGTCGCCGTCAGCCCCACCGGTTCGGCCGGACTGGCCGGCCTGCTTCGGCTCCAGCGCGACGGCGTGATCAAGGCGGGCGAGCGGGTGGCGCTCATCTTTTCGGGCGTCGAGCGGTGCTGACGCACCGCGCTACCCGGCGCGGCGGGGTCGTGCCTCCCTCGCCAGCCGGTTCACCAGCTCCGTCGGATCGGCGAATCGCGTCAGCAGGATCAACGCCGCCACGATGAACGGTTTGTGGCCCGCCTCGCGGTAGGTGTCAACGCGCGCCTTCTCGAAGACCGCCTTGCTCACCTCGCCCGCCGCACACGAGACGTCGGTCACGTCAGCCGGCAGGCAATGCAGGTAGCGCGCGCCGCCCCCCTTCGTGCCGCGCATCATCGCCTCGTTGCACTCCCAGTCCCTGTGCTTCGCGTTCGTCGCCAGCGCTTCGCGCTCCAGCGCCTTGAGCGCGTCCTTCTCTCCCGAATGAAGGATGCGCGTGCGCTCGCGCATCACGGCCGCAGGCGCCCAGCTCTTCGGGTACACCACGTCGGCGTTTTCGAACGCCGCCGCCATTGAATCGGTGACCGCGAACGAACCGCCGCTGGACGCTGTGAAGCGTCGAGCGGTTTCCACCGTCTCGTCCACGAGGTCGTAGCCCGGCGGATGCGCGAGCACGACGTCCATGCCGAACCGCGTCATCAGCGTGATCACGCCCTGAGGCACCGACAAGGGTTTTCCGTAGCTCGGCGAGTACGCCCAGCTCATCGCCAGCTTCTTCCCCTTCAGATTCTCGATCCCCCCGAACACCTCCACGAGGTGCGCGAGGTCCGCGAGACTCTGTGTCGGGTGGTCGAGGTCCGACTGGAGGTTGATGACCGCGGGGCGCTGCATCAGCACCCCTTCCCTGTGGCTCTCGGCGAGGGCCGCGGCCACTTCGCGCTGGTACTTGTCACCTTCGCCGAGGAAGATGTCGTCGCGGATGCCGACGACTTCGGTGAGAAACCCGATCATCGCCGCCGTTTCGCGTACCGTCTCGCCGTGTGCGATCTGCGAGGTGGACTCGTCCAGCTCCTCCGTCATCAGGCCGAGAAGGTTGCACCCGGAGCGAAAGGCGTAACGCGTGCGCGTGGAGTTATCGCGGAAGATCGAGACGCCAAGGCCGGTCTCGAAGACCTTGCAGGAGACGCCGGCCCGGGCGAGGTCCTCGAGCGCCTGCGCGGTGTCGAGCACCGCGCGCAGCGTCGCGTCATCCTGGTCCCAGGTGAGGAGGAAGTCGCCGTTGTACAGGCGGTTCATCGGGTGGCCTCCAGAAAGGCCTGCGGGAAGGCGGCGTAGAAGCGGGCCGCGAGCGTGAGGTCGTTCACCGGGCACTGGTCGTCCGGCGAGTGCGCCCAGATCTCGTCGCTCGGCCCGAACCCGATGGTCGGCACGCCGAACATCCCGGCGGTGGCGATGCCGTTGGTACTGAACCCCCACTTCCCGACCACCGGCTTCCTGCCCAACGCGGTTTCGGCGGCGTGCACGCCGGCCCGTACCGCCGGATGATCTTCGGGGAAGAGCCAAGTCGGATAGAACTTCTTCGTCGGATAGGTGAGCCCGGTGTACGACGGCACCGCGTAGTCCAGCACCGACACGGTTGCGCCGACCTGCCTGACGCTTTCCAGCGCCTCGATCTGTTTCACCGCGCCCTCCCACGTCTCGCCATGCGTCAGCCGC
Source organism: Gemmatimonas sp. (assembly GCA_013822425.1). Classification (GTDB taxonomy): domain Bacteria; phylum Gemmatimonadota; class Gemmatimonadetes; order Gemmatimonadales; family Gemmatimonadaceae; genus PNKL01. Next base: position 2,520 of record PNKL01000151.1, read on the forward strand.
CGGTCCACGTGAATCGTCGCGCTGTCGGCTACCGCGCAGAGCGACGGCGAGGTCGAGCGGATCGCGGAGATCGTGCAGGACCCCTTTCCGAGGAACGGGTCCGCCGTCGCGGCCAGCGCGTCGTTCAGCCGCTCGATGTCGGCGATGATCGGGCCCATCCGGTAGACCGCGTTGACGCCGCGCTCCGGCGCGGAGCCATGCGCGGAGCGGCCCTGCGTGCGGATCTCGATCTCCATCCGGCCTCGGTGCCCGCGGTAGACGCCGAGCTTCGTCGGCTCGGTGATCACGACGACATCGGGCG
>PNKL01000152.1 GCA_013822425.1 Gemmatimonas sp.
TCGGCGAATCCTGGCGAATCCTGGCGAATCCCAACTGGCAGTGTACTGTATTATGGTTTAGATGTCAAGTCATAATAAGCGCTTTCGTTGTTGTGGGTATGGCGGGCAGTGCTCAGTACGAAGCAAGCGCCCGAATCGTCCGCACCAGCACACGAGCATCGGCCGGCAGCGACCACCACAAAACGCCCGGCTTCCACCGCTCGGCGTTGCTTGGCCCGCCCATTTCGCGGCTCATTGCGCGGATTGCGTCCCGATGTGGGAATATGGTATAGTCCCACGTGGGCCCTACCTGGAGTCTCCGTGCGAGCTACGACCATCGGTTTCCTGACCCTCGACACCAAGGGGCGTGCGACGTTCCCCGCGGAAGTCCGTCGCGCATTGGGGCTCGACGAGAACACCCCCATCCGCATCGACAGGACCGAGGCGGGGGGCTACGAGCTCGTACCATCGGCCATCGTTCCCATTGAGCAGCTCTGGTACCACAGCGCGGAGGGGCGCGCCCGGATCCAGCGCGCCGAGGCGGATTTTCAGGAGGGCCGGTCGACGCGCGCCAAGGGGCCGGACGAGGCGCTGCGTCACCTGGAGACACTCAAAGAGAAAGGGCGCAAGAAAGCCTCCGCGGTCAAGCGTTGATCGCCGATGGCGCGCAAACAGGGATTCCTGGCCGCGGATTTCTCGAAGCAGTTTGACGAGACCTATGCTGCGTTGCAGCACCAGCAGCAGAGTAGCGCAGACAAGGTGATTCTCGCGCTCCTCAAGGGCCAGCCGACGCCCGGGATGCGCATCAAGCCTATTGAGCCCGACACGTATTACCACGAGGCGCGTATCAACGACGGAGACCGGCTGGTCCATCGGATCGAGGGTGGGACGGTGTACTTGGTGGACATCGTCTCGCATGATCTCATCGCCAAGTACGGCCGCCAGCGCCAGCGATAGCACGCTGGCCGTCGCGCCGCCCAGCGCCCCGCAGGTGGGCTGCACATCTACCTGCCCCATCGGCTGACTCCGCTCCGCGTCGCTTACCCGGAAAGGCGCGGTCCTCCCGATCGGCGCGTGCGCGCCATGATCGAGCGCGACGGTTGGCCCTCCACAAGTAGTCGGGCATTCGTACAGCGAGGACTTGCACTTGGGCATGGCAATAATATAATGTCTTGCTATATTATTGACACTTCCGGAGAGCGCATGCGACGCCGCGAGTGGGATATCAGACTCTACGACATCGCCGAGGCCCAACTCGGCTACTTCAGCACCGCACAGGCGCGCGACGCGGGCGTCAACCCCATCCGGCTGCTGCAACTCGCCAAGAGCGAGGATATCGAACGCGTCAGCCGCGGTGTGTATCGCCTCAGCCGGTTTCCGATCTCGCCCCTCGGCCAGTACATGGAGGCGACGCTCTGGCCACAGGTGCGGCGCCCGGACACGTGGGCCGTGCTCTCGCACGAGTCGGCACTGGCACTCTATGCGCTGTCGGACGCCAGCCCGTCAAAGGTCCACATCACACTGCCCATCACCGCTCGCATCCGAAGGGCGGTGCCGAAGCATCTCACGCTCCACCGAGCCGCACTCGAGGTGCGGGACGTGAGAATCGTGGAAGGAATCCGCGTCACGACGCCAGAGCGGACCATCCGCGACGTCCATGCGAACCATATCGGCGGCGCGCTCGTACGCCAGGCAATCACCGATGGGCGGCGCACGGGTCAACTGACGCTCGACCAGGCCGATCGCCTCCAGCGCGAACTCCTCGGCGATGAGGCAACGGTGACGGGTCCGCGATGAGCACGCCAAACCGGAAGCGACCCAGCGGACCACCAGCATCGGCCGGCGTGCTGGCGAAGTACACGCAAGCTTACGCGCGCTCAAGTGGGGTCGCCGAGGGACGTGTACACGGGTGGGTCGCCCACATGGCACTCGCGGGAGCGCTCGAGCGGTCGGTTCAGGTGGCGAAGGACAACGGCTTGAACGGCTATCTGTTCACCATAAAGGGTGGCGTCGCGCTTGAGCTTCGACTCCGCGAGCGCGCCCGCGCGACGAAAGACATCGATCTCGTGCTTCACGATTCCGTCGCTGAGCTTGCCGTGGCGCTCGAGCGCGCGATTGCATCAGGGTACCAAGGGTTCCAATTCCAGCGCAGGCGAGAGCCGGTCGTCCTCGACAACGGCACCGTCAGGGTGCAGTTGGCCGCGACGTACCGAGGTGGAACTTGGACGATGGTTTCGGTGGACATCGCACGCGCCGAGCCCGGAGAGGCAGAGGTAGAACTGCTCGACGCGGTTGCGTTGGAGTCGACACTGGGCATCACCGGCCCGGATCGCGTGCCCTGCCTATCGCTCCGCTACCACGTCGCGCAGAAGCTCCATGGAATGACCCTACCACCGCAACCCGGCAAGAGAAACGAGCGGTTCAAGGATCTGATTGACCTGATGCTTATGGAAGCGCTGATCAGCGACTGCACGGGCCTCCGCGAAGCATGCGAACGGGTGTTCGAGAGTCGTGCGACGCATGCATGGCCACCCTTGCTCACGTTGCCGGAGCACTGGCGGCAGGGCTACACCAAGCTGGCGATCGATCTCGAACTTCCGGTGACCGACGCGGCGGAGGCGATGGAACGCGTTCGGGCCTTGGTCGCTCGCATTCAGGCGGTATTCTGACGTGAAGCGAGGCATGAAGTGGTATTGCGCCGAATTCGATCGAAAGCGGCTGTTTTGCCCGGCAGGCGGTGCGCTCGCGCTGCCGCTGGCGCTCGGTCGGCGGGTCGGCACGGCGGGCCTTCTTTA
>PNKL01000153.1 GCA_013822425.1 Gemmatimonas sp.
GGTCTAGCGCACGGTCAGGTCGGCACTGGAGAACCCGAGCACGTCGCCGGCGGCGATGGCCGCCGCCACGTCACTCGACCAGATACCGGTACCCGAGAATAGCGCGTAGTGCACGCGACGCACGGGCTCACCCGAGGGCAGGTCGGCCACGAGCCGTGTCGCGCGCATGCGGAGCAGGTCGAGGTCTGCATCATCCACGCTGCCCCACTTGCATTCGCCAACCAGGATATCTCCGTCCAATCCCATGGCCACGACGTCAATTGCGTTCTGCGAGTTCGCGTCCCACCACGCCCCCACTCGGCTCGGCCTGAATGGAAGCCTGGCCGTGCGACCTGTCCAGGAGCGGCAGATGTCCTCAAAGGGGGCACCCATGTAGTCGTCGAGCCGAGGAGTAATGCGCGCGTGCCACAGCTGCTCTGGCGTCTGGACGCTGACTTCGCCGGTCGCGATGAGGGACGCCACGAACCGGTGCCAGAAGGCGACGTACGGATCGGTGATGCGATACAGCGTGCGTTTGGAGCGCTGTGGGCTGGCCTCGGTGATGGGGACCATGCGCGAGACGACCTGCATTTCTTCGAGCCACCGCATGGGCCGGGAGATCGAACCACTGCGCTTGCCAAGTCGGCTCGTGATCTTGCTCCACGTGTGATCGCCGTTCGCGATGGCCTGGATGATCGAATAGTGGATGTCCGCATCGCCGAGAAAGGCGTCCAGCATGTGCTGCGCCTCGTCGAATAGACGTCCCGACGGGGTCAGCATCTGCCGCATGACGTTGGCGGCGAGCCCCTGTTGGGGGTCGAGTAGTGCCAGATGCCCCGGCAAGCCACCGAAGATGCTGACGATGAGTTGGTCCCTCGCGGAGTACGCCGGCACGAAGCCGCCGGTGTATTCGTGGGTAAATGGCGAGAACACCAGCCGACCGGTTCGGCGGCCGTAGAGCGGCTGATCCGCGTGCTCCAGTCGCTGCATCGCCGTGATGTGAGAGCCGCTGAGCACGAGCTTCAGTCGCGTCCCGGGCCAGTCGTGGTCCCAGGCCGCCTGAATGATCGACGGAAGCGCTGGCGCGGCCGCCGCCAAATAGGGAAACTCGTCGAGCACGAGTAGAAGCGGCGCGCCGGCCGCACGGTCGGTGAGGTACTGAAAGAGGCTCTCCCAATCAGGAAGCGCGACCCCACGCAGGAGCGCCGCGTCCTCAAAATGCGTCCGGATAATCCGGCTGAGCGCCGCGAGTTGTTCGGTCTCGGTGCGGTTGGTGGCCTGATAGTAGATGCCGCTGACGGACTGGGAGAATCGAGTCAGGACCCAGCTTTTCCCCGCCCGCCTTGACGACCCGAAGCATTTCCCAGCACTCGTGCGCAAGTCGCTATCCCCCACCACACCCTACCAGAAATATTAACCTGCTAAGTCAAGAACATATTGCAAAAATGACCTGTCAGGTAAATATTGACTCATGCCCATCCGCCCGCGGCTCTTCACTGAACCGGCAGGTTCCTACTTCCTCCTCGGACCACGGGGCACCGGCAAGTCGAGTCTGCTCAAGGCGAGACACCCGCAGTCGCTGTACTTCGACTTGCTCGACGCCGAAACCGAGCGTGAGTTGCTCGCCCGCCCGGAGCGCCTGCGCCAGCGCGTGGCTGCCGCGCCACCACACCTCCCCGTCATCATCGACGAGGTGCAGCGCGTCCCCGCCCTCCTTGATGCCGTGCACGCACTCATCGAACAGGACCACCGCACCTTCATTCTCTCGGGATCGAGCGCCCGCAAGCTGCGGCGTGGCGGCACCAATCTCCTCGGCGGACGCGCCGCGCTCCGTACTCTCGCACCGTATGTCGCGGCTGAGCTCGGCGCTCAGTTCAACCTCTCGCACGCCCTGCAGTTCGGCCTCATCCCGCTCGTCGTCGAGGCGGCCCATCCGGGGGACGTCTTGCGATCGTACGCCGGCCTCTATGTGCGCGAAGAAGTTCGCGCTGAGGCGCTCGTGCGCAACCACGGGGACTTTGCGCGCTTTCTGGAGGTCGCCGCGTTCTCACACGGCGCCGAGCTCAACCTCTCGGCGCTTGCCCGCGAGTGTGACATCACACGCCGCACGGCCGAAGGGTATCTCGGCGTCATCGAAGATCTGCTCCTCGGTGTGCGCCTCCCGGTCTTTGCGCGCCGCGCAACTCGCGTCCTCACCGCGCATCCAAAGTTCTACTACTTCGACACGGGCCTGTATCGCTCGCTACGGCCGGCCGGACCGCTCGATCGGCCCGAGGAGATTGCCGGCCCGGCGCTCGAAGGGCTCGTCTTCCAGCACCTCCGCGCCTGGATCGCAGCCCATCCCGATCACTCGCTCCACTTTTGGCGAACCCGGTCGGGGGTCGAAGTGGACTTCGTGATTTACGGGCCCACGGAGTTCGTGGCCATCGAGGTCAAGCACAGCGCTCGGCGGCGTTCGGCTGATCTGTCGCCACTCCGTACGTTCGCCTCGGACTATCCCGAAGCACGCATCGCCCTGCTCGACCGGGCGAAGCACCGTGAAATCGAACACGGAGTCGCCTGCATGCCTGTGGAGGATTTCCTCAGACAGCTGCAGCCGGAGGGACCGCTCGCCGATGCGCTGTCGCTCCGCGGTGAACTCGCCTCCTGAAGTGTGTGGTCATTGTGACCATTCTACGGAGCTGGCCTTTTTCACCACGGAGTACACGGAGAACTGCCTGAGGGCCACGGAGGGGCCCTTCGTTCTTCCTCCGTGAGCTCCGTGATAAAGAAGGCCAGCTCCGTGGTAAAG
>PNKL01000154.1 GCA_013822425.1 Gemmatimonas sp.
GAGTTGATCTCGGGCGTGCGCGCCCAACTCGCCATCAAGGTCTTCGGCGACCACCTCGATTCGCTGTCCCGCGTCGCAGCCGACGTGGAGGGCATCGTGCAGCGCATGCAGGGCGCCAAGGACGTGCAGAGCGAGCAGGTGCTGGGCCAGCCGCAACTGCTGGTGCACATTGACCGCACGGCGGTGGCCCGCCTCGGCCTGAACGTGGAGGACGTGCAGAATGTCATTCGCACGGCAATCGGTGGCGCCAACGCCGGGCAGGTGTTCGAGGGCCAGCGCCGCTTTGACATCGCGGTGCGCTACGCCGAGCCGTTTCGCGCCACCGCGCAGGACATCGCGCGAGCGCAGGTGGCCACGCCCGAGGGGGCGCGGGTGCCCTTGAGCCAGGTGGCGACCATCGAGGAAACGGTTGGCCCCAAGCAGATCAGCCGCGAAGCGAACCAGCGGCGCATCGTCATTCAGGCCAACGTCGAAGGCCGCGACCTGGGCGGCTTCGTGGCGGAAGCGCAACGGGAGGTGCAGCGCGCGGTGAGCCTGCCGGCGGGCTACTTCATCACATGGGGCGGCCAGTTCGAGAACCAGCGGCGGGCGATGGCCCGGCTGGCCATCATCGTGCCGGTGACGATCGCCCTCATCTTCCTGCTGCTGTTCGGGTCGTTCAACTCCGTGCGGCAAGCGGGGCTGATCCTGCTCAATGTGCCCTTCGCGCTGATTGGCGGAATCGTTGGACTCTTCGTGACGGGTCAGTACCTGAGCGTGCCCGCGTCGGTGGGCTTCATCGCCCTCTTTGGCGTCGCGGTGCTCAACGGTGTGGTGCTCGTCACCTACATCAATCAGGTGCGCACCGAGGGCGTGCCGCTGCAGGAAGCGGTCGTGCGCGGCACGCTGCTGCGTTTGCGCCCCGTGTTGATGACGGCACTCGTGGCGAGCCTCGGGCTCGTGCCGCTCCTGCTGGCATCGGGGGCCGGTTCGGAGATCCAGCGTCCGCTGGCGACCGTAGTCGTCGGCGGCCTCATCACATCCACCTTGCTGACGCTCCTCGTGCTGCCGCTGCTCTACGTGGCCTTCGAGCGGAAGCACGTCACGTCGGCGGAACTGCCATGAAACTGATCATCGCCATTGTCCGTCCCTTCAAGATCACCGCCATCGTGGACGCCATCAGTCCCGACGCGGATTTTCCCGGGCTGACCGTCGTCAGCAGCCGCGGGTTCGGACGCGAGAAGTCGGCCCCGCACGTGCACACCGAAGCCGAGGACCTCCGTGACTTTGCCGACGGCGCCACCCTGCTAGTCGCCGCCCCCGACGACGCGGTCACCCGGGTCTGCACCATCATCGAGCGCATCGCGCACACAGGCCGCCCCGGGGACGGCAAGATATTTGTGCTGCCATTGGAGGACGCCGTACGCATCGCCACGGGCGAGCGCCTCGGCGCAGCCCTGCGATGACCGGCGCCGAGCGACCCTCTCCGTGGCGAACACGCTTCGCGTACCGGACGTACGCCGCAGGAGTCCTGCTTGCCGTGGGCGGGGCGCTGAGCCTCGCCGTGGATGCACCCGACCAGGCCGGCTGGCTCGCCATCCGGCTCGACGCGACGGGGCTGTGCTATATGCTCGCGTCCGTGATTGGCGGGAGCAATTTCCTCGGAGCCGGTGTGCGGGCGGCGCGCACGCTACGGCTCGACATGAACTTCCTGATGTCGGTCGCCATCATCGGGGCGATCCTGATCGGCGAGCCGTTCGAGGCGGCGTCGCTCGCCTTCCTGTTCTCGGTCGCGGAGCTGCTCGAGCGGTTTGCCGTCGATCGTGGGCGCCGTGCGGTGGCGCGCCTCGTCGAACTCGCGCCAGAGCAGGCGGACGTGTGTCTGGCCGACGGGAGCGTGCAACGCGTGAGCATCGAGGCACTCCGCGTTGGAGACCGCGTGCGAATCCGGCCGGGCGACCGGATCCCGGCCGATGGACGCGTCGCGTCGGGACGCACCGAGGTAAACGAGGCGACGATCACGGGTGAGTCGCTGCCGCGCGCCAAGGCGGTGGGCGACCCGGTGTTCGCCGGCACCCTGAACACGAGTGGTGCCATTGACATCGAGGTCACCGCGGACGCCGCGCACTCGACCCTCGCTCGCATCATCGCGCTGGTGCGCGCCGCCGAGGGGCGACGCGCGCCTATCGAGCAGTTCGTGGCTCGCTTCGCCCGCGTCTACACGCCCATCGTTACCGCCACGGCCGTCCTGCTGATGACGGTACCGGCGCTGGTCTTCGGCGCTGATGCACTCGAGTGGTTCGTGCGGGGACTCACGCTCCTTGTGATCGCCTGCCCGTGCGCACTCGTCATTGCGACCCCCGTCACGGTGGTCAGCGCGCTCACGAGCGCCGCGCGGCACGGCGTGCTGATCAAGGGCGGCGAGCACCTGGAACGATTGGGGAGCGTGCGCGCGCTGGCCGTGGACAAGACGGGAACGCTGACCACCGGTAATCTTCGCGTGCGGTCCCTCACGGTTGCCGTGGGCACGAACGAAGCGGAACTGCTGCGGCGACTGGCGTCGGTGGAGGCAAGGTCGGAGCACCCAATCGCCCGCGCGATCGTCCGGTACGCAGAGGATCGGGGACTCTCGCCGCACGCGGCGTCGGTGGACGACTTCGAAGCAACGCCGGGACGCGGCGTTCGCGCCCGCGTGGACGGGGCCGTGCTCTGGGTAGGAACCGAGGATTTCGCCCAGACCGCGGTGACGGCGCCGGATGCGGAGGCGAATGCCGTC
>PNKL01000155.1 GCA_013822425.1 Gemmatimonas sp.
GTCAGGTGCTGCGCGGTAGCCCAGGCACTCACCGTGTGCAGCGCCGCCGTGGTGGCATCGCCACTGCGGCGCGCCGTCTTGCCGTCGATGGCGACGACGCCCGGGACGGTCCCGGCGAGGGCCTGGCTCCACGTGGTGAGCCAGCCGGCGAAGGCCTTGGGATCGAGCGCGCGCAGCACGCGCTGGAAGGTGTCGTGCGACGGGATGCCGTTGGGCAGGGCGAGAAAGGTCGCGAGCCACGCCGCGCGCGTGCGGCCGAAGAGGGCGAACTGCGAATAGTTATCGGCGCCGCCGAGGGTCGCGAGCAGCGCGATGGCGAGCACGTCGGTCAGCGAATGCCGCTTGGCGCGGTCGACGCGCGGATCGGGGAGGGCGGCCAACTGCGCGAGGAGCGGGGCCGACGGGACGAACCCGTCGGCGGACGGCGGGACAGCGCACATCACAGCACCTCGACAGGGCCCCAGCACCCCCGACCCCCGACGCGACGGCGACGAGGCCCCCGCAGAACGGGGGCGACGCGCTCCGCGCTGCGGCGAAGACGATCGAGCCCGCACCGCGTCACGGGATTTCATAATGCGTTAGCCCTGCGGACATTGTGACAGCTGCTTGCGCCGAGCTTGCGCGTTGCCTTTGGCCCGCACAGTTTCCTGATATGGCCAACGCCCCTGACATCCGAGACGACGCCAAACGCCTGATCGAGCAGCTCCCCGCCGGAGCCAGCTGGGACGACTTGGCGTACAAGGTGTACGTCCGCCAGGCGATTGACCAGGGCCTTGCCGACGCCAATGCCGGCCGGACGGTCGATCATGACACAGCCCTCGCCCGGGTGCGCGCCCGTATTCGCCGCGCCTCCTGATGCGTCCGCTCCGGTGGACGGAGCACGCCGTCGCCGATCTTGAGGGCATTGCTGAGTTCGTGGGCCGCACGTCGGCTGTCTACGCTGAAGGTGTCATTCTACGCATCGAGCAGCGGCTGCAACTCGTGCGCGAGCATCCCGGCCTCGGCAAGCCAGCGGCCGAGGCGGACGACCCGACGGTGCGCGAATTGGTGGTCGCCCCGCACCGCGTGTTCTATCGCGAGCTGGACGGGGCGATCGAGGTGTTGACTATCGTCCACGGACGCCAGATGTTGCCGGACGACCTATAGCGTGCGCAGCGCGGCCGCATTCTTTAGGGGTGTCCGCAGTAGAAGCCCTCGTAAGGCATTCACAAGGACATCCATGTTTCGTCACCTTGCGTTCCTTTGCGCTGTTGCTCTTCCCGGCCTGATCGACGCGCAGGCGCCTGCAGGCGCGACGCGCTCCAACCCAGAGATCGTGACCAGCGGCTCCGGTGTGGTGAAGGTGAAGCCAGACCATGCGACACTTACTGTGGCCGTCGTCACGAGGGCGACGTCGGCCGCTGAAGCCGGGCGCCTGAATGTCTCTCGCATTCTACCCGTCATCGCCGCGCTAAAGCGTCAACGGCTGCCAGATTCAGCAATCGTCTCAACCGGCTACACCGTGTCCATCGAACGAGATCCGCTCGGCCGCGCACCAGTGCTGGCAGACGCGCCGCAAACATATGTCGCCCGAAATGCGATCCGGGTGTCGCTGTTGGATCTTGAGATGCTCGGGCAGCTCGTTGATACTGCGCTCTCGGCCGGTGCTTCCGAGATAGCGAACATCAGCTTCGCCTCATCGCAAGCCGTCGACGCTCGACAGCGTGCGATTGTAGCTGCCGTACGCGCGGCGCGTGTGGACGCGGAAGCCGCCGCCGCGGCAGCTGGCGGGGTCCTCGGTGCGCTCATCGAAGTTAGTCTGTTGCCCGAGTACGGCGTCGCTGGCGGCAGGGCAGCGGACTACTATCAGTTCTCCATCGCCGCCGCAGCCACGCCGCTCATGCCGAGCGATGTGAGTGTGAACGTGCAGGCGCGCGTCCGTTTTGCCTTCACGCCGCGCCCGTGATGCCTAACGGATATTGAGAGCACGCCCCGGACTGCTACCATGGAGGTGTCACCGATCCATGGATCCCAGCCCGGAGCGGCCCTCTCATGACGCGGACCACGCAATATGTCGCCCTCAATGTCCATCAGGCCACCTCGGTGGCCTCGGTCCGCGAGGAGAGCGGGCGCGTGATCGCGCGCACGATCCTCCCCACCTGAGTCCGGTCGTGGATCGCGTGCTCGTGTGCGATCGGCGCGGCACGGTGGGGCACGGCAACAAGGGAGACCAAGTAGACGCGGATCACCTCTCGGAGCTGCTGCGCCGCGGGGGGCTACGCGCGGTCTATCATGGGAGCCCGCAGCGTGCGGCGCTCAAGGAACTCGCGCGCGTGACGCTCCCGCGCAAGCTCGCGGCGCTCACAGTGCATCTCTGGAAGACCGGAGAACCGTATGAAGCCAGCAAGCGGACCACGGCGATGCCGACCTGAGCCGACAGCTATCCCGCCGGAGGCGGAGCATCGTCCCCGTCGGAGCGGTTGGCCACACGACACAGGGTGCAGGCGGGAGTCTCAGAAAGCGTGTTCGCCCGGCGGGAGTCGTGCCGAGGCACTCGCCTAACCATAGGCCCTCCTGCAGGACCCGAAGAAGCGTCAGGCTGGTCTCGTGCCGAGTCTCTGATAGAACCCTGGTCCGCCCTGCGCGGCCCCGCCCGCTTCCGATGTGTCCCCGAGGCCAGCATCCTCCGAGAGGTGCCCGATGCGGAACCCGACTCACTCCGTTCCGTCCCCTGGTTCGAGAGC
>PNKL01000156.1 GCA_013822425.1 Gemmatimonas sp.
GGGATTGACGGGGACGAGCGACGCAAGCCACGCCGCAAACGTGGGCAGTTCCGGCACCTGTACGCCCGTCGCCGCCACGCTCGCGCGCAGCGCGGCGGCTGACGCGGGGTCCACCGCGTACAACGCGTACAGGGCGGGCGCGATGAGTGCGACCACCAGACCGATTGCCGCGAGGAGCGCGACGAACAGCGCCAGCGAACGCAGGCCGATGCGTCCGACAGTTCGCACGTCGCTCATCGACGCCACGCCCGTGATGAGCAGCGAGACGACGAGCGGAATCACGGTCATGCGGATGGCGTTCACCCAGAGCGTGCCAACCGGTCCGGTGACCGCCAGAAGGGACGCCGCCACGCTGGCGGAGGTCGCCACGGCGGCACCGCCGACGAGAAAGCCAGCCACGAGTGCAACGAGCGTGGACGGTCCGGAACCGAGCTTCATGAGGCGGTCCGGCTGCCTTTCGGCGCGCGGCGCGCGGGCCGCGACTTGAACGGCAACGCCTCGTCCACGAAGGTGCGGTAGTCGGCGGTGAGTTCCTCCCCCTTCCGGATGCGCCGCAGCGCCCGGAAGCGGCCGTCGTCGCCCGCCGCGACGTTCGGGCGGTCGGAGTGGTTCACGTACCACCCCACCGACAGCCTGTTCAGGCTCGGCGGCACGCCGATCCGGTCGCCGGAGACCATGCCGAAGTCCTCGTACAGAGCCCGAATGGCCTTTGGCAGCCGCCGCACCGCGGCACGCGATACCCAGGCGACGCGCTCGCTTTCGCCGTGGAAGACCAGCGTTCCGGCCGGGATGTCGCGGATGGCTCGCACGCCCACGCCGTGGGTGCGCGAGGGGCCGATACGGGCGTAGACGCCAGCATGCGGCGGCTTCTTTTTCATCGTCTTGTCCCGTGCGTCAGCTTGGCTTGATCGGACCGCGACACCCGCGATCGGGAGCATTGTGCGCGCTCGGGTGCGTCGGTAGGGTAAGCAGCCGTCCGCGTCCCCTCAAGCCGCCGCACCCTCACCGGCCGCGTCCCGGCCACAGCGGCCTGGCCATCTATGTCGCGCGCCTTCTCGGTGGTGGCCTGGCGGCGGGGCTGTTCGGTTATGTCGTGGGAGCGCTGGCTGGGCAATCATGGCAAGCCGTTCATCAGTGGCGCCGGTCGCGGCAACTGGCCGATGGCGCCATCGATGGCCGATACGCGGAATCCCCGACCACCGAGATCCTGACCCTGACTACCTGGGATGGCCTGCGGATCGCCGGCATCGCGCGACTGCTTTCGGACGGATACGGCGCGCTCTTCATCACGGACTTCGTGGTGGATCCGTACTGCGATCGCGATGAGGTGGAGCAGCGGCTGATCGCGTTTGCGCGGGAGCGCGTGCCGCGGGGCCGGAAATTGACGCGCGTGTAGCGACGCGATCTCCGGGTCCCGCGCGCGGAAGGCACTGAGGGGAATCGGTCCGCCGCCTCGGGGCGACAGGCGTCAGCGCAGTTCGCGGCGATCGAGGCCGGAGCGTCGCTCGGTCGTGCGACGATCCGCCACGCGACGCCGCTCCTTGCCGGTCCAGTTCGCCTCCCCGCGGCGACGCGACGTCGCACGGCGGTCGATGCCCGACCGCCGCGTGCCAAGCAACGAGGATACGTGCAATCCCTCTGCTTCGATTTGCCGCTTGATGTCTGCGACGAGCCGCGCGGTTTCGGCTGAGGGCTGGCCGCCGAACTCGGTCGCCAGCGCGTGCTGCAGTCCGTGAAATGCGCGCAACGCGCCCGCGAAATCGCTCACGCGCACCAGTATCCGAAGCAGGCGCTGCACCTCCGACTCGCTGAACGGCGAGAGCGCGAGCGCACGCTTGCCCCAGAACGCGGCGCCCGGCAGGTCGCCGCGCGCCTCGAATTCCGTCGCGAGGTCCCACGAGGCCTTCGCCGCACGCTGGCTGAGGTGCTGACGCCGCAGATCCAGCCATTCCGTGAAGGTCGAGCCGCCGCCGTGGAAGCCCGGGAGCAACTCCCCGTGGTACAAGTCCAGCGCTTCCTCCTTGCGCTGTGCGTCGAGCAGCGTCTCGAAGTGCACTGCGTCGCATCCCACGGACCCCGCAACGGCCACGCCGTGCGAGCCGATGCTGCACACGGCCTCGTCGCCGAGGCAACTGCGAAGGAAGGACAGCGACTGTCGGAGGGCGTTGCGCGCGCGCGTCGAATCCGACTCGGGCCAGAAGGTGCCGATGATCTGGTCGCGCGACATCGAGCCGCCGCGCTGCGACATCAGGACGTAGAGGAGCAGCGCCACGCGCTTCGGCTGGCTGAGCAGCCGCGCAGATTGGGCTTCCCTCGACCCAACGAAGCCGAGCCGTCCGAGCGTGACAACAGTCGCCAGCTTGATGCTGGCCGGTTGGGTCTGGATCAACTCGCGTAGGGGGCGGGGGGCCGAATTCAGTGTGGAACGAGGCGGCAAGGCGACAATTCTCGCGCCGCGGGGGGTCAGACCGCAAGGCGTCTGCGGCGCCGGGTAACGCGTGGGTAACGGAGGGGCTCTATGCTTCCGCGTTCATCCCGGGCGTACGCGCAGGCTGTCGCGGCTTAGTGCCTGCGTGACTCGATTGCTACGTCCGATGGCTGCCCCCCTTAGACGGGTCCGTACTGGGACCCAGGAGTCCGTTGAATGAAGCTCCGCCTCATGGCGC
>PNKL01000157.1 GCA_013822425.1 Gemmatimonas sp.
CCGTCGTCCCACTTGGCGTCAATGCTGGCGACGATGCACTGGGCACCAAATCGGTCGGCCCCCTCCGTCAACACGTCGGGGCGTCGCACGGCGGCGGAATTGAGGCCGACCTTGTCGGCACCGGCGCGCAACGCAGCCGCAATGTCGTCCACCGAGCGAATGCCGCCGCCAATGGTGAGCGGAATGAACAGGCGCTCTGCGGTGTGGCGCGCAAGCTCGAGCAGCGTCGCGCGCTCCTCGGCGCTGGCCACGATGTCGAGATAGACGATTTCATCGGCGCCCTCGGCTTCGTAGCGCGTGGCGAGTTCCACGGGATCGCCAACATCTCGCAGACCGACGAACTGCACGCCCTTCACGACACGGCCGCCCCGGACGTCGAGGCACGCGATCAATCGGCGCGTGAGCATCAGGCGTCCCCGAGCACGACGGCGCCCTTGGTGCTGAAGACGGTGCCCGTGTCGACCAACGCCTGCCGCAGCGCGAAGCCGAGCGCCTTGAACGCGGCCTCGACGATGTGATGCCGGTCGCTGCCGCGCAGCACCCGGATGTGCAGCGTCACCTTGGCGGCATCGCTGAACGAACGCATCCAGTGTTCGTAGAGCGAACTGGGAATTGGACCCCGGTAATACGGGCGCCCTCCGGCGTCGAGCACGGCCTGCACAAGCGCCTCGTCCATGGGGACGGTGCGCTCCCCGTAGCGCGCACAGGTAGCCGGCAGGACCCGCCGCAGCGCTTCGCCGGTGGTGAGGGCCACGTCCTCGATGAGGTGGTGCCGCAGGTCGCCGCTGGCCACGATGGTGAGATCAAGGCCGGAATAGCGGGAGAGGGCGGTCATCATGTGATCGAGGAATGGCACGCCCGTGCGGATGTCGGCGGTGCCGCGGCCAATGGCCATCTCCACGCGAATGCTGGTTTCTGACGTCTTGCGTTCAACGACGATCATTGGGGGAACTCCTCGGCCAACACACGCGGGTCAATGGCGCCGGTGTACAACGCCATGCCGATGACGGCCGCCGCGACGCCACGATCCTCGAGTGCACGCAGGTCAGCCAGCGACCCGATACCGCCCGACGCGAAGACCGGGAACGGCGAGGCATCGACAACATCCTCCATCAACGGCAGGTCGGTGCCCTGCATGAGGCCTTCGCGATGCACGGCGGTGACGAGCAGGCCGGCGAGCGGCAGCGACGCCACCTCATCCACGACCGAAAAGACATCGCGCGTGAGAGTCCTGGCCCATCCACGCGTGGCCACTCGTCGCTCGCGGACATCGGCCGCGAGCATGCACTGTCCCGGATTGGCCAGCGCCACGCGCTCCAGCCAATCGGGTTCTTCAAGTGCCCGGGTGCCGAGCACCACGCAGGCGGCGCCGGCGTCGAGCAGGGTGCGAATATCATCCTCGGTTCGCACGCCACCCCCCACCTGAAAGGCGGCCGCCCCGTCCCAGAGCATCTGCGTCACCGTCTCACGGTTCGAGCCGCGGCCCGTGGCGGCGTCGAGGTCAACGATGTGCAGCCGCGAGAAGCCGGCCAGCACCCACTGGCGGGCAATGCGCAACGGGTCGTTGAGGCGCACCTGTTCGCGGTCGTATTCGCCGCCGACGAGCTGCACCACATGACCCTCACGAAGATCAATGGCGGGAATGGCAAGCATGTCCGTCAGTCGGGAAGAATGTCGTCAATGAACCGCCGGATGAATTCCACACCGGGCGCCGAACTCTTTTCGGGATGAAACTGCACGCCGAGGGTATTGCCGGTGCGAACGGCCGCCGGGAAACGATCGCTCTCGTGCGTGCTCCACGCCACGACGGTGGCCGGATGATCAGGCCGACACGCGAAGGAGTTGGCGTAGTAGGCGGTGCGCAGCGCCGCGCGGGCGAAGAGCGGATCGGTAACGTCGTCCAGCGTATTCCATCCGATCTGCGGCACGCGCGTCGCGTCCATTCGCGTGACTCGTCCCGCAAGAATCCCGAGGCCCGCACCGGGGCCCTCATCGCTCGCGTCGAACAGCAACTGCATGCCAAGGCAGATGCCCAGGCATGGCAAGCCGGCGCGCAACGCATCGCGCGCGTGCACGCGCGCGCCGGCCATGCGGTCTGCGGCTGCGGAGAACGCCCCCACGCCAGGAAGCACGAGGAGGCTGGTGTCGATCGCCTGCACCAGGTCGGTTTCAAGGCGCACGGGACGTCCCGTCCCCTCGAGCACCTTCACGAGCGAGTGCAGGTTCCCGGCACCGTAGTCGAACACCGTGATCGTCACGTGAGCGCCTCGCGCAGCGCGCCGATGAACTGCTCCATGACAGGCCACGGACCCATGCCCACACGCAGCGCGTCGCCAAACACGAGAAGTCCGGCAAAGGCGCGCACGGCCACGCCTCGCTCGGCCAGGCGACCGGCCAACGCGCGTGCGTCCGGCACGGGCACGCAGACGAAGTTCCCTCTTGAATCGAGGGGGAAGAGTCCCATGGTGCGCAGCGCCTGCGTGACGCGCTCGCGAGAGACGACCGCATCGGCGGCACGCGCACGCATCCACTCCGCGTCCTCCGCCAGCGCGACACACGCGACACGTTCCGCTGGGGCGTTCACCTTGTACGGGCCGTTCGACTTTCGCACGGCGCGCACCAGCTTGCTGCTTCCCACCGCGTAACCGATACGG
>PNKL01000158.1 GCA_013822425.1 Gemmatimonas sp.
CGCATGCTGATGAACAACCTCGATCCCGACGTCGCCGAGCGTCCGGACGACCTCGTCGTGTACGGCGGCACCGGCAAGGCCGCCCGCAACTGGGAGTGCTTCGAGGCCATCGTGCGCGCCCTGCGCGCCCTGGAGAACGACGAGACCCTGCTCGTGCAGAGCGGCAAGCCGGTGGCCGTCTTCCGCACGCATGCGCACGCACCGCGCGTGCTGATCGCCAACAGCAACCTCGTCGGGCGGTTCGCCACGTGGGAGCATTTCCGCGAACTCGAGCGGCAGGGCCTCATGATGTACGGCCAGATGACCGCCGGGTCGTGGATCTACATCGGGTCGCAGGGGATCGTGCAGGGGACGTACGAGACCTTCGGCTCGCTGGCGCGCAGGCACTTCAACGGCTCGCTCGCCGGCCGGTTCGTGCTCACCGCCGGACTCGGCGGCATGGGCGGCGCCCAGCCGCTCGCCGCCACCATGCACGATGCGGCCTTCCTCGGCGTCGAGGTGGATCCGGCGCGCATCGAGAAGCGGCTGGCCACCGGCTACTGCGACAAGATGACGGCCGACCTCGACGAGGCGCTGGCGTGGGTGCGCGCGGCGCAGGGCGCCAAACGTGGCCTCTCGGTTGGACTGGTTGGCAACGCCGCCGAGGTGCTGCCCGAGCTCGTGCGACGCGGCGTGATTCCCGATGTCGTCACCGACCAGACCAGCGCGCACGACATGCTGCACGGCTACGTGCCGGCGGGTGTGTCCTTGGAGCAGGCCTCCGCACTCCGTAGCCTGGACCCCGCCCGCTATCTGGAACTCTCGACCTCGAGCGTGGTCGAGCACGTGCGCGCGATGCGCGCGATGCAGGACAAGGGCGCCGTCGTGTTCGACTACGGCAACAACATCCGCACGGTCGCGTTCGATGCGGGCCTGAAGGACGCGTTCACGATCCCGGGCTTCGTGCCCGAGTACATCCGTCCGCTCTTCTGCGAAGGGAAGGGACCGTTCCGCTGGGCCGCGCTCTCCGGCGATCCGGCGGACATTGCGCGCACCGACGAGCTGGTGCTGTCGCTCTTTCCGCAGGACGCGCACCTGAAGCGCTGGATCACGATGGCGCAGGAGCGCATCCATTTTCAGGGCCTGCCGGCGCGCATCTGCTGGCTGGGGCAGGGGGACCGCGCCAAGTTCGGCATGGCGCTCAACGACCTCGTCGCGCGCGGTGCGGTGTCGGCGCCCATCGTCATCGGCCGCGACCATCTGGACACCGGATCGGTGGCGTCGCCGTTCCGCGAGACCGAGGGGATGAAGGACGGCACCGACGCCGTCGCCGACTGGGCGATTCTCAACGCGCTGCTCAACGTCGCGAGCGGTGCCAGCTGGGTCTCGTTCCATCACGGCGGCGGCGTCGGCATCGGCAACTCGCTGCACGCCGGCCAGGTGATCGTCGCTGACGGCACGCCCGAGATGCGCCTGCGCCTCGAGCGCGTGCTGACCAACGATCCCGGCATCGGCGTGGCGCGGCATGCCGATGCGGGATACGACATCGCCATCGAGACAGCGAAGGCGAAGGGATTGAAGATTCCGATGATGGATTGAACGGAACGAGGAGGGGGTAGAGGCGTCGCCTCTACCCCCTCCTCGTGCCGAGCGTCGTTGCCTCGACCCTCCTCCCCGTTCCGTCGCCGTTTAGCTTTCGACTGATGCTGAGTCCAAAGTACAAACCCTGGCACCTCCTCCCCTTCGCCTTCAAGTACGCACGGCTGCGCCTGAGGCGGCGTCCGGTCCTCGTGAATTTCGAGGTCACGATGCGCTGCAACGCGACCTGCGGCGGCTGCGACTATTGGCAGACGCCGGCCGCAGAGCGGGCGAATGAGCTGAAGTCGTTCGCCGACGCCGCCCGTGCCTTCGACCCGATGATGATCACCTTCACGGGCGGCGAGCCGACGCTGCGCCGCGACCTGGAGGACATCGTGGCCGAGGTCGCGAAGGCGGTGCCGTACTGCTACATGAGCCTGCTCACGCACGGCGGCATGCTGACGCTTGACCGCGCGCAGGCGCTATGGAACGCCGGCCTCGCGCAGTTCAGCATCTCGCTCGACTATCTCGATGAACGCCACGACACGGCGCGCGGCATTCCCGGCCTCGCTGCGAAGATCCTCGCGCTCGCCCCGCAGCTGAGTGCGCGCGGCATGGCGGTGCGCTTCAACACCGTCATCCGCGACGACAACCTCGACGACATCCTCCCCATCGTGCGCTGCGCGCACACCGTCGAGGCCGGCGTCAACCTGTCGGTCTACACCGACATGAAAAACGGCAGCAGGGACCATCTCATCCGCGCCGACCAGCGCGCGCGTGTGCAGGGGCTGGTGGACGACCTCCTCGCCTTCAAGCGCGCGCACCGCGGCGTCATCACGAACTCCGACTGGTACCTGCGCCAGTTGCCGCGCTACCTGCGCAACGAGATGCCCGAGCCGTGCCGGTCGGGCGAAACGACGATCCACATTGATCCGCGCGGACTCGTGCGCCGCTGCCCCGACTTTCCGGCCGACAAGCCCTGGACCGAGTACAACGGCTACGCGCCCATTGCCTGCAACGCCTGCTACTACGCCTGTCGCGGCGAGGCGCAGGCACCCCTGACGCTCTCG
>PNKL01000159.1 GCA_013822425.1 Gemmatimonas sp.
AGAAGAAGCTGACCGGCGGCATCGGCGAGATCATCGAGAGCCCGATCAAGTCGAACTTCCGGGAAGGCCTCTCCGTGCTCGAGTACTTCATCTCCACGCACGGCGCCCGCAAGGGCCTGGCCGACACGGCGCTCAAGACGGCCGACGCCGGCTACCTGACGCGCCGCCTTTGCGACGTCGCGCAGGACGTGACGATCAACGAGGAGGATTGCGGCACGATCATGGGCCTCGAGGTGTCGGCGCTGAAGGAAGGCGAGGACATCATCGAGCCGCTGTCGGAGCGCATCGTCGGCATCGTTGCCGCCGAGGACGTGTACGATCCGCAGCTGCGCGACGAGGCCGGGCGCCCGGCCCTGCTCGTCGAGGCCGGCCAGATGATGGAGGAGGAGACGGCCCGCGCCATCGAGGATGCCGGCATCGAGTCGGTGAAGATCCGCTCCGTGCTGACGTGCGAGGCCAAGCGCGGCCTCTGCCGCATGTGCTACGGCCGCAACCTGGCCACCATGAAGATGGTGGACATCGGCGAGGCCGTCGGCATCATCGCCGCGCAGTCCATCGGCGAGCCGGGCACGCAGCTGACGCTGCGGACGTTCCACATCGGCGGCACGGCGGCCCGCATCGCCGAGCAGACGGCCCGCAAGTCGAAGGTGTCCGGCATCGTCGAATACGGCGATCGCCTGCTCACGGTGCTGAACGCCGAGGGCCAGCGCATCGTGACGTCGTACGAGGGCGAGCTGTTCGTGCGCGCCTCGGCCGACAAGAACGCGCCGGTCTCGGCGCGCCTGCAGGTGCCGCTCGGCGCCATCCTGATGGTCAAGGACGGCGACGAGGTGAAGAAGGACGCCGTCGTCTTCTCGTGGGACCCGTACACCAACCCGATCATCACCGACACCGAGGGCACGATCCGGTTCGTCGACCTCGTCGAGGACGAGAGCTTCGCCGAGGAGCTCGATGAGCTCACCGGCCTGCGCCAGCGCGTCGTGATCGAGGACCGCGAGAAGAAACTGCACCCGCACATCGAGATCTGGACGACGAAGGGCGGCAAGGAAAAGAAGGTCCGCGACTTCGTCATCCCGGTGGGCGCGCAGCTCATCATTGACGACGGCGATACCGTCGCCGCCGGCACGACGATCGCCAAGGTGAACCGCGAGGCGTACAAGACGCGCGACATCACGGGCGGCCTGCCGCGCGTGGCGGAGCTGTTCGAGGCGCGCCGGCCGAAGGATCCGGCGACGATCTCGGAGATCGACGGCGTCGTGCGGTTCGGCGACATCAAGCGCGGCAAGCGCGAGATCTTCGTGCAGCCGCTCGACGGCAGCGGCTCGATGGACGAGACGGTGCCCGCCCAGCTGTACGAGGTGGGGGCCGGCAAGCACTTGCGCGTGCACGAGGGTGACCGCGTGCGCGCCGGCGACCGCCTGTCGGAAGGCCCGGTGAACCCGCACGACATCCTGCGGATCAAGGGCCCCCGCGCCGTGCAGGAGTACCTGCTCAACGAAGTGCAGGAGGTCTACCGCCTGCAGGGCGTGCGGATCAACGACAAGCACATCGGCGTGATCGTGCGCCAGATGCTCCAGAAGGTGCGCGTGCTGGACTCGGGCGAGACCGAGTTCCTGGAAGGGGAGAACGTGGACAAGGCCGCGTTCCGCGATGCCAACGACCGGTCGAAGAAGAAGAAGCAGGTCGCCGCGACGTCCGAGCCGCTGCTGCTCGGCATCACGAAGGCCAGCCTCACGACCCAGTCGTTCATCTCGGCCGCGTCGTTCCAGGAGACCACGCGCGTGCTCACCGATGCCGCGATCCGCGGAGCCAAGGACAACCTCCTCGGCCTCAAGGAGAACATCATCATCGGCCACCTGATCCCGGCCGGCACCGGCATGTACCGGTACCAGCAGGTGGATATGGATGTCGAGATGCCGGCGCTGCCCGAGCCCGCGTTCGGGCTGGGCGACCTTGGCGCGCTGCCGTCCGTGGCGGACGATCTGTCGCCGCTGGGGGCGGAAGAGCTGGAGTAGCACGTCTTGAGAAAGGAAGCGGGCCCGTCTCCCTGGGGAGGAGGCGGGCCCGTTTCGTTTCTCGGTGCAGGGGGCAGGGAACAGGGTGTGGTGCAGGGGACGGCAGAGTGGGGGTGCGGAGGCAGGGGCACGGTGTGGTGCAGCGTGCGGTACGAACAAGATCCGCGTGTCTCCGCTCCGGTCCCTGCTCAATCGAAGGGACTGCGAACAACTTGCCACGGATCACACGGAAGACGGCGGATGGACGCGGATCAGGCGTTGGAGGGACCCTCCAAGCAGGATCCGTGTGCATCCGCTCCCGATCCGCGTAATCCGTGGCAAGGTCGTTGGCAGTTTCCCGATCCCTCCGAGCCGGGAAGGGCAGTTGACACTGACCCGGTCCACTGTTCGGCCCGCTCAGCGGTTGCGCTTCACTATGAACAGCGCGCTGCCGACCTCGCGCTCGCCGGTGCGGTCGCTGGGCGTGTTCACCACGCGGTCGCCGATGACCATCGTGGTGGAGCCGCCGCCGTCGAAGTTGAGCGAGTTCCACGCGCCGAGGGTTTTCATGAACTCGGCGAGTTCGAC
>PNKL01000160.1 GCA_013822425.1 Gemmatimonas sp.
TTCACGAACCAGGCGATCGCGGGGCCAAGGTTTGCGGCGCTATGACCCTGTCGCGTGGTTCACGCCGCCAAGATGGGGAGCGGTGCCGCGCGGTGTGTCGCCATTTTTACTCGAATAGGTTCAATTCATTGCATGAGTCGAACGAGTACCAGGGACTACGACCGCATCGCGAGCGCCATCCGGTATCTCGACGCGCACTGGCGCGACCAGCCCTCGCTGGCGGACGTCGCACGGCGCGTCGGGCTCAGTGAATCGCATTTCCAGCGTCTCTTCACGCGCTGGGTGGGGATCAGTCCCAAGCGGTTCCTGCAGCAGGCCACGGCGCAATTCGCCCGTTCCCTGCTGCGCGACCACCGGGCGGCGCTCTCCACCACGCTCGACGCGGGCCTCTCGAACCCGTCACGCCTGCACGAGTTGATCGTGCATGCCGAGGCGATGACCCCCGGCCAGGTGCGCCGCGGCGGGGATGGTGTCGAAATCCACTGGGGATTCCACGCGTCGCCGCTGGGCACGGCCCTGGTTGCCGTGACGCCGCTGGGCATCTGCTCGATTCAATTCGCCGACTCCGCCGCCGATCGCCGCGCCGCCGTGGCGCGACTGAGCGCGGAATGGCCCGCCGCCACGTTGGTCGAGTCAGCTGCCCGTACGCGCAAGGCGGCGCGGCAGGCCCTTGGCGCGCTCGGTGCGCCCACGGGACCGCTCGCCCTGCACGTGCGCGGGACCAACTTCCAGCTCAAGGTGTGGACGGCGCTCCTCAGTATCGCGCCCGGATGCGTGACGACCTATGAGGCGATCGCCGATGCCATCGGCCAACCGGCGGCCGCGCGCGCCGTGGGGAGTGCCGTGGGCCGCAATCCCGTGAGCCTCCTCATCCCGTGCCACCGCGTCATACGCAAGAGCGGCGGCCTTGGTGGATATGCGTGGGGACTGGAGAGGAAAGAGCTGATTCTACGCGCCGAAGACGGGAGAAGGTAGGTGGTAGATGGTGGATGGTAGATACTGCAAGGCAAACGGTGGATGGGAGCCCGAGGGCTCAACCATCCACCGTTGCGTGTCTCGAGGGCAGGCGAACGCCCAGTCATCTACCCTCTACCATCCACCATCTACCATCTGCCATTTGCCGCTACGCAGCGTCCGCAAAGGCTAGACTCACCGCGCGCCGTGCTCCTCGCTTGACACTCCGATGCGCCGCACGCGCGTACCGCATGAAGTTCTGGCCCGCCCACGGATAGCGGGTGAAGAACTCCACCGGAAGCATGGAGCCTTTCAACTGGTTGCAGTCGAGGCAGGCCGCCACGAGGTTGCCCGGCGCGTGATTGCCGCCGCGCGACAGCGGGATCACATGGTCGAGTGTCGCGGCCTCCAGTCCCAGCCGTGCCGCACAGTAGACACAGCGGCGGCCACAGTCACGGAAGGTAGCGCGCTTGACGTGGCGCTTCTGGTGGGGGACGCCGTGATCGTGACGGCGGGCCAGGCCACGGGGTGAACGAGCCAGCGCGAACCGGTAGAGACTCCGATGAGACATTGAACCTCGCCGGAAAAGACGACGCCCCGCACCGGGACAGGAATCCCGAGCGGAGCGTGGCTGATGGGGAGGAGGCTCCAGCGCGCGTCCTGTTCAGATGGACGCGGGTGTCGTCGCTGGATAGGCTGTCCGTTCGGAACGGCCATCTTCCTCCATGGACGGGGGGCTCCCTCGCGGGAACCAGCTTTCGTCTATTGGACGCACAGAGATTTGCTTCGTAACACGTGCGCCCGCAAGGGACGGAGTCCCCGATCACAATGAAGCCTCTACGGCTGCGTGCCGAACCGGCTACCTCCGCCGCGCCATGGTCGGCTTACGAGAAACCGGGTACCCTTGGACTGAGCCCGGGAACTCGCGGGGATTCAACACGAAGAACTCGACGGTGAACACACGGGGGCTTGCTTCCACTCGCTTCAGAAGCGCATCGAGCGAATCGAACGTCGTGGCATAGGGCGCACGAAACACGTAATACGGATGATAGGGCCCGCCGACCGTATACGCGCCGAGGAGCGAGCCGCGAAATATCGAATCACGTACGGCCTGCTTGCCCAACGTCGTGACGGAATCCTCGAACGTGACGATCAGCACCTGACTGAGGATCACATTGGAGTCCGGATAGTAGCCGACCCGGAGACGCGGCAGCGAATCGAGGACGGCTTGCGGCAGCGGAGGAAGCGTGTCCGGGAACGGGTCGGCTGGGCACGGCGTGCCGCCATTCAAAGTGGTCTGGATCAGCCGGCCATTGTGGAACAGCCGCGTCGTCCCCGTGACACGCGTACTGAAGACGGTCTCCGAGTAGGGGTGCCCGACGGTGCGGGATGGCAGCCGGAGCTGCCCGGTATCGCTTGGGTGCTCGGGCAGGTCCCATTTGACGTCGGCGACGGTTCGGTAGTAACTCCGGACCCGAAAGCGGTTGCCGCACAGGTACGTGAGGCGGATTGAGTCGGGCGTCATTGCGACCCGGCGACCCGGGGACAGCACGACGACCTTTGCCTGCGACCGGTCCGCGCAGATTCCACTGAGCAAGACGCACAGCGCCGC
>PNKL01000161.1 GCA_013822425.1 Gemmatimonas sp.
TCCCTGCGCAACCCGCTGTCGTCGCGGCCGCGTGTCGCCTACGACGCCCCCGACCACGCCGGGACACGCGTCGTCATCTCCGCGGACCGGGAGTTTCCACAGAGTATCGCGCAGGTGGAGTGGCTGCTGCCGCCCCGCACGCGCGGCACCGTGGGCGCGTGGCGCACGAGCCTGGTCGCGAGCATCTACACGGCCCTGCTCTCGCAGCGCCTCGGGGAGCTGTCGCAGCGCGAGGGCACGCCGTTCGCCTTTGCCTACGTCGGGAGCGGGTCGCTGCTCCCGACGCGCGAGGCGTTCACCGCCGCGGCCGTCGTCAAGGACGGCAAGTTCGCGGACGCGCTGGCCGCCACGCTGGCCGAACTCGAGCGCGCCAATCGCTTCGGGTTCACCGCCACGGAGTTCGAGCGGCAGAAGGCCAGTCTCGTGCGATCGTTCGAACGCAGCGTCTCGGAGGCGTCCAAGACCGATTCCAAGGTGCACGCCGAACAGATGGTCCGGCACGTCCTGCGCCAGTCGAATATTTCGCACCCCGAGCAGGTGCAGCGCCTTGCCACGGCCATGCTCCCCCGCGTGACGCTCGACGAGGTGAACGGTGCGGCGAAGGGGTGGATGCCGGAGGGAAACCGCACCATCGCGGTCGCGGCACCCGAACGTCCTGATGTGGCGCTGCCCACCGACTCTGCAATGCTGTCGGTCTTCGGCCGCGTGAAGGGTCAGGCGCTGGTGGCCTACGTGGACTCCACCGCCGACCAGCCACTCGTCGCCCGGCCGCCAACGCCCGGCCGCGTCGTGACGACGAACACGATTGCCGACCTCGGTATCACCGAGTGGACGCTGTCGAACGGCATTCGCGTGCTGCTCAAGCCGACCGACTTCAAGAACGACCAGGTGCTCCTGAGCGGCCGGCGGCCGGGCGGTTTCTCCCGGCTCGATGTCGCCGACCACCGTCACGCCACGCTCGCCGACTTCGTGCTCGGCGGCGCCGGCGAGTTCAGCGACAACCAGCTGCGGCGCATGCGCACCGGCAAGGTGGCCAACGCCGGCGTGTCGGTGAATGAGAACGGCGAGACGGCGTACGGCTCGGCGTCGCCGCGCGACCTGCCGACGATGTTCGAGCTGCTGTGGCTGCACGCCACCGCGCCGCGCCTGGATACCGCGCTGTTCGCGGCCGGCCGCTCGATGATGAAGGCGGCCATGCAGAACAGCCGCAACACGCCGGAGCAGGCGTTCGGCGACACCATCGCGGTGGTGATGGCGAACTACCACCCGCGCTTCCGCCTCTTCCAGCCCGAGCTGCTCGACTCGCTCGACGTGCGGCGCGCGTATGCGCTGTATCAGGCGCGGTTCGCGTCGTTCAGCGGCTTCACGTTCTACCTCGTCGGCAACTTCACGCTCGACGGCATCAAGCCGCTGGTCGAGCGCTACCTGGGGGCGCTCCCCACCGCCGGCGCGCCCACCACGTTCGTGGACCGCGGCATTCGCCCGCCCACCGGCGTGGTGAGCCGCATCGTGCGCCGTGGAGCCGACCCCAAGGCGGAGTCGCGCATCATCTTCCACGGCGCGTTCGACTACTCGTGGGAAAATCGCATCGAGTTGGACGCCCTGCGGCTGCTGCTGGACATGCGCTTCCGCGAGGCCCTGCGCGAGGAGAAGAGCGGCACGTACGGCGTGGGCGTCAGCGCGGAGGGGAGCTGGATTCCCTACAAGCGCTATGAGGTCTCGTTCAGCTACGGCTCGGCGCCGGAACGCGTGGAGGAGCTCGCCGCGGCCGCCTTCACCGTCATCGACTCGGTGAAGCGCACCGGCCCCAGCGACGACGAGATGGCGAAGATCCGCGAGCAGTTCATCCGGTCGCACGAGACCGGCCTGCGCGAGAACGCGGCGTGGATCGGCTGGATGAGCGACCACGACGAGGACGGACGTGACCAGCACGCCACGGTGCAGTACCCGTCACTCGTGCAGCGGCTGAGCAGCGTGCAACTGCGCGACGCGGCGCGGCGGTATCTCGACCTGGCGCAGTACGCGCGCTTCACCTTGCTCCCGGAAGCGGCGCGCGGGCCCACGCCGTAGCGAAGGCTACTCCGGCAGCTTGTTGTCGCCCGGTGGCGCGATGTATCGCAGCGCTTCTACCGGGCGGCCGCCCTGCAGGTGCTCGCTGACGATCTGCGCCGCGTCGGCGGCCTTCACGCCGTGGTACCAGACGTCCTCGGGATAGACGACCACCATCGGGCCGTGGCCGCACTGCCCCAGGCAGCCAGAATGGTTGACCCGGACGCGGCCCTTGATGCCGGCGTCCACCACCGCGGTGCGCAGCGCGGAGAAGACATCCTTGGAGTCCTGCGTCGGGCAGGTCTTTCCGGAAGTGCAGACGAAGACGTGGCGTTCGTATTGTCCCATGCTCGAAAGGTAGCGGGGCGACGGATCGGCGCGGGAGCGGAGGTGCCACGACCGGTGAGCGTTTCAGGCGTGTGGGACGTCGGGGTTCTTCACCACGGAGCTGGCCTTTTTCACCAC
>PNKL01000162.1 GCA_013822425.1 Gemmatimonas sp.
CCACGGGTCTTGCCAAAACACGCCCGGCCATAATAGGCGGGATTGCGCAACATCGCCCAGACCATGGAGCGTTCCCAGCGCGCCCCAGGCTTTCGGGTCGCCGTGGCCTGCGCATTGAGGTACCGGACAATGGCCCCAATGCTCGAGCCCCCGACCGTGTAGAGTTCATAGACCTGCCGGACCACCCGGGCCTCCGTCTCGATCACCTCGTACGCGGCCGGCGCGTCGGCACTCTTGCGGACGTACCGATACCCATAGGGCGCTCCACTCAGCACACTGACCTCTCCCGCGCGGGCGCGGTGGCGCTTGCCGCGGCGCGAGCGCTCGAGGATTTGCGCGCGCTCGTATTCGGCGATCATCCCTTGCACCTGCAAGAGGAGCTGATCCTCCGGAGTGGCACTCGGCGGCGCGTTGAGAAAGCGGGTCTCCACGCCGTGCCGTGTGAGTTCGTCAATCAGCAGAATCTGATAGGCGTACTTCCGGCTCAAGCGATCCGGGGAGTAGACGAGCACCGCGTGGAGCTCCCCTTCGGCCGCCAAGTCGCGGACCCGCTCGAGGCCTGGCCGTTCGAGCGTCGCTCCACTATACCCGTCGTCTTCGAAGATCCAGTCCTTCGGCACGTCCAGTTCGAGGGTTCGTGCCCACTCGACCAAGGCCGCCGTCTGACTGGCAATCGTTTGCTCCTCGCGCTGCCGCGCCGAGGAGACCCGAGCATAAATCGCTGCCATGCGCATGCGTGCGCTCCTGTCGCTGTGTCCCGATGAGGCGGGTCCGGGGTGGAACCAAGATCTCGTACGCGTGGGCCAGTTTGTCGTCTCGGAGCCGATCAAAGGCAGACTCGAGCTGCACCTGCAGCTGCCCCTGTCGCGCGCCGCGATGGTCCCGATGCTCAGCCATGTCGGCGAATGGCCCCGAGCCATGCGGTCAGCGCCTGGGTGACAATCTCCCCGAGGGTAAGCCCCTTCCGTCGCGCGTGCGCGCGCAACGCGCGCACGGTGCGCACCGGCACCTTGACGGTGAACACGACGGTCGATTCCACGACCGGCAGTGGTGCGCTCAGCGTCGCGGCCTGCGCGAGGTAGCGGTACGCCTGGCGTCGCGACAGCGCGCAGGTGTTCGCGAGCGTCGTGGCGGCCTCGGCCAGTCCCACCTGTTGGGCGAGGAGCCGGTACGCGGCGTTCACCAGCCGTCCCTTGTCGACTTTGGTTGCTCGGCTCATGATGTGTCGTAAACATATTATCGTTTACGACGCAAGTCAAGCGACGCGGCTTGCACCCGCCACCCATGGATCACCCGGTCGAAGTGAAAGTTACCTTTTGCGTTCGAGGGGTGCTGTCGCCGTTGCTGGCGAACGTGCTGCTGGACGGAGTGGATCAAGAGTTGGAGCGACGCGGGCTCGCGTTCGTGCGCTACGCCGATGACTGCAATGTGTACGTCGGGTCGAAGCGAGCGGCGGACCGGGTGATGGCGTGCTTGGTCAGTCTCTACGCCAACCTCAAGCTCCAGATCAATCCGATCAAGAGCGCAGTGGCCCCCGTGGTGAATCGACCGTTTCTGGGCTACCGCTTCTGGCGCGTAGAACGCGGACGGCTCGTGAAGCGCGGCGTGTCACTGAAGGCATTGGCGGCGCTGAAGGCGCGAGTCCGCGAGATCACGTCGCGGTCACGCGGGTGGAGTTTCGCGGACGTCGTCCGGGAGCTCCGCTCGTATCTGCGCGGCTGGAAGGCCTACTTCCGACTCGCGGAAACGCCGACGGAGCTGAAGACGGTCGACGGATGGATTCGCCGACGGCTTCGGCTGCTCCTCGTCGTCCAGTGCAAACACGGCCCGAAGCTGTATCGCGTGCTGCGAGCCCGGGGCTTGTCCCAACTCGACGCCGCGCTGGCCGCTCGGCACTGTCGTCGCTGGTGGAGGACAGCCGGTCACCCGTCGCTCCACGCCGCGTATCCCGTGTCATACTTTGATGACGTGGGTCTCCCGCGACTGAGCACCCTCTGAACCTCAACTCACCGAACCGCCGGATGCGGACCCGCATGTCCGGTGGTGTGGGAGGGAAGTAGGAGAATACACTTCTCCTACTCCCTATCCCGATGGTCCTGCGGCCGCTTGCGAGACCGGACACCCGCCGGGCGCGGCAACTATTGTTGCGCGTCGAGGACCAGCCCATGTCACGTTCCATCATCTCAGCCAGCGACGCGGGCTGCGGGTGGGGCACCGCATTGACCCTCCTATATTCGCGAACAGGACCCCCCGTCACGCGCGCGGCCGGCTCTGGCTCGGGTGGCCCGCCGCTACGCGGCGCCTAGCCGGCGGACGCAGCTATCCTGGTCCGCTGCCAGCGCTCAGCTCCACCAGCGGCTCGCTAGCCAGTAGCAGCGCCGAAATGCGCGGCCACTGGCGGAGGCCCCAGGCGCTCGACCAGCGCCACGAAGTCGCTGTCCTTCGTAACCAGGACTGCCCTCGCCACGCGCGCCGCC
>PNKL01000163.1 GCA_013822425.1 Gemmatimonas sp.
TCCACGTGCGCGCTGCGTGTGCCGTCCAGCGTCACCACTGTCCACTGGTCCGCCAGCGTGCGCGTCACCGGGCCCCCCACGTTCACCATCGGCTCGATGGCAATGGTGAACCCCGCCTGCCATTCTGCCGCCCTCGTGTTCTGCCGCCCTCGTTGCGCACCAGGCACGGGTGTTCTAGACTGTGAACAGGGGCCCTTCGCGAGGCAGCCCCGTCACTCCGCCGCCTGTGAGAGTTAGGCCCCCTTCTCAGGTACGTGGTATGCATCTTCTCATCGCTGAGCAACTGAAGCCTCCACGGTCGCTGGGTGCCACGATGCTGAGCATCGCGCTGCATGCCGGCGTGGTCATCCTTCTGGCCCTGAAGGGGCAGCAGGTCATCGACGCGGTGCGCGTCTTCGTCGAGGAGAGCGTCCAGTACCTGTATCCCGTCCCGCGCGACATCGGGCCGCAGCGGCCGGGCCTGGCGAGTGCCCCCGCGCCCCCGGACCCTCGGGTCTCCGGCGCGGCGATGCCGTGGCGTGATCGCCCGAGCGGCGCCGGCGGCGCCGGCGGCGTCGGTGCAGGCGCGCACGACGGGGCCATCTTCACCCCGCACCCGTCAGACGCCGAGACCATCGAACCCGGCATCGGCGACAACGCGATGAGCGCCTTCGAGGTCGACTCGATCGCCGTCATAGATGCGACCAGCGCCGCGCCCGAGTATCCAGAGACGATGGCGCAGCGCAGGATCGAGGGCGGGGCCGTCTTCCGTTTCGTCATTGACTCCACGGGCCTGATCGACATGTCCACGGTGCGCGTGATGTCCGCCACCCACTCGGCGTTCGCGCGGGCCGTGCGCGAAGCCATGCCGAAGATGAAGTTCCGCCCCGCGAGCATTGGAGGGCGCCCGGTCCGGCTGCTGGTGGAGCAGCCGTACGCGTTCAATATCCAGAAGCCGAAGAAGAGCATTTCGTAGTATTGCGGTGGTGATCACATCACCGCGAGACTCCCGGAGGTACCCCATGCAAATACACCTCACGGATCAAGAGGCCCACAACCTGCACGACCTGCTTCACGACTACCTGCCGGCCCTTCGGCGCGAGGTCGCGCGCACGGATTCGAAGGAGTTTCGCCACCTCCTCGTGCAGCGGCTGGATCTTGCCGAGCGCCTGCTCGTGGATCTCTCGCGGGAGGTCGCGGCGCCTGCGGCGCCTGCAGCGCCTGCGGCTCGGTAGGGCCGGCGCGTCGGCGCCTCACCTCTGAAGGCCGCCCTCACGAGGCGGCCTTCGTTGTGCTACCAGTCGGTGGACCGGCTGGCTATTCTTCCGGGCATGCAAGCGACTGATGCGAATCGTCGCACCGGCCTGAGCCGCCAGGTCAATGACGCGCACGCGTGGACGCTGGTCTTCTGTGCCTGGCTGGTCGCCAGCGCGTCCACGCTCGGCGCGCTCTTCTTTGGCGAGGTCATGCACCTGCCGCCGTGTTCGCTGTGCTGGTATCAGCGCATCTTCATGTTTCCGCTGGCGCTGCTCCTGCCGTTCGCACTCTTCCCGTTCGATCTCGGCGTGATCCGCGCCGCGTTGCCACTCGCCGGCTTGGGCGCCCTGGTGGCGGCCTTTCACGTGCTTCTGGTGGCGGGAATCATTCCCGAACGGCTGGAGCCGTGCAAGCAGGGCGTGCCCTGTTCGGAGACGGTGATCGAGTGGTTCGGTTTCGTGACCATCCCGCTGCTGTCGTTCGCGGCCTTCGCGGCGATCGCCGCCTTGCTCACATTCGCCTACTACCGGAGTTCCAGGTGAAGCAGAAGAACCTCTTTATCGGCGCTGCGGCGGCGCTGGTGGTGATGTTCGCGGGAGCCACGATGTGGTTCAGCTCATCGAAGTCCGTGGCTCCCGGGGTGACGGCCGCGCCCAACCAGGCAACGCTCGTCCGTGCGCATTCGATCACGCTCGGCCCGGCCGATGCGCCGGTCACCATCGTCGAGTTCCTCGATCCCGCCTGCGAGACGTGCGCGACGTTCTATCCGTATGTGAAGGACATGATGGCGGCGAATCCCGGCCGCATTCGCCTTGTGCTCCGCTGGGCGCCGTTCCACGACGGATCGCAGGATGTGGTGGCCATGATCGAGGCCGCCCGCAAGCAGGACATGCTCTGGCCCGCGCTCGAGGCCTTGCTCGCCTCACAAGCCGAGTGGTCGCCCGGGCATACGCCTCAGGCGGCGGCGGCCTGGAAGCAGCTCGAGGGACTTGGCTTGAACCGCGAACGAATGATCGCCGACATGGCCTCCCCGGAAATTGCGCGGATGATCGCGCAGGACGTCGAGGACGTCCGGACGCTGAACGTGAAGGCGACCCCCGAGTTCTTCGTCAACGGCCAGCCCATGCCGAGCTTCGGGTACGAGCAACTCAAGCAGTTGGTGGATGACGCGCTGAAGGCGACGCAGAAGGCACCGT
>PNKL01000164.1 GCA_013822425.1 Gemmatimonas sp.
TGCTCCGTGGTGAAAGAGCCCAGCTCCGTGGTGAAAAAGGCCAGCTTCCCGGTGAAGAGCCCAGCGTCAACCAGCCGCACCGTCCGTGAACCGCTTGCGCTCGGCCATGGCGTAGACCAGCAGCCATTCGGGCCAGTTGCCGGAGAGATCAAAGAAGTCCTCGAAGTACGTCAGGCCGCGTGCTTCGAGGGCTTCGATCATCTGTGCCAACCCGGCCGCATCATACACCGGGCCCACGGCCACGAGGTCTCCCTCCACCCGGAATTCTTCATCCGTCAGGTGAAGCGCCGTGTCGAAGTCGGCGCGCGCCAGGGCGTATTGCTCGAAGGCGCGCTTGCGAATGAGCAGGGTGGGGGCGGCGTATGAGAGCTTGAGCGGCATTTCCGGAGAGCAAGCAAGACGTGGAGCGGAACATCCTTGGACGCGGTCTCGCGTCCTGCGGCACGGATACTTGATAGCGTGTTTCCAGCGTGAGGGCAACTTCGTTCCGTGCCAGACCATGCTATACTGTCCTTTCATCCCATGCACAGTGAATCCTCGTTTGACGTCATCGTAATCGGCGGCGGCCATGCCGGGACCGAGGCAGCCGTGGCGGCAGCGCGGCTTGGATGCCGGGTGGCGCTCGTCACGAGTACCCTCGAGACGATCGGGCAGATGTCGTGCAATCCCGCCATTGGCGGCGTGGCCAAGGGAACGGTGGTACGCGAGGTGGACGCCCTTGGTGGCGTCATGGGACGCGCCACCGATCGCGCCATGATCCAGTTCCGGATGCTCAATCGCGGCAAGGGTCCTGCGGTCTGGGCGCCGCGCGCCCAAACCGACCGCGGCTTGTACCGCCGTGCCGTACGTGCCCTCGTCGAAACGCACCGCAACATCTCGCTGGTCCAGGGGACTGTTGCCCGGCTGCTCATCGAGCACGGACGCGTCACCGGCGTGAAGACACTCGACAACCGCCTGCTGGAAGCGCGTGCCGTCGTCGTAACGACGGGCACTTTCGGACGCGGCAAGATTCACATCGGCACCACCACCCAACTGGCCGGCGGACGTGCGGGTGAGGCGGCCACCACGCACCTTGCCGAACAGCTGGCCGACGTGGGGCTTGAGGTGCGGCGTTTCAAGACCGGCACGCCGCCGCGCATCGACGGACGAAGCGTCGACTACGCGAAGTGCGAGCCGCAGCACAGCGAGCTGGCCGATTTCAAGTACCGCTGGTCGCAGTTCGAGACGGGAGACAGGAGACGGAAGACGGGAGACCAGGCGTCGCTTCCGCAGTTGCCGTGTTACATCACCTACGCGGGCGCCGAGGTGAAGGCGCTGGTGACGGACTCCATTGAGCTGTCGGCGATGTACGGCGGCTCCATTGACTCGCGGGGGCCGCGCTACTGTCCGAGCATCGAGGACAAGGTCGTACGGTTCCCCGACGCGGAGCGGCACCAGGTCTTCCTCGAGCCCGAAGGGCTCGATACGCACGAGCTCTACGTCAACGGCCTCTCCACCTCGCTTCCCGCCGACGTGCAGTTGACCATGTTGCGTGCGGTACCCGGACTGGAGCAGGTGCAGATGACGCGCGCCGGCTACGCCATCGAATACGACTACTACCCGCCGACTCAGCTCGAACCGACACTCGCCGTTCGACAGATTGAGGGGCTGTATCTCGCCGGCCAGATCAACGGCACCACCGGATACGAGGAGGCGGCCGGGCAGGGGCTGGTCGCTGGACTCAACGCGGCGCTTGCCATGACCGGCCGCGACCCGCTCATCCTTGGGCGTGACACTTCATACGTGGCGGTGCTCGTCGACGATATCGTGACCCGCGGCGTGGACGAGCCGTACCGCCTGTTCACGTCACGTTCGGAGTTCCGACTGACGGTACGCCAGGACAACGCGCTTGGGCGGCTTGCACCCATTGGCATCACCCTCGGCCTGTACGATGACGACGAACTCCGCGCCATCGAGACGCGGCTCAACGACGAGAACCGCGCGTTGCAGCTGGCGGCGTCCACCAGCGTGCGCCCCGAGCAGGTGCACCCGCTGCTCGAACGCCTGGGGTCGGCCCCCATTCCGCACTCGGTGAAGATCAGTGAGCTCGCCCGGCGGCAGGACGTTCCGCTGGCCGCCCTGTTCGATGCCGCTGGGCTGGGCGACGCGCCGGTGGGCGAGGCCGTCGTCACGGCTGAACTCGAGATTAAGTACGCGGGCTACTTCGCGCGCGAGCGGGAGGCCGCGGACCGGTTGCGCCGCATGGGCGATTTTGCGCTCGCCGTCGATCTGCCGTATGCCGACATGAAGTCCCTCTCCACCGAGGCCCGGCAGAAGCTCGGCCATCGCCGCCCGTTGTCGCTGGCGATGGCCGCCCGGATCCCCGGCGTGAGTCCGGCCGACCTGCAAAACCTCGTGCTCGAGGCGGAACGCTGGCGGCGCGC
>PNKL01000165.1 GCA_013822425.1 Gemmatimonas sp.
GGGCGCTTGCTTACCCCGCAATCCACTTCTCGTGAGATTTCCGGGTTAGGTAGTTGACCATTTCCGAGCTCTCGAACCGCAGCATCTCCCATTCGGCGCCGTCCGCCGTCAGCGGCACTCGCTCGTATTTGATGCCAGCCACCAGCAGCCGGTGGAGCACCGACTTCAGGATGGAGGCCACCTGGTCGAGAAACCGCTGCGGATTTTCGAGCGTTTTTGATTCTATGACTGCAACATTAACTAAGTCATGCACGTGATAAGTTCCCCGCCGCCGCGAGAAACGCGGCGGGGTTGCGACGAAACGCCAACGCCTGACCGCGCGGCTTGGCGTTGCGGCGCCGCCGCGGTTGAAACCCGCGCCGTTCCGCTTCCGGCAAGTTCGCAATGCGTTCACTGGCGGCTGGCTCGTTCACCAAGAGCTCAGCGGCTCCCACGAGTCCGTGAATGCGCACGAGTTTCGGGCCGACATGCTTGCGGCCGGTGATGCGTCGCTCGCGGGACGCGAGGGCGCGGAGCGCCTGCTCCATGTCATTGTTGGTGCGCGGCAGCAACGGCTGGTCGTAGCAGGGGAACAGGCGCGCGCCGAACGCCCGGACGACCTTCCGGAAGTGGTCGCGCCACATGCGCTCGCGCGGGGTCTCTCCAAGCGTCACATCCAGCTGGTCATTCCAGCCTGCCACCGCGGTCGCGACTTCGGTGGCGTGCTGTGTGCCCGGCGTGAGGAGCGTCGCCAGACTGTGGATGGCCGTGTTGGCCCGCCGGATTTCGTCCACCAGCTCCTGTGGGGGGAGGGTTTTGGCGATCACGTGCCGCAGACGAAGTCACTCCGGCAGCCCCCTTTTTCCGGGCTCTCCGCCAGTGAGTGGTCGATCTGTTGTAACCGCTCGACCATTTTGAGGCCGCCCAGATCCAAGGGCGGCTTCCCGGCATCCTGCAGCGTGGCGCGGAGCGCAAGGCAGTACGCCGTGGCCTGCCCCGCACCGGCAGCGGCCCCGGTCGCCGCTTTCTTCGCGAGGCTGCGTTCCACCGGGGCAATCCCCCGCAGCTTCTTCTTGATGTGCTTCTTCATGGCGCGGTCCGCCTCGACGACCGGCTGCGCGAGGTTGCGAAAGAAATGGAACTGACAGAGTTGATGTGGGATGCCCGGCAGCGCTTTGTCGACGGCCAAGACCAGCGAGTGCTGCTTGTCGGTCACGACGCCGAGGATGGGGAGGCCCAACGCTTTCACTTGGTCGATGAGCGCGACCACGTGATCCGA
Source organism: Gemmatimonas sp. (assembly GCA_013822425.1). Lineage (GTDB taxonomy): Bacteria > Gemmatimonadota > Gemmatimonadetes > Gemmatimonadales > Gemmatimonadaceae > PNKL01. The sequence goes on from PNKL01000165.1 coordinate 1,259, forward strand.
GCTGCTATTGCTCAACGTCTGGGTGAGCAGGTTGGTGCGCGAGATCGTATCGCGGAACAGATACAACGTCTCGTGCCCCTTCTCCGGCTGCAGCCCGTCGATGGCGAGGATGATGCCGCCCTGGTGCGTGAGGGCGTCGATGCGCCGCCGGTCTCGGAGCACGGAGGCCGTGGCGAGTTCCTGCCACGTCTGGATCGCGTAATCCACGTTGCGCTCCGAGATGGGCAGCCCGTAGTCCTCGTGCAGCGCCACGTGGATCTCGGGCACGGTCTGGCGCAGCACCCAGCGACGCCGCGCGATCTCGGTGAGCACGTCCAGCCCGTAGATAAACTTGGGCAGCGCCAGCCGCGCTTCTTCGGGCGGTCCGAATCCCGCGCGGAGTGGGCACGCCGGATCGCTACACCGGTCCGTATCGACTTCCAGCGCCAGCTGCTCGCGTAAGAGGATCAGCCGTCGCTTGCACCGATAGGCAAAGCGCACCGGCGCCCCGCAGCGCGGACAGCGTCGGCTCTGGTTCTTGAGGACGGTGCGTTCAAACCCGTCCGCCGGAATGCCGAGGAACATCCTGCCTCCTTGGTCAGGGGGTGACAACCAAGGATAAGATATCACTTAGTTAATGTTGCCGCCATAGTTTTGATTTAATCGTGCGTAACGTGTATACTCCCGGTACTCACATGGTACGGGGAGTGTATGGCGGCGTATTCGCAGGATTTGCGCCATCGGGTGCTCCGGGCGTTGGAACGCGGGGACGGAGTGACGGCGACGGCGCGGCGCTTTGAAGTCAGCGTGCGCTGGGTGGATGAGGTGAAACGCCGGCAGCGGGTGCACGGCGAACGCGAGAGCCGGCCGGTCGGCGGGTATCGGCGGTCCCGCGTGGCGGGCTGGGAGCCGCAGCTGCGGGCGTGGATCAAGGCGGAGGCGGATCTGACGCTGGCGCAACTCTGCGAACGGCTGGCGGACCAGGGCGTGACGATTCGGCCGTCCGCGCTGTGGCATCAGCTCGACCACTGGCAGCTCACCTATAAGAAAAACGCTACACGCCAGCGAGCAAGCGCGCGCCGACGTGCAGGCGGCGCGGCGCGCCTGGATTGAGACGCAGCCCGCGCTGGACATCGCGACGCTGG
>PNKL01000166.1 GCA_013822425.1 Gemmatimonas sp.
GTCATTTTCCACGAGCATGATCCACCGAAATCGAGAGTTTCTCACGAGGATGATCCAGCCAAAGCCGTGAGTTTCTCACGAGCTTGATCCACCTCCCGAGGCCCTTCCGGCCATGTTGCGCCCTTCCTCAACCGAGCGGAGTGCGTGATGGCCTTTCGAGAGGTGGCCATGTGGGAAATTCTGAACGTTCTGCGCCGGCTGCACCGCGGCGAGCCCCGCGCCAGCATCGCGCGCGCGACCAGCCATAGCCGCAGTACGATCCGGCGGTATGCCCGGGCGGCAGCGGCTCTGGGCTGGCAGCCCGGGGGAGAGGAGCCGAGCGAGGCGCTCGCCGCCGCGCTGGAGCAGCGCGCGCCGCGCGACCGCGCGGAGCCCCGGGGATGTCGCCGTGGCCCTCGCCCCACATGCAGTCCAGATCCGCGCATGGCTTGAACCGCCGCCCACCGAACGGCGTGGTCTCCGCCTTACGAAGGTGCACCAGTTGCTGGGCCGTCTCGGCGTCCACGTGCCGTATAGCTCGCTGCATCGCTTCGCCAAAACGCACTGTGGCTTTGGCGCCACGCCGCGGGTCACCGTGCGCATGGCGGACGTGCCGCCCGGCGAGGTGGCGGAAATCGATTTCGGTCGCCTGGGCCGCGTGCGGGATCCCGAGACGGGGAAGGCCCGGCTGGCCTGGGCGCTCGTCGTCGTGCTCGCCTGCAGTCGCCACCAGTATGTGCACATCACGTACTCGCAGCGCGTCGCCGATGTCATTGGGGGCCTCGAAGACGCGTGGGCCTTCTTCGGCGGGGTCGTGCACCGTCTGGTGATCGACAACTTTCCGGCGGCCGTCACGACCGCCGACCGGTACGACCCGATCTTTCAGCGCACCTTCGAGGAGTACGCGCGGTATCGGGGTTTTCTGATTGATGCGGCCCCTGTGCGCGCCCCCACCGGAAAGCCCCACGTCGAGCGCGGCATCCAGTATGTCCGCGAGAGTTTCTTCCGGGGCGAAACGTGGCACGATCTCCCGCACGTGCACGCCGCGGCGATCCGCTGGTGTCGCGAGGTCGCGGGCGTGCGCGTCCATGGCACCACGCAGCAGCACCCGCTCGCCGTCTTCGAGACCGTGGAGCGCGCCGCCTTGCGTCCCATTGAGACCGCGCGCTTCGATCCGCCGCAGTGGGCCCTGTGCAAGGTGCACCCCGATCACCACCTGAGCGTCGGCAAGGCCTTCTACTCGCTGCCGACCCGCTACATCGGGAAACAGGTCTGGGTCCGCCGCGACACGCAGCTCGTGCGCATCTACCTGGAGGGCACGCTGATCAAGACGCACCCGCTGCAGGCGCCCGGCGGCAAGGCCACCGATCACACGGATTATCCCGCCGTCTTGACCGCGTACACGCTTCGGGATCCGGCGCGGATCATTCGCCAGGCCGAAGGGCACGGGGGCGCCGTCGGGCAGTTTGCCGCCGCGCTCCTCGCGGGCACCTTTCCGTGGGCCAAGCTCCGCCAGGCGCAGGCCCTGCTGCGGCTCGGCGAGAAATACGGCTGGGCGCGCGTCAACGCCTCGTGCCAGCGGGCGCTGGCCTTTGATCTCGTCAACGTCCGGCGACTCGAACACATGCTGCGCGCCGACTTGGAGACCGTGCCTGCCCCCGCCGCCGCCGCCGGCGACGCCGACGTGCGCGTCTTTCCCCTCCGGCCCCGCTTCGCGCGCGCCAACTCGAGCTTCAGCCACACCACCCCCGCGCTCGCCCCCGCCTCCCACCCCCAACTCGCCCTGGCGATCCCCAGCACCACTATCCCCATCCCCCACCACGAGGACTGATCATGCTCGACGTGAAACCCTCCCTGAAGACCGTGCTCACACGCCTCAAACTCTCGGGGCTCGTGCCCACGCTGCCCGACCGCGCCGCGTATGCGCAGAAGACCGGCCTCACCCCGCTCGACTTTCTTGAGCTTGCGCTCCAGGACGAGATCGAACGTCGCGACCACGTGAGTGTCGCCTCACGCCTCGCGCGCGCGGGCTTCACCGAACCGCACACCTTCGAGGAGTTTGACTGGGACGTGCCGGTCACCTTCGACCGGGATCGCGTGCGCGAGCTCCTGAGCCTGGGCTTCATCACGCGGCGCGAGGACGCGATCTTCGTCGGCCCCGTCGGGGTCGGCAAGACCATGCTCGCCTCCGCGCTCGGCCACAGCGCGTGTCGGGCCGGGCACCGCGTGCTCTTTCTCCGCAGCGACGACCTCCTCAAGCAATTCCACCAGTCGCGCGCCGACCACTCCACCGAACGCGTCCTGCGCAGCTTCCTTGCCCCGGATTTGTTAATCATCGAC
>PNKL01000167.1 GCA_013822425.1 Gemmatimonas sp.
CCCGGCGACTGCGAAGGCCCGGTCCTGCTCGGCGCCTTCGAATGCGAGACGCATGCGTGGCTCGAGCGCGAGTTCGCGCGGGGGTGGAGCATCGCGGTGAACGTCGGCAGCGCCGCCGGCTTCTATTCCACAGGCATGGCCATCCGCCTGCCGGCAGCGACGGTCCATGCCTTCGAGATGGATCCGGCGTGGCAGGAGGCCACGCGACGGTCCGCGGCGCACAATGGCGTGGCATCGCGCGTGCAGGTGCACGGCACCGCAGACGCCCCCGCGCTGGCGGCGCTGCCGGTCCCCGCCGATCAGGGCGCGCTCGTCGTATCGGATTGTGAGGGCGCAGAGCGCGAACTGCTCGACCCTGTGCGCGTGCCGTGGCTCGCGCGGTCGGCGCTGTGCGTCGAGTTGCACGATTTCGCCGCACCGGGCGCCACCGACCTCCTGCGGGCGCGATTCGCCGCCACGCATGAGCTTGTCATCGTCGAGCAGGTACCGCGCGTGCCCGCCAATTGGGCGGCGCGCGCCGGGATCAGCGTCGTCGATGCCGCGCAGCTCTGCGACGAAACGAGGAGCTGGGGAGAGAATGTGTACTCGGGGCGGTGGTTGCTGGCGACGCCACGATCATAGGGGCAGAGAACGGCAGAGAACGACAGTCCCGTCGTTCTCTGCCGTTCTCTGCCTGACTCTACCACTTCAGATTCACGATCCTCACCTTCCCTTTTCGCACCACCTTCAACTTGAGCGTGCTCTGCTCACTGCCGCCGATCATTCGCTGCAGCAGCCGCGCGCTCGTCACCGGGCGGTCCGCAGCCTCGACGATCACGTCGCCCCCCTTCAGCCCGGCGAGGGCAGCCGGCGATTCCGGGACGACGCGTTGCACCAGCACGCCGGCATCGGTGCCAAGCACTTCCTTGAAGTCGTCGGTCAGCGTGGTAAGCTGTGCGCCCGCCACGATGCTCGAGAACCCCGAGATCGCCACGGGCGGCGGTGCGTCGAACGACCAGACGCTGGGGGCTGCCGGCGCTGTCGGGGCGGCGGGAGCGGGCGCCACCCTGGTCGTCTTCGGCGCTGCCGGTGGACGCACCCAGGTAAACGTCTTGCCGTCCGGGGACCGCAGCGTCTGCCCGAGGATACGCACCGGTTCCAGCGCGAGGTCGAGATCGGTGCACTGGTCACCAAATCCTTCGGGGCGCTTCTGAACCAGCACGGTCATGTTCTGTTCGCGCCCGTCGCGGGCAATGCGCACCGGCAGCTTGCGCCCCGGCACGAGGTGCTGTGCGAGGATCACTTCCCGTCCCACCACCTCGTGCCCGCCCAGCGAGACGATGCGGTCGCCCCGGCGGATGCCGGCGCGTTCAGCGGGCGAACCGGCCTCCACGGAGATGATCTCGGGCAGCTCGTCAAAGTGGTAGATCTCGGGGCCGTTCGCCTCCCGCTTCACGGAACCCGTGATGCTGAACGTGACGCCCAGGTAGCCGTCGGGCGCGAATTCCGACGCCTTCTTGTTCGTGCACGCCATCTGGATCTTCGACATCAGTTGCACGTTCTTCTCGGCCAGTTGCTGCAGTTGCTCCTCGAGGGCCCGCCGGCGATCCGCATTGGCCGGCGACGCGCCGTACTCGCGCAACGCCATGCCGATGCGCTCCTCGAGGATCCGCGACTGCGTCAGCGTGCGCAGCAGGCTGTCGAGCCCCTCGAGCACCACCGTCACCTTCGTCCGGTCGCTCGTGTCCACGCGCACCGTCACGTGCCGGGTCGCGCGCGGCGCGGGCGCCGGCGTGGTCTGCTGCGCGCCCGCAACACCAATCGCCGCGCCTACCAACGCGCTGGCCACCAGCGCGGCCGGCGCGATTCGTCGCATGAACGGAAGGAAAACCATCATCTCATCAAATCCTTGAAAGGTGCTTCTGTTGTTTCTCTGTTGTCTCTCTGTTGTTTCTCTGTTTTTTCTCTTGGAGCGCTAATAGCGCTCCAAGGCCTGCTTCGCGGGCAGCGCTGCTTCATACTGTTTGAGTGTTGCTTCTCTCGCCGCCATCGCCGAGAGGTAGTACTGGTTGAGCACCGGATCCTGCGGCGCCTGATAGAGCGCGGTGCGGGTGGACGCCACGATGTTGTCGAGCGCGGTGAGCCGCGCGCGGTACGTGTTGACGTTCAGGCCGATGAAGCGCG
>PNKL01000168.1 GCA_013822425.1 Gemmatimonas sp.
CGAGCGTGGCGATATCCAGCGCCGGCTGCGCCTCAATCCAGGCGCGCCGCGCCGCCTGCACGTCGGCGCGCGCTTGCTCGCTGGCGTGCAGAGTTTTTTTCGCGTCCTTCGCCACCGACGCCGAGTCGTACCTCGAGATGTACAAGAACGACATGGAGATTCCGGCCGACCAGAAGGCGGCTTTCTTGCGCGAGCGAACGGCGTGCATCGTGGGGCAGCACCTGATGGAGAAGTTTGGCTGGCAGCTCGGCCAGAACGTCACGCTCAAGGGCACCGTCTTTCCGGGCGACTGGACGTTCACCATTCGCGGCGTCTTCCGTGCGGCGGACCCGGCGTTCAGCGAAGACGCGCTGATGTTCCACTACAGCGTCATCTACGAGCGCTATCCGGAGTGGGTGAACCCCGGGTGGTACGTCCTCCAGCTCAAGGACCCCTCCCACGCGTCGCAGGTGGCGGCCGCGGTGGATTCGATGTTCAAGAACTCCACCGACCCCACCAAGACGGGGACCGAGCGCGCCTTCAACGCCAACTTCATGACGATGTGGGGCAACGTCTCGTTCCTGATGAACTCCATCGGCATGGCGGTGGTGTTCGCCATCCTGCTCGTCGCCGCCAACTCGATGATGCTCTCGGCGCGCGAGCGCACCAACGAGGTCGGCATCCTCAAGACGGTCGGCTTCACCGACCGCCTGCTGTTCGGGCTCGTGATGGCTGAGGCGAGCGTCATCGCGCTCAGGGGGGCCGTGCTGGGGCTCGGGGCGGCGAAGGCACTCTACCGACCATCGGGTTTCTCGGCGATGGGATTCCTGCCCGGTTTCGACGTCACCACGGGCACGCTGGTGATGGGCTTCGGCATCGCGGTGGCGCTGGCGCTGACGAGCGGCCTCGTGCCGGCCGTGCAGGCCGCCCGGCTCTCGGCCATCCAGGCGCTGAGGCACGTCGAATGAAAATCCCGATCATCTACAACATCCGGAGCCTGCTGCGGCGCCCGGTGTCGAGCGCCATGACGGTGGTCGGCGTGGCGCTGGTGGTGGCCGTGTTCATCGCGATGCTGGCGCTCGCCAACGGCTTTCACATGGCGCTGGTGCGCACCGGCTCGCCCGACAACGTGCTGGTGCTGCGCAAGGGCGCCGATTCGGAACTGGCCAGCGGCATCGGGCGCAACAGCGCGGCCATCATCGCCGCGCTGCCGCAGATCGCCACTGGCACCGACCGGCGGCCGCTCGCGAGCCCGGAGATGTTCGTGCCGATGAGCCTCGACGCCGCCATCGGTGGCGGCGACCGCCTGGTGGTGACGCGCGGTGTCTCGGCCCAGGCGTTCGAGGTGCGGCGCAACGTTCGGATCGTGGAAGGGCGTCGCTTCTCGCCAGGGCGCGACGAGGTCATCATCGGCAGCGCCATCGCGCCGCGCCTCAAGAACGGCGCGGTGGGCGACACCATCCACTTTGGCGGGCGGGGCTGGCTGGTGGCCGGCCACTTCAGCTCGGGCGGCTCGGCGTTCGAGTCGGAGATCTGGGGCGAGAACGAACAGTTGATGCCGGTGCTGCGCGGCGAGTTCTACCAGGTCATCGTGCTGCGGCTGACGAGCGCGGCGCTGTTTGACGACGTGAAGCGCGTGCTCGAGGCCGACCCGAGGCTGCAGGTGGACGCGCACCGCGAATCGGACTTCTACGCCTCGCAGAACGGCGTGCTGCGCGTCATCCTCAACTTCCTCGCCGTTTTCATCACCGGCATCATGGCCATCGGCGCGGTGTTCGGCGCGGTGAACACGATGTACGCGGCCGTGGCGTCGCGCACCAGCGAGATCGCGGTACTGCTGACGCTCGGCTTCAAGCCCCGCAGCGTGCTGGCGTCGTTCCTCACGGAAGCGACATTCCTCGCGCTGGTGGGTGGGCTACTCGGTTGCCTGGTGGCGCTGCCGATCAACGGTATCGTGACCAGCACGACGAACTGGTCCTCGTTCTCGATGATCGCGTTCAGCTTCCTCGTGACACCGCGCATCCTGCTGCAGGGGCTGATCTTCTCGGTGGTGATGGGCGTGCTCGGGGGGTATTTCCCGGCGCGGCGCGCGGCACGGATGCCGGTGGTGCAGGCGATTCGGTAGGGGAGTGGCCTTCTTCGAGCTTGCCTTCTTTACCACGGAGCTCACGGAGAA
>PNKL01000169.1 GCA_013822425.1 Gemmatimonas sp.
CGCTGGCACACGGGACAGCAGCGCACGACGGGAAGTGCCACGGGCTCCATGACGAGGGTCTGCTCAGCGACCCCCGCGGTGTCGCTGGCCGGAGCGGTTGCCGCCACCGCGTGGAGGTCGAGCAAGTGTCTGGCTCGTTCGAGGTCGGTGCGGTTGGTGGGACTCAGGAGCCCATAGTAGCGAATCTTGGTAAAGCCTCGCGGCAGGACGTGTTGAAGGAACCGCGTGATGAACGCGTCCACGGGGAGCGTCAGGTGCCGCGTCTCGTGCGTGCGCCCATGGGTGTAGCGGAAGGTGACGCGGCCGTGCTCGAACGTTTCCAGTCGATGATTGGTGAGCGCGACGTGATAGACATAGCGGGCGAGATAGCGAGCCGCGTGCGCGCCCGCCTGCGCGCCCCGGCCGATCTGTTGCCCATGCACCACCCAGTCCCGCGACCAGACGAGGGGATCGATATCCTGTGCCAACCCCGCACGGGCGAGCGCGTCGCGCATCTTCGCACGAAAGATCGGCGAGAGCGCATAGCCGGGCAGGAGAAAGCGCGGGTGCGTGGGCTTCCTCCACGCGCGGCCGTCGCGTGCAAGCCCACCGGCGGTCACCAGGAGGTGCGCGTGCGGAGGGTACTCGAGGGTGCGTGTCCACGTATGGAGGACCGCGAGGATGCCGGGGGGGCCACCGACCCAGGTGGGATCCGCCGCAAGCGTCTGCACGGACGCGGCCGCTTCGCGCAGGAGCATCGCGTAGACCACCGCTTGGTGCGTGCGCGCGACGGCGCGGAGTTGCTGCGGCAGGGTGAAGGTGAGCAGATAGTGATCGCAGGGGAGCAGGCGCTGCCGGACGCGGTCGAGCCACTCCTGGGCACGCTCCTCCTGGCACGTGGGGCAGTGCCGGTTGCGACACGAGTGATACGCGTAGTCGAGCGCGCCGCAGTCGTCACAGGCGTAGAGCGATCCGCCGAGGACGCTCGTGCGACAGGCGACGATATCGTCCATGGCGCGCCGGTGCGAGGGCAACAGCTGCCCCGCGTGCGCCTCACGGTAGTGAGGCCCAGCGGCACGAAAGATGTCCGCCAGTTCCAGCATGGCGCGACGTTGCGGACGGCGGCTCGGCGAGTCCGTTCCCTACGGACGCTGCATCAAGCCATTGATGGGCTCGAGCGCGGCGTCGCGGAGTTCCCGGGTGAGATGCGTGTAGATGGCGGTGGTGCGCAGGCTGGTGTGCCCGAGGGCCTCCTGGATGAGCGGGAGCGCGACGCCCGCTTCGAGCAGATGCGTGGCATAACTGTGGCGCAGCGTGTGCACGTGCGCTCGCTTGTGAACGCCGCTCTGGAGGAGCCCGCGATGAAAGGCGCTTTGCAGGCTCGAGCGGTTGATGGACGCCGCGGCAGGAGCGGCCGGCGCATGCACGCGCGCCCCGGCGGGCAGGGCCGGAAAGAGCCAGCGCGGATTCCGGTGCGTGCGCCAGTGGTCGCGCAGGAGGGCGAGCGCGTCGTCCGGCAGCGGGACGTAGCGATCCGTGCCGCCTTTCGCGGCGCGGAGGTGCAGCAGCGTGCGCGCGCCGTCGACATCCGGCCCCTGGAGTTGCGCGCCTTCCATCAGGCGGAGACCGCAGGCATAGATCGTGGTGAGGCAGACGCGGTAGACGTCGATTCGTACGGCGTCGAGAATCCGCCATACTTCGCCGCGACTCAGGACGACGGGAAGTTTCTTCTCGCGCTTGGGGCGGGCGACGTCGAGGACGGTCCACGCGCGGCCGAGCGTCTGTTCGTAGAAGAACTTGAGGCCACAGAGCGCGATGGTGTGCGTGCGGCGCGCGACCTTCCGCCCGGTGCTCAGGTGCACCAGGTACTGGCGGACCTGCGCTTCACTGAGTTGGTCGGGCGACGTATCATAGCACTGCGCGAGCGCGGCGACGGCGCGGACGTACGCCTCAACGGTGCAGTCGGCGTAGCCACGAAGCTGGAGGTCCTGCGTCATGCGATGACGGAGCGCGGTCATGGGATCCTCTCGGGAAATGGGGTGAGAGGATCAGGCCGTGCGCTCCGGGCTTTCTCAAGCGCGCGACAAACTGCGGGCGCGCGGGAGTGGTCGTGCTATCCGCCGCAGGCGGATTGAGTTCAAC
>PNKL01000170.1 GCA_013822425.1 Gemmatimonas sp.
TCCCTTCTTGCCCCACGTCCGACCCAGGGCCGAGTCGGACCGCACGCCCACCTCATCAAGGAAGAAGATCTCTGCCCCCCGTCGCCGAGCGCGCCGGCGGATCGCCGGGTACTCCTCGCGCATCCACCGCTCGATCGCCACCGGATCCCGTTCATACGCCCGGCGCAACGGCTTCTGCGGCGTGATCTCCAACGCCGCCAACAGGCGACCGACGGCCGTGCGGCTTACGCGGACGCCGAAGCGCTGGGCGATCAGCGCTGCCACGATCTGCCGGGTCCACAGCCCGAAGTCGAAGCCGTACTGCCGGGGATCCTTGCCCGTGATCCACCGCGCCACCGCGGCTTGCTGTCGCCCGCTCAAACGCGAGGGGCGCCCCGGTGCCTTGCGCGAGCGCAGCGCCGGCTCGCCGCCGCGGCGCGCCTGCCGCAACCACCGATAGATCGTGGTCCGGCAGAAGCCGTAGCTCTTGATCACCGCGCTGGGGGCCTCGCCCTCGCGCACGCGGCGCACCGCCATGAGGCGGATCGTTTCGAGCGTGTCGTGCGCGAGACGGCGGCCGTCGATCGTCATGCCCGACAAGGTACCACCGGCGACCCGAAAAGTGTAGTCTAACTTATGGACTGATCAGTATGGTCCGGCGCGCTGAAGCCAAGTGGCGGGATGGCGATGACCGTGGATGACGCCGACAACGCTGATATTGGTCGCATATGGCTTGTAGTAGACCGCGTACGGAAAGCGACGCAACAATACGCGACGCAGTCGGCCGCGCACGACGGGGAAGTGTTCGGGCGCCTCCACGATCCTATTCATGGCGACGTCGAGCTCGACAAGGAAGTCCGCCGAGGCGTCTGGGGATCGGGCGAGATACCAATCGAACGCCTCCGCTATCTCGGCGCGAGCTTGCGCCCGGATGCGGAGGGCGGCCACTTAGCGAATCCGGGCCCGAAGCTCGTCGCGGAGGGCGCCCCAAGGAATGCCAGCGTCAGGATCGGCGTCGGCTTCCGTTTCGCGGCAATCGAGATCGGCGGCGAGGGAAGGAGTGAGCGGCGCGGCAGCCGCCGGATCAAGACTGTCCCAGAGACGGCCGATAAGCGCGATACGCTCTTCGGCGGTGAGGGATTCGAGAGTCTGCGACCGTTCAACCATAAGAACAAGGATGTCGAAAATGCCCGTTTGCCGCAATGCCGCCCACGTGGCCATAACGACCTGTTGAATCGGTGTCTTGGGTCCATTCCCCGCCGCTTGCGGCGCCGCGGTGGTAGTGGCGGTAAGATTGGACCGTCAACTGGCACTATTCTAGGCTGGTAGATACCCCGCCCCTTGGGGCGGGGAGGCTTCATTTGCGGCCGCGCAGCGGCCGCTACCGAAGACCTCTGCGTTCGGCAGCAACGTGGGTTATGCCGACCGCGCACGGACCTTACGGCGCCCGTGCCGCATGGCCGCGACGTAGCTGCGCAGCACCGCGTTCATGCGCGTCTGGTAGCGCGGGCCGCTCTTCCGAAACCACGCCAGCACGTCTTCGTCCACGCGCAGCGAGATCGCCTTCTTTGGACTCGGCACGACCAACGCCGCGTCGTCCCAGAAATCCACCGGCAACTCAGCCAGTTCCGGCGGCGACGTCCGCGCGATCTCCGCGTCACTGACCCGGCGGAACAGCGCAAGGTTCGCACGGCCGCGGCTAGGCTTCTTCGTGGTGGGCTTCGTCATAGGCTCTCCGTTCTCGCCGGTTGCTTCGGCGCGCTGAAATGATCCGGCGGATCGTGTCGCGGGGGCCGGGGCGGTCAGTGAAGACAACGGTCAGATGGAACCCGTCGGCCAGCCCGATCGCGATGATTCGCAACTTTCCGTAGTCTGCCCGGTCATCAACGCGCTCCAGCGTCGGCCCGTCGAAGACGAGCGAGGCGAAGGCAAAGTCGAACCCGCGCTGGGCCAGGTTCACCTCGCTCTTGCGGGCATCCCATGAGAATCGCACTCAGTAATATACGTCTGTATATACGCTAGTGCAAGCCCGGGACGGCATAACGACTGGCGTTCTGCTGCGAACGATCTAATTGAACGCGGCCGCGGAGCGGCCGCTACCGAAGATACCTGCGTTCGTCAGCAACGGCCGTTAGGTC
>PNKL01000171.1 GCA_013822425.1 Gemmatimonas sp.
TCACGGCCGGGGCGAATGCAGCCAGGGGCGCCGGGGTCAAATGCAGCCACTTTTGAGCGGGTAGTTTACGCCGAAGACGAAGCCGTGCTTCGCCGGAGGGTAATGAACCGCATCAAAGTGAACCTCCAACAGTCGATAACAGTGCTGGCCGAGCGCGGCTGGTCGAAGCGTCGGATCGCCCGAGAGCTGAACGTGGACCGTGCGACGGTGACGCGGCATCTGGCGGCAAATGCAGCCACGAACCCCGCCCTCGGCTCGTCGGGCGTGGGGCCGCCGCCAGTCGAGGCGGCGGAATCAAATGCAGCCACGAACCGGCGCCGGCTCTGAGCCTACGCCAAATGCCGCCACGAACCCCGGCGCCGGCTCCGCGGCGGGATCGGCAAATGCCACCACCAACCCCGGCGTCGGCTCGCGGCCGGGGCCGGCGAGTCGGTGTGCGCCGTATGAGGCGCAAATCGTCACCGCAGTAGAAGCGGGTCTGACGGCAAAGCGCATCCATCAGGATCTGCGCGAGCGTGGCTTCGCCGGCGGCTACAGCGCGGTAAAGCTGTTCGTCTCGCGGCTGCGGCTGACGGTGGAGTTGCCGCACCGGCGAATGGAATGCGAGCCGGGCGCGGAGATGCAGTTTGATTTTGGCCAGGGCGCGTGGGTCCTCGAAAACGGCCGGCGCCGGCGGCCGCATTTGTTCCGCGCGGTGCTCTCGCACTCGCGCAAGGGTTACAGCGAAGTCGTCTGGAAACAGGACATCGAGACGGTGATCCGCTGTCTCGAGAACGCCTTCCGGGCCTTCGGCGGGGTGCCGGCGACGATTGTGCCGGACAACTTGAAGGCCGCGGTGATCGAGGCCGACTGGTTCGATCCGGAACTCAATCCGAAGCTGCGGGAGTTTTGCGCGCATTACGGCACGGCGCTGGTGCCGACGCGGCCGGCGAAGCCGGAGCACAAGGGCAAAGTCGAGGCCGGCGTCAAATACGCGCAATCGAACGCGCTCAAAGGACGCCAGTTCGACAGCCTCGCCGCGCAGAACGCCTTCCTCACCGAGTGGGAGCGCACGGTCGCCGACACGCGCATCCACGGCACGATCCGCCAGCAGGTTGGCCGCTACTTTGAGCAGACCGAGCGCGGGGCGTTGCGGCCGCTGCCGGCGAGTCTGTTCCCGTGCTTCGAAGAGGCGAAGCGCACGGTGCATCGCGACGGTCACGTCGCGTTCCGCCAGGCGTATTACTCGGCCCCTCCGGAGTATCTCGGTCGCGAAGTGTGGGTGCGCGCGGAGACGCGATTGGTGCGACTGTTCAACCTGCGGATGGAACCGATCGCGGTGCACGCGCGGGCCGAGCCGGGACGCTTCGCGACGGCGGAGGCGCATCTGCACAGTCGCAAACGTTCCGTCGTAGAGCGCGGCGCGGATTATCTGCTGGAGCGATGCCGGTTGATCGGGCCGCACACCGGCGCGTGGGCCGAGGGCATGTTCCAACAACGCGGCCCGATCGGGCTGCGGACCATGCAGGGATTGCTGGCGCTCGCCCGCGAACACCCGGTGGCGGAGTTGGAGCGCGCGTGTGGTCGCGCCGTCCATCTCGGACGCTGGCGGCTGCGTGAGGTGCGTGAACTCACCCAGGCCGACGAACAGGTCGTGCAGATCGACTTTTTGCAAACCCACCCACTCATCCGCGACCTGCGGCATTACCAGATCGAACCATGAACCAACTCCATCAGCTCCTGCATCAACTCCGGCTCTCCGGACTGCGCGAGACCTTGTCCGTGCGGCTGCAAGAAGCCGCGGCCAATCGACTCGCGCCCGAAGAGTTTTTGACCCTCGTGTTGCAAGACGAGATCAACGTGCGCCAGCAGCGCCAGATCCAGCGCCGCGTGAAGGTCGCCGACTTCAGCCGGCTCAAGCCGCTCGACGAATTTGATTGGCGCTTCAATCCCTCGATCTCCCGCAAGCAGATCTACGAACTGGCGGCCGCTCACTTTATCCGAGCGAAAACCGATGTCCTGTTCATCGGACCGCCCGGCGTCGGCAAAACTCACTTGGCGCAAGCGATCGGTTACGAGGCGATCAAGCAGGGCTTCGTCGTGTGCTACCGCTCCATCTTCGACCTC
>PNKL01000172.1 GCA_013822425.1 Gemmatimonas sp.
ACATTCTCGCGGTCACCGTCAACGTGCTGATCCTGGCGATCAACGCCTGCTCGTCGTCGGACGGGCCGTCCAGCCCCGGTACCACCTCAAAGCCCGACACCACGAAGGTCCCACTCACCGACCTTTCCACCGACCCGTACCGCGGCTTTCAAGGCGGGCTGTATCCGAATGGCGCCAACACGATGCCGAATGCCCACGCGGCGCTCGGCACGATCTTCGCGCGCAACATCCGCCCGCTCAACTCCGCCGGCCAATCGGACGCGAACGGCAAGATCGTCCTCCTCTCCGTCGGGATGTCCAACGTGACGCAGGAGTTCTGCGGCGGCGGATCCAACACTTGCCAGTCGGTCTCTTTCGTTGGACAGGCGCTTGCCGATCCCGCCGTGGACCGCACTCGCTTGGTGATTGTGGACGGGGTGACCGCGGCGCAGGTGCAGGCAGTCTGGCTGAAGCAGGCAACGCCCGGTCCCACCACGCCGCTCCCCGCCACGAACGCCGACGCCTACACGATCACCGCCGGACTCGGTCCGCTCGTGCGCACGCTGAAGGTACGGTATCCGAACCTGCAGATCGTCTTTCTCTCGAGTCGCATCTACGCCGGTTACGCGGCGCCCGGTGCGCTCGCCGGCGACCTGCGCCCGGGCGTGGCTGCGCCGTGGCTGTCGTGGGGTCCATATCTCTGGGCCAACGGCACCACGCCGCGGTCCGACGGGCTCACCTGGGTGCAATCGGACTTCGCGTCCGACAACACGCACCCGAACACCGGTGCCCGCCAGAAGGTCGGCGCGTTGCTGCTGGGTTTCATGAAGAGCTCGCCGCATGCGAGCTGCTGGTTCCTCTCGGGACGCACCTGCTGATGACGACCGACGACGAGCGGCGCGCCTGGTGGCCGGAGTTGTACGAAGTCGAGGCTGCGCTTCGCGCGCTCGGCCGACACGATATCGCCGACGACCTCGACCGCTCCGTGCGCGGCAGTGCCACCGCGAGCGAAGTGCTTGGAAACGTCGGCCTCGTGCTGCGCACCCACGACGTGCAACGAACGCGGCTTGGACCCGAAGGACGGGGCGCTTGGGACCGCATCATGCGCGACGTCAACCGCAACTACCCGCTGCGCGCTCTGGGGTACCGAGTGCGTCGGTTCATCTGGCCGTGAGCCCCGGATCTGAGAAGCGCGCGGGACCGTTGTTCGGGCTCGCGCGCCGCCGGTAGCTTTCTCGTCATGTGTGCCACACTCCTTACCGCCGACGCACGCGCCGAGGTGGCGCTCTGGCGACTGCACGCCGACGCCGATCACGCGCGCCGCGCGCATGTGGAGCGCACGTCGCATCGCATCATCGGCGCCCTCTTCATGACGCTCGCGCTCTACGTTACGGTGGACGCCGGGCTCGCGCTGTGGAACCGCGAGGCGCCCGGCGAGAGCCCGGTCGGCATTGCGCTCGCTGCCGCGTCGGTGCTCGTGATGCCCTATCTGGCGCGCGCCAAGCGCCGCGTCGGCGTGGCACTCGGCAGTCGCGCGCTCACCGCCGAAGCGGCGCAGACATCTACGGACGGATGCCACTGATTCACGCGCGAAGCAGGGGCGTGCACGGCCTACTTCGTGGCCGTCGTCGTGGTGCCGACCACCTGCTTTTCGATCAAGGCGAGCGTGGCACTCGCCGTGCCCGGCATCGCGTTCGTCGTCTCGATCTCCTTGGCGAGCTTCAGCGCGTCGGCAATGGCCGCGGCCTGCTCCTCATTGGGCTTCTTGCCGCTCAGCGTGAAGGACCGCTCGAAGTGATACGCCAGGCGGTCGAGGTCGCGGGCCGCCGTCGGGATGTTGTCGGCGCGTGGCCGCTTGATCACCTCTTTCACGAGCAGCAGGTGATGATGCGCGAGGAAGAGATCAATCTTCGTGAGCTCCGCGTCGAGCGTCTTGACGTCCTTGATGGTGCCCGCGCGCAGGGCGTTCGCGAGCTTCTCGAGATTGCTTTCGGCGTTGAGCAGCTCCGACCCGACGACCTCATCGCGGCACCGTCCCACCTGCTGGCGTACGCCGAGGCTGGCCATGAGCAAGGAGTTGGCCGCGGCCCTCGGCTGGCCGGCGACGAATTCCCGGCGCGCCTTGG
>PNKL01000173.1 GCA_013822425.1 Gemmatimonas sp.
GGATATTGAGAGCACGCCCCTTGTTGCTACCATGGAGGTGTCGACCACCCATGGCGCACAACACGGAGCGGCCCTCATGAAGCGGACAGCCAAGTATGTCGGGCTCGATGTGCATCAGGCAACCACCGTGGTGTCGGTGCGCGAGGACACGGGACGCGTGATCGCGCGGACCATTCTCCCGACGGACGCGCCGGCGATCCTGGAGTACCTCCGCGGGATGCGGGGCGCCGTCCAGGTGGCCCTGGAGGAGGGCACGCAGGCGCAGTGGCTCCATGACCTGCTGGTGCCGGTGGTGGATCGGGTGGTCGTCTGTGATCGCCGGGGCAAGGTGACGCGGGGAAACAAGGACGATCAGCACGATGCCGATGAGCTGGCCGAGTTGCTGCGCCGCGGCGGCCTGCGCGCGGTCTATCACGGGAATCCGCAGCGGGCGGCGCTCAAGGAGTTCGCGCGGACATATCAGACGCTCGTTGAGGATGCCACGCGGGTGATGCTCCGGTTGAAGGCGTTGTTCCGCGCGCGCGGGATCAAGACGCCGGGGCGAAGCGTGTATCGTGCGGCCGAGCGCCCGATGTGGCTGGCGCAGTTGCCGGAGCCCGGCGTGCGGTTCCGGGCCGAGGCGCTCTACGCGGAACTCGAGGTGTTGCTCACGCTCCGTCCGAACGCCAAGACCGCGCGGCTCGCGGAAGCGAGGCGCGACCCGGCGTGGACGGTGCTGCGGACGATTCCGTTCCTCGGGCCGGTGCGCGTGGCGTTGCTGTTGGCGACGCGGCAAACGCCGTGGCGGTTCCGGACGAAGCGGCACTTGTGGGCCTATGCCGGACTGGCCGTGGTGACGCGGACGAGTGCGGAGTACGTGCTGCACGAGGGACAGCCGCAGCGACGCCGGCGGGCGCCGATGACCCGGGGGCTCAATCGCAATCACAACCGCCTGGTGAAGGAGGTGCTGAAGGGCGCGGCCACCGCAGCGACGGCGCGGCCGGGGGCGCTCCAGGCGCTGTATCAGGGGATGCTCGCGCGCGGTATGCGCGAGGAGTTGGCGCGCGTGACGCTGACCCGCAAACTCGCCGCACTCACGCTTCACATCTGGAAGAGCGGAGAACACTATGATCCAGCCCGGCTGACGCAGCGAGCGCGCTAGCGCCCGCGATCCCGACGGCCACGGTGTGGGGCGTTCGCCCCGCCAGCGGCTTCAGGATTCCGGGGCACGGGTGCGGGAGGCAGTCTCATAACGCTTGTTCCCCCGGCCATCAGTCCGCCGAGGTCCTCGCCTAACCGTAGGCCCTCCCGCAGAACCCGAAAAAGCGTCAGGCCGGCCCTCGAGGCCGAGTCTCAGATAGAACCATGGTTCGCATCCCGCGACCGCGAGCGCTTATCGCTGTCCAGTTCGGCCCTGAAGCTTCAGCGAGGAGAACGATGGAGAAGAGGACTGCCATGCGACTCCGGTCGCACCGAAACGTGTCGTCTCCCATTCATGATGTGGGGCTGATTGTCACGGGGACCCCCACCGAACAATCAGCGGTCACGCAGTGTGCCCTTGACGATCACTCTCATAGAACAAGTGGTTGCAGCAGACGCCGCATACTCTGACTGATGGCCGCTCTGGGCTACGCCCACGACGGCTCTGTTGGAATGCGGCGCAGCTGAACCACGGTCATTGGTCATTGCGCGCGCAGTGGAACCTCGATCTGGGGAGGACCATCTGATGGAGCGGTTTCTGGACTGGTGGGGCTACCTCGTGATCGCGGTGTTGCCGGGAGCCGGATTCGTGTTTGGCGTCGCTTGGGCCCGCCGCGAGTTTCGGGCCGGGCGGGATCCGATGCTCACGAGCGAGTCGTGGTGGCAACGCCGTCGACGCCGCCACCAATTGCTCGCCGAGATGGAGCGCCGAGATGCGGAGGCCGCGGCGATGCGGCGCGCGCTCAGGTCGCCGGAGCATGGACGCGGAGTGCCCGCAGAGGCGGAGTATCGCGTGCCAACACCGGTGTAACGGCGCCAAATGGTTGCAGCCGTCAGCCGATCTGTTGTGGGCGCGCTGCGCGCGCTCTATTTCATTCGGCTGCA
>PNKL01000174.1 GCA_013822425.1 Gemmatimonas sp.
CCCGGTCAAGGACTGGGAGTGCCACTGCGGCAAGTACAAGCGCATCCGCTATCGCGGCGTGATCTGCGACCGCTGCGGCGTGGAAGTCACGCTGAGCAAGGTGCGCCGCGACCGCATGGGGCACATCGAGCTCGCCGTGCCGGTGGCGCACATCTGGTTCTTCAAGACGCTGCCGAGCCCGATGGGCAACCTGCTCGACCTCACGCTCCGTGACCTCGAGAAGGTGATCTACTACTCGAACTACGTCGTCATCGACGCCGGCGAGCAGGAAGTCCGCGTCAACGACCTGCTCGACGAGGAGCAGTACCTCGAGCTCCGCATGAAGGCGAAGGCGGAGAACGACACGGCGTTCCTGGCCGACATCGGCGCGCCGGCGGTGCGCGAGCTGCTGCGCCGCCTCGACGTCGACAAGACGGCCGAGGAGCTGCGCGCGTCGGTGCAGGTGGAGACGTCGCAGCACAAGAAGAAGCAGCAGCTCAAGCGCCTGAAGATCGTGGACGCCTTCCGCAACTCGGGCGACCACTCGGACGTCCGCAACAAGCCCGAGTGGATGATCATGGACGTCGTGCCGGTGATCCCGCCCGACCTGCGGCCGCTCGTGCCGCTCGACGGCGGGCGCTTCGCGACGTCCGACCTCAACGACCTGTACCGCCGCGTCATCAACCGCAACAACCGCCTGCAGAAGCTGATCGTGCACCGCGCGCCGGAGGTCATCCTGCGCAACGAGAAGCGCATGCTGCAGGAAGCGGTGGACGCGCTGTTCGACAACGGGCGCCGGTCGAAGGCGATCCGCGGCCGCGGCAAGCGCCCGCTCAAGTCGCTCTCCGACATGCTCAAGGGCAAGCAGGGCCGGTTCCGCCAGAACCTGCTCGGCAAGCGCGTGGACTACTCGGGCCGCTCGGTCATCGTCGTCGGCCCGGAGCTCAGGCTGCACCAGTGCGGCCTGCCGAAGGCGATGGCGCTGGAGCTGTTCAAGCCGTTCATCATCCACAAGCTGGTGGACAAGGGCATTGCCGAGACGGTGAAGCGCGCCAAGAAGATCGTGGAGCGCGAGAGCCCCGAGGTGTACGAGATCCTCGAGGAGATCATCCGCGACCATCCGGTGCTGCTGAACCGCGCGCCGACGCTGCACCGCCTGGGCATCCAGGCGTTCGAGCCGGTGCTTGTGGAGGGCAAGGCCATCCGCATCCACCCGCTCGTCTGCGCGGCGTTCAACGCCGACTTCGACGGCGACCAGATGGCGGTGCACGTGCCGCTCTCGTTCGAGGCGCAGCTCGAGTGCCGCGTCCTCATGCTGTCGTCGAACAACATCCTGAAGCCGGCGGACGGTCGCCCGGTGGCGGAGCCCAGCCAGGACATCGTGCTCGGCTGCTACTTCGCGACCAAGGCGCCGACGGACTTCGAGGCGATCCTCAAGGACCCCAAGCGCGTCAACAAGCTGCCGGCGTACGCGCTCTCCGAGGAAGTGGAGATGGCGCTGGCGCTTGGCCGGCTCACCACGCACTCCCCGCTGCGGTACCTCGTGAGGGGGGCCGACGGCGAGAAAGCGTGGCAGGTGACGACGGCCGGCCGCGTGATGTTCAGCGAGATCGTGCCGCCGGAGCTGCCGTTCCAGAACCGCGACATGAAGAAGAAGGCGCTGTCGGAGCTCGTGTTCGACTCGTACCGCGCGTCCGGCCTTGCCGCGACCGTGGCGTTCCTCGACCGGCTCAAGGACTTCGGCTTCCGCAACGCCACCCGCGGCGGCGTGTCCATCGGCATCTCCGACCTGGAGATCCCGGGCGAGAAGGAGACGCTGCTCGAGGAGGCGGGGGCGCGCGTCGAGCGCTTCCAGAAGGCGTACGCCACCGGCAACATCACGAACGGCGAGCGCTACAACAAGGTGATCGACACCTGGACGCACGCGAACAACGACATCGCCGACGCGATGGTGAAACGCATGCGGGAGTCGCAGGAAGGCTTCAACCCGGTGTTCATGATGTTCGACTCCGGGTCACGCGGCTCGCGCGACCAGATCCGCCAGCTGGCCGGCATGCGCGGCCTGATGGCGAAGCCCC
>PNKL01000175.1 GCA_013822425.1 Gemmatimonas sp.
GACAGCCGTGGTGATCGCGACGCGGCCAGCATCGGAGAGTCCGAGGTGAACTGAGCATGATCGGAGCCAGTTTCGACAGCACCAAGACCCCTCTGCACGACTTGCTGGCGCGAGCAGACGGCGGCAAACTCCAGCTTCCGGACTTCCAGCGCGGCTGGGTCTGGGACGACGACCGTATCCGCAGCCTCCTCGCCAGCGTTTCGGTCTCGTTCCCGATCGGCGCCGTGATGCTGCTCGAAACGGGTGGCGAGCACGTGCGCTTCAAGCCGCGGCCACTCGCCGGGACGCATGTAAGGCTGCGCCACATGGCACCGGAGACGCTGATCCTCGATGGTCAGCAGCGACTCACGTCCCTCTACCAGGCCCTCATGGCCGAGGTCGCGGTCGAGACCAAGGACGCCAAGGGCAAACCCATTCGGCGCTGGTACTACCTCGACATGAAGAAGGCGGTCACCAACGAAGACGACCGCGAGGACGCGCTTCTGAGCGTTCCGGAGGACCGCCAGGTCAAGGCGTTCGGCGGCGAGATCACCCTGGACGTGACGACGCCGGAGCGGGAGCACGCCGCGGATCTCTTCCCCGTGAACCGGATCTTCGACAGCGCCGATTGGCGTCAGGCCTACAGCGAACACTGGAACTTCGACCGCGACAAGATGCGGCTGTTCAACGAGTTCGAGCGCGAGGTCATCAAACGCTTCGAGCAGTACCAGATGCCAGTCATCGAACTGAAGAAGGAGACCCCCAAGGAAGCCGTGTGCCTCGTCTTCGAACGCGTGAACACGGGAGGCGTCGCGCTCAATGTCTTCGAGCTACTGACGGCCTCCTTCGCCGCCGAGGACTTCCAGCTCCGCGACGACTGGAACGTCCGTGAGCAGCACCTGAAGGGCCAGCATCCCGTTCTGCGCAACCTCCAGAGCGACGATTTCCTCCAGGCCATATCGCTCCTCGTCACGCAGGCGCGCCGGCGCGAGGCGCAGGCAGCGGGCACCAGCGCCGACAAGGCGCCCGGCATCAGCTGCAAGCGCAAGGACATCCTGAAGCTCGAGGTTGCCGACTGGCGGACGTGGGCCGAGCGTGTCGAGGCCGGCTTCGTACGCGCGGCGCGATTCCTCTACGGGCAGAAGATTTTCAAGGCGCGGGACCTGCCCTATCGCACCCAGCTCGTGCCCCTCGCCGCGGTGTTCGTGGATCTCGGCAAGGACGGCGAGACCGAGGGGGCGAGGCAGAAGATCGCGCGCTGGTACTGGTGCGGGGTTCTGGGCGAGCTCTACGGCGGCGCCATCGAGAGCCGCTTCGCCCGCGACCTGCCGGAGGTCGTGGCGATGGTACGCGAGGCGGCGGCGGAACCGATCACGATTCAGGAGTCGAGTTTCCAAGCCAACCGGCTGCTCACGCTGCGCACCCGCAACAGCTCCGCTTACAAGGGGCTCTACGCGCTCCTCATGCGCGACGGCGGGCGCGACTTCCGCACCGGCGAGGCGATCGAGGCCCAAACCTTCTTCGACGACAAGGTGGACATCCATCACATCTTCCCTGAGAAGTGGTGCAAGGCGGCCAACATCAATCCCGGCACCTACAACAGCGTCATCAACAAGACGGCGCTCGCAGCCCGGACGAACCGTCAGATCGGTGGGCGTGCACCCTCGAAGTACCTGCCCGCGATCGAGAAGGCGGCCGGGGTCGGCACTGAGCGCATGGACGAGATCCTGCGCTCCCACTGCATCTCGCCCGCGGAGCTGCGCGCCGACCGCTTCTGGGAGTTCTATGCGGCGCGCGCCGAAGAGCTGCTCCAGCGCATCGAGAGCGCGACGGGCAAGGCCATCACGCGCGAACCGGATCTCTTCCGCGCCGGCGTCGTAGCGGAAGCCTACGACGAGGGGCCGGAGGAGTGGGACGCCGAGGAACCGCTGGAGGAGGCGGTGTCGTGACAGCTGACGACGGCTGTCTAACAACCGGTTGCAGCGGACGGTCCGCTGCGCGGCCCGCCGCTGAACCGGAG
>PNKL01000176.1 GCA_013822425.1 Gemmatimonas sp.
TTGGCCGTGCAACTCGACAAACCCATCGACGTCGCTGGTTGGACCGTAACCAGAGGCTCACCGCTTTTCCCGAAGCCGTTGGCGTCGGAGACTACGGCGGAGTAAAGCAGAGAACGGCAGAGTACGACAGAGTACGGCAGCAACGACCAAGGGGCACCGGACCATCCCGGCGCCCCTCTGTTGTTTGTCTGTTGTCTCTCTGTTGTCTCTCTGTTGTTTCTCTTAATCGGTGATCTTTCCCGCCGGCATGACGAAGGTCAATGGGTCTACGGGCTTGCCGTTCCGCCACAGTTCATAGTGAAGGTGCGGCCCGGTGCTCAACCCGGAGTTGCCCACGGTCGCGATCATCTGTCCGCGCACCACCCGCTGTCCCGTCGAAACGACGAGGCGCTTCGCGTGCGCGTAGACCGACACGAGCCCGTTGCCGTGATCGATCCTCACCATCAGCCCGTATCCGCGCTCGCGTCCCGCCTTGGTCACGCGTCCGGCCGCCGGCGCGACGATTGGCGATCCCATCGGCGCCACCACGTCCACGCCCTCGTGCGCGCGCGTGGTGTGCAGGATGGGGTGGAACCGGCTCTTCGAGAATTGACTGGTGAGCCAGCCCGCGGTCGGCATGATGGACGGCAAATTCGCCATCCGCTCCACGTTGCGCTCCAGCGTGTCGCTCACGGCGCGGAAGCTCGCCGACAGTTCGGTCGCCCGCTGGATCATCCCCTCGAGGTCGGGACGTGCGCCGCCGAAGCCAAGGCGGCCCATGAACGGCTTGCTCGCGAAGCGCTGCGGCTTCTCGCTCCGGGTCCCCGGAATCACGGGAACCTTCCCGGCTGCCGCCGGGACATCGGCCGTCGCGATTTCCTTCTCCGCCACTTCACCGGTCGAGTCGGGATCGATGCCCGCCAGTGTGCGAATGCGCTGGTCCTGCTGCTCGATGCCCGCAATGGTGTCCACGAGCGCCTGCAACCGTCCGTCGACCGCGGCAAGGTCCTGCCTGAGTCGCTCATTCTCCCGTGCCGCCAGGCGTGCCGAAGGCGTCGCCCAGGGCGTGAACAGCACCGCCCCCGCAGCAAGCACCAAAAGCACGAGCCCCGCGGCCGCGCCAAGCAGGATGCGCAGGCCGCGCACGCCGACTTCGTAGCTCTTCGTGGAGGACGTGCCGTGGGGCACGACGAGGACAGTCCAGCGGCGCGGCATCCGAGGAACTTAATCCGGCCCGCCACCGGGCGGCAATACACATACCGAATACACCCCGAATACCCGTAGCGCGAAAGAAGGCCACCCCCGGGACGGAGTGGCCTTCGATCCAGTCACGCCCGCCGCGCTACGGTTTCTTGCCGAAGTCCACCGTCGGCGCGTCCTTCGCCGCCGCATTCGTGACCTCGAAGTAGTCGCGCGCCTTCGCGCCCGTCACCTTCGCCGTCAGCACCTGCGGGAATTTGCGGATGTACGCATTGTACGTCCCCACTGACTCGTTGTAGTCCTTGCGCGCCACGGCGATGCGGTTCTCCGTACCGGTCAGCTCGTCCTGCAGCTGCAGGAAGTTCTGGTCGGACTTCAACTGCGGGTACGCCTCCACGGTCACCATGAGGCGGCTCAGCGCGCCGGTCAGCGCCTGGTTGGCGTTGGCCATCTCGCCCATGTTGCCGCCCTTGATGGCGCCCGTCAGCCCCGCGCGCGCCTCGGTGACCTTCACGAAGACGTCCTGCTCCTGCTGCGCGAAGCCCTTGACCGTGTTCACCAGGTTCGGCACCAGGTCGGCGCGACGCTGCAGCTGCACCTCAATGTCCTGCTTGGCCTTGGCGGCCGCTTCGTCGTAGCCCTGGATGGTGTTGTACCCGCACCCCGCCAGGAAGAGCGGCAGCAAGAGGAACAAACCGCGACGTAGCATCTGTCTTTCACTCCGTATAAGGAAGGGGGAACTGCCTGGCAGCGCTCGGCTCGCTAGCCGCTCCGCCACCAT
>PNKL01000177.1 GCA_013822425.1 Gemmatimonas sp.
GCGTTGGGAAGGTCGCGTTTGTTGTACTGGATGACGAACGGCATCTTCGTGAGGTCGTACCCGTACTCGGCCATGTTGTCGTACAGGTTCTGCATGGCCTCCTGGTTCGCCTCCATGCGCTCGATCTGCGAGTCGGCCACGAAAACGATGCCGTCCACGCCCTTGAGGATCAGCTTGCGCGAGGCGTTGTAGTAGACCTGGCCGGGCACCGTGTACAGGTGGAAGCGCGTCTTGAATCCGCGGATCGTGCCGAGGTCCACCGGCAGGAAGTCGAAGAAGAGGGTCCGCTCGGTTTCCGTGGCGAGCGAAATCAGCTTGCCGCGGGTATCGGGCTTCACCTTGCCGTAGACGTGCTCGAGATTGGTCGTCTTGCCGCCGAGGCCGGGGCCGTAATAGACGATCTTGCAGTTGATCTCGCGCGAGGCGTAGTTGATCATCGACATGGCCGTTCTCTCCTAGCTGAACAGCTGGTCGATCTCGTCATCGGCGCCGGCGAGAAGGTGGGGTTGTTGCGGCTGGCCGTCATGGCCGCGCGAGAAGACCGCCTCGAAGAGCTTCGTCAGTTCACCCACGGTTTCCTTCATCTTGAGCCGCACGAGGCCGAGTGTCGTGCGATTGTCGAAAAGCGTGACCAGGATGACCCGGCGGGCGACGTCCGCCAGGTACATGGACTCCTTCTCGCCCTGATGGAACAGCGAGTTGAAGTCCGTCTCGCCGATGAGTCGCGCCAATTGGTCGTTGGCGCTGAAATCGGCCGCCGTCAGCGTGGCAAACGCCGTCGGGTCGAAGTTGGGCTGCTCCCCCACAGTCGCGACCAACTGCCCGGTGCGATCCACGAGGAGCGCGCACCGGGCGTTGCTGTCGAAGAGGAACTTCTGGAGCGTGTGCGTGATCGCCCCGAAATCCTCTTCCGTGAAGGACCAACTGGCAGCACCAACGGGCATGGAGGAAGGCTTGAGTTGGGGTAAAGATGGCAAACGGGCGACTAAGGGGACAGGGGGGAGAGTACGGAACGAGGAGGAGGTAGAGGCGAAGGGACGGGGGACGAGGGGTGGAACGAGAAGGGGGGCCTTTCAGGCCCCCTCACGTCCCTCGTTCCGTCCCTCGTCCCTCCTCGCTACGCCTCTACCTCCTCCTCGTTCCGTTACAGCTGCCGTCGCGCCGTAATCGACTGCGCGATCGTCACGCCATCCGCGTATTCCAAATCCCCTCCCACCGGCAGGCCGCGGGCAATCCGGCTCAGCGACACCCCGCTCGCCGCAAGCTGCTGCTGGAGGTACAGTGCCGTCGCCTCGCCCTCGAGCTTGGCGTTGGTCGCCAGGATGACCTCGCGTACCCCGCCGGCCCTGACGCGTTCGACGAGGGGGGCAATGGTCAGGTCATCAGGGCCGATGCCGTCTATGGGCGCCAGTCGCCCGCCCAGCACGTGGTACATCCCCCGGTACTCGCCCGACCGCTCGATGGCGCCGATGTCCGACGCCTCTTCGACGACGCAGATGAGCGTGGCGTCGCGGCGCGGGTCGGCGCAGATGGCGCACACCTCCTGCTCCGTCAGGTTGAAGCACCGCGGACAGGGATGGACCTTTTCGGCGAGCATCACCAGCGCCTCGGCGAGCCGACGCGACTGTTCGGCCGGCTGCTTCAGCAGGTGATAGGTGAGGCGCAGCGCGGACTTGCGCCCGATCGTGGGAAGGCGCGCCAGCTCGGCGACGAGATCGTCTATGGCCGACACGTCAGAACGGAAGCTGGAACGGCAGGTTGAGGCCGCCCATCAGCGCGCGCATCTCGCGCTGCGCCGCCTCCGACGCCTTCTTCTGCGCGTCGGCGGTGGCGACCGTAATGAGGTCCTCGAGCATCTCGACGTCGGCGGGGTTCACGACCGT
>PNKL01000178.1 GCA_013822425.1 Gemmatimonas sp.
CGGACGGCATCCGCGCGAGTTGGGCGAGGCGCACATGACGGCCTTTCTCTCGCACCTGGCCACGAGCCGGCAGGTGGCCGCGTCCACGCAGAACCAGGCGCTGGCGGCACTGCTCTTTCTCTATCGCGAGGTGCTGGAGCTGTCGGTTGGATGGCTGGAGGGCATGGTGCGGGCCAAGCGCCCTGGCCGGCGACCCACCGTGATGAGTCGGGAGGAAGTGCGTCACGTGCTGGCGGCGATGCAGGGCACGCCGCGGCTGGTGGCCATGGTGTTGTACGGCAGCGGGCTGCGGCTGGCGGAGGCCTGTTCGCTTCGCATCAAGGACGTGGACCTGGAGCGAGGAGAACTGGTGGTGCGGCGCGGCAAGGGCGGCCGCGACCGACTGACCATGCTGCCGGCCAGCCTGGTTCCGCTGCTGGCCGAACAGATGCGGCGCGTGCAGGTCATGCATCGTCGCGACCGGACGGCCGGGCGCGGCAGCGTGGCGCTTCCCGATGCACTCGCGCGGAAGATGCCGTCTGCCGTCTTTCATTGGCGATGGCAGTGGCTGTTCCCGGCCACGCGATTCTACCGCGACGAGGCGAGCGGCCGACTGGTCCGGCACCATCTGCATGAATCGGTGATCCAGAAGGCGGTGACCAACGCCGCGCGAGTGGCGCAGCTCGCGAAGCGGGTGACGTGCCACACATTCCGGCACTCGTTTGCGACGCACCTGCTTGAGGCGGGCTACGACATCCGCACCGTACAGGAACTGCTCGGACACCGTGACGTGTCAACGACCATGATCTACACGCATGTGTTGAACAAGGGCGGGCGCGGCGTCAGGAGTCCGCTGGACGGACTCGAGGCGCTGGGCCCCATCGGCGCCGTGACCCTGGAGAACGAAACCCGCAAGTCAGCCGGGCCGGCCCCGGCGCCTGCTTCGGAAGCGACCGCCAGATCCGACGTGCCCGAGTACCCTCTTGGCGACGCTCGGCTCCCCACTCACGCTATGCCGACCGTCTCCACCCAGATAACGTCATCTCCCCTGGTAGACGGTGTGCGACTCAAGGCGAGCTGGCGGCGAGACTTGCGGCGGTGAATATTTGCCTGATCCCATTGCTATATGGCAACGTTACGCGGCATAACCTCTACCATCGCGAAGTAACCACTCACATAATCATCGTTAGACCGCGCGATCGTCGTGCGACCACCGTCTATCGGTCAGGCCTCCGCCGGCACACTGCTCACCGAATCGTCATCAACCCGACACGGCCGCTTAATCCGCCGTCGTAATCTTGCGGCGACTCGATCGAATGGGAGCACACCAATGCTTGACCGCGCGTCGCGTGCTATCGCAAACATCCTACTCTGTGTCGCAGCATCATCACTCCCGCTGCGTGGCGCCAGTGCCCAGTCCTCACCAACGATCTCGGACAGGCAACTTCAGGTCGTCGACTCCCTGGTTGCGACCGAGTTCGCCAAGGACAGCATTGGCAGCATCACCGTGGGACTGGTCGCCGGCTCGCAGCTGGTCTGGACACGGAGTTACGGCTACGCAGACATGAAGGCTCGCCGCCTGGCGAATCGCAACACGGTCTACAGGATTGGGTCGATCACGAAGCCGTTTACAGCGGTGATGCTCATGCAGCTTGTGGAAGCCGGGAAAATTCGGCTTTCAGATCCCGTCGAGCGCTTCCTGCCGGAAGTGCAACGCATTCGCAACCCACCCCGCGGTTCGCTGCCGTTCACGTTCCTCCAACTCGCTACAATGACGGCGGGCCTCGCCCTAGCGGC
>PNKL01000179.1 GCA_013822425.1 Gemmatimonas sp.
GGCGCCTTAGACCGCGGAAAGTGTCTATACTGCTACCTAGGCGTCGCGATTGTCCGATGGGTGAAGAAGTCGACGTTGCCTTCGGGATTCAGCCAGATCCGCCATTCCTGCGCACCCTTCTCGAAACGCGCCTCGTAGAAGTTCGGCCCAGCGGCGCCAACTCTCTTGAAGGTGATGGACGTCAGCGCCCCCAACGCTGCGATGGCTGCCTGCTCCGCTGCAAGTTCCCGTCGAACACGCCGGGCGAGGGCGGGACCCATCAGGTCATAGTCCGGCGTGCCCGTGCGCAGTTGCTCAATGATCCGTCGCAGCGCGACCTCGCTCCCGGGCGCAGCTTTCTGTGTCTTGAACCGGTCGTTGATATCTGCTCGAATCGCACCCTGCCGCGCCTTCACCAGCGATTCGAGGATATCTACGGCGAGGCGATCGGGATCCTGACGCCCGCCAGTCACATTCCGGAAGAGCACGACACCGAGTTGCATCTGGCGATGGAACCACATCGACGCATTGTATCCCACGAAGTTGCCGGAGTGACCCATGTAGACAAATGGGTCGGGGTCGTCTCGGCGCATCGCCATGAATCCGAGGCCGTACCCTCTGTCGAGGCCGGGATTGGTCGCCACGAGTCCGTCGAACGCATCATCGAGGGCGGCGCGCGAAAGCACTGCGGCAGGTCCGCGTCCGAGTTCGAATGAGACAAAACGAGCCAGGTCATCGACCGTAGTGAAAATCGCTCCATTGGGGATCTTATATCCCCGACCCTCCCTGATCTCCTTCGTCGCAGTCAGGTCGTCGACCGTGCCATCATCGTTGATGTCGTATCCGACCGCGAGATCACCCGCGATGGTCGAGTCGATCTCGAATCGCGTTCGATGCATGCCGAGGGGTTCGAGGAGCTTGGAACGTTGCCAGTCCACGTATGGCTCCCCCGCGGCGCGAGCCAGCGCGCTCCCGAGGATCGCATATCCGATGTTAGAGTAGGCGTATTCCGTGCCTGGAACCGACTGGTAGCTGGTCCGCGGGAGCGCGGCGAGCAACTGTTTCTCCCAGTCGGCGAACGGACCCTTCCAGAAGCGCCCTTCCTCGTCGGGCTCGCGCGCGAGGCCGGAGGTCATCGTGGCGAGCTGGAGGAACGTGAAGGGTTGGGCGCCGGGAGGCGCAGCACGAATCTTGCGAACCTCTGGGAGGAACCGCTCGACGGGATCCGACAACCGGACTTCTCCGGCCTGAACGAGCTGCATCAACATCACGGCGGTGAACGACTTCGTGATTGAGGCGATCCGGTACACGGTGTTTCGATTCGCCAGACGGCGAGCCTTCATGTCTGCGAATCCGTAGCTTCGCGTCCAGGCGAGCTGAGAGCCGGCGACTATCCCGACTGTGATACTTCCGATGCTGTCCTTTGCAAACTCCTTCGCCACAAGCGAATCGACGGCGCGAAGCTGCTGGTCCGAGATCAACGGGGACGCCTGGCTCCCGGCGTCGGTCGCTGACAACGCCACGCCGATCGCTGCAACCAGCAGCCGGAGCGCAGGGATACTGCGGCACCCTCGTCGAGTCATCGACACACTCCTAATCAATCAAGGCACGAGAAGAGTGGCACCGTCACGCGCCCCGCGCGAGTCGGAACCATGACAACTTCGTGCAGAGAGCCCGAGCCTTCTCGTCAACTGGCCGAAAGGAGCGACTTCGCCATCGACGGTC
>PNKL01000180.1 GCA_013822425.1 Gemmatimonas sp.
CCCCATGGCAGCGCAGATGATGTCGCCCGACGTCGAGTCGACGGTCATGGCCGGCATGACACAGCTGGAAGAGCAGGAGACCGGCAGCGGCAAGCTCGCCACTCTACTCGCGCTCGCCGACGCGCTGGCAACTGAGGCAAATCAGCTCGCCGTGTCCTGAGCGCGGCACGCCCCTACTTGCGGACGCGTAGATGTCGGCGATCCACGTCCACGCCCGCTTGCTGTGGTTCAGGCGCAGTTGGTTCATCTCGAACAACACCGACATGTACTTGGTCGAGTCGAACTTGGCCATGGTGCCGCGTTCCTTGTGCATCTCCTGCGCCTGCGCCTTGGTCGAGCTGAGCGCGACCAAGGCGGCGGCGAGGGCGGCGTTCTTGATGAATGTCATGGGGTACTCCAGAACGGGAAACGACGCACCTCTAGCGACAATCAATTGCCGGGGCTTTTCAAAGGCAGGAAATGCCTTACACTATGTCAGGGCGACCCGCGATAGGAACCCTCTTGAATTGCGGGTACCATACGAGATCGTCCATCACCCCCGCACCCATCCTCTTCCCTCCTCCTATATGAAGAGCATACTCCGCAGCACCCGCTTCCTCGCGGCCATGGTCGCGGTGCTCCTGATTCCGGCGCTCGTTGGCGCGCAGGCCAAGCCCGCCAAGGCCCCTACGGCATCAGCCGCGCAGGTGCAGACCGGCCCCGGCGGCTGGATCAAGGAATTCGGTACCATGTGGACCTTCGACGCGCCGCCGCTCGCGTACTGGAAGGGACGCTACGGCTTCGAGCCCTCGGCTGAATGGCTCGAGCATGTGCGGCTCTCCGCCGTGCGCATCCCGGGCTGCTCCGCGTCGTTCGTCTCCGACAACGGCCTCGTGATGACCAACCATCACTGTGCCCGGTCATGCATCACCGCCGTGTCGCCCAAGGACACGAGTTACCAGGAAGCCGGCTTCGTCTCGGCCAAGCTCGAAGACGAGAAGAAGTGTCCCAACATGTACGCCGATCAGCTCATCGGCACCGAGGACGTGACCGCCAAGATCCGCGCGGCCGTGACCTCCAGGAAGACGCCCGAACAGGTAGAGCAGCGCGACAAGGCGATCAACGACATCCAGACCGCCTGCCAGTCTTCGGCCGGCCTGATCTGCCAGGTGGTGACGTTCTACCAGGGCGGCAAGTACTCGCTCTACCGCTACAAGAGATACGGTGATGTCCGCCTCGTGATGGCGCCCGAGGAAGCCATGTCGTTCTTCGGCGGCGACCCCGACAACTTCACCTATCCGCGCTACGACCTCGACCTCACCCTGCTGCGCGTGTACGAGAACAACCAGTCGTTCAAGGCGCCGCACTACCTGCGCTGGAACGCCAGGGGCGCGGTGGAAGGCGAGCTCACGTTCGTCGTCGGCAATCCGGGGAGCACGGGGCGCCTGCTGACCATGGCGCAGATGGAATACCTGCGCGACCTGCAGTATCCGCTTCAGCTTGCCGGCTTCAAGACGCAGATCGCCTTCTACAAGGCGCTCGTCGCCGAGAGCGAAGCCAACAAGCGGCAGTACGAGAACACCGTCTTCGGCCTTGAGAATTCGCAGAAGGCCGTCACCGGCTACAACGCCGGCCT
>PNKL01000181.1 GCA_013822425.1 Gemmatimonas sp.
GCCGCGCGCGGCGGCGGCGGGGTTGGTGTGAGATTCCGCTGATGCACGCCACCGCTCCGCCTTCCGCTGCGGCGAATGGGTCTCGCGTGTGGCCGGCGCGCGCGGCGGCCATGGTGCTCGTCCTGCTGGGGTTCCTGCCGCTGGCCGCGTGGCTTCCTGGCGGGCTCGAAATCCCCAGCCTGGGCGTGCAGGTGCGGGACTGGGGCACCGGATCGCTCCTCACGCTGGGCATCGGCACGCTGGCCTGGATGCTGTCGCGTCGCCAGCACTGGCCGCTCAACGTCCTGACACGCGGACCCGTGTCGGCCGCTCCCGCTCACCCCGAAAGTCTCGCGAGGCGCATCTATTTAGTAGCACTATGCGTATTATTGTTGTACGCGCTTGTCGCCACCACGATCTTCTCGCGACGGCCGCTGCTCATTGACGAAGTAGCGCAGATCTGGCAGGCGCAGCGATTTGCCGAAGGGCGGCTCTGGATTCCGGCGCCCGCTCACGGTGAGTTCTTCTCGTTTCTCCACCTCGTGGATGTGGGAGCGCGCGTCTACGCCCAGTTCCCGTCGGGCGGCCCCTTCATGCTCTGGATCGGCCTGTTGGCCGGCGTCCCGTGGCTGGTTGGCCCGGTGTGCGGGGCCCTCAGCGTCCTGCTCTTCGCGCGACTCGCGTGTGCCGCGGAACCAGCGGCCAGTGCCCGGTGGGTGCTGGGAGCCACACTGCTTTTTGCGCTGACGCCGTTTGGCGTCTTCATGTTCGGATCCCACATGAACCACGTCACCGCGCTCCTCTGGATTCTGGTGGCCGTGGTGTCACTCGTGGCACTGGTGCGGGTCGGTCCCGCGTCGGCTGCCGTCGCGGCCCCTGAACACGGCGCACGTCATGGCATTTCCGTGCTCCCTGCACTCGGGCTCGGCTTCGGTCTGGGGGCAGCTGCCACCATCCGCCCGCTCGATGCATTTGCCTTTGCGCTACCGGCGGCGATCTGGCTGGTCGTGCGCGCGGGATGTTCGCCAGGGCGGTGGATTGAGAACGTGATCGCCGGACTCGGCGTGGCGGTGCCGTTCATGGCGATGATGTATGTGAACGCGCAGACGACCGGCCATCCGTTGAAGTTCGGTTATGAGGTGCTCTGGGGCACGTCGCACGGCCTGGGTTTTCATGCCGCGCCGTGGGGGGAGCCGCATACGCCGCTGCGCGGACTCGCGCTGGCCTCGCTCTACCAGTGGCGTTTGCAGAGCTACCTGTTCGAGACGCCGTTTCCATCGCTCGTCTTGCCGGTGGTTTCGCTCTGGTGCGCGCGGAGGCTTGGTGCGCTCGACCGGTACCTACTCGCGTCAGGTGCGCTGGTGATTCTCTCGTACCTGCTGTACTGGCACGACGGGTTCTACCTCGGCCCGCGGTTCGTGGTGCCGCTGCTGCCCGTGCTGGCCCTTTGGACGGCACGGCTCCCGCTGATCATCCGCGAGCGGGTTGCCTCGCAACACCTGCGGCGTGGCATCATGGCCATGCTGGCCTTTGGCGTCGTCGGGGCGCTCGTGTTCAACCTCCCGGTGCGCATCGCCTCGTATCGTGCCGGGTTGACCTCCATGCGCGTTGACTACGCACGCGCCGCAGAACAAC
>PNKL01000182.1 GCA_013822425.1 Gemmatimonas sp.
ACGGCCGTTAACGCGTTCAATGCAGCGGTTAACGCCATGCCTGCCGGCACCAGCGCTCCGGGGTCGCTGGTTGCCGCGCGTGCCCTTATCGCTGGCTACTATTCCCAATGAGGCTCGTAGGCACGCACCCGCCGGGCATGACGCAGTCTTCCGCGTGTTCGGTCGAAGCTCGCGGGTAGTCACAGTGGTCATCGCCGCTTTCCGCACGTGAGGGAGGCGGCGATGACCATTCAGGGGCGCTGTTTGTGAGTACGACTACCGCGGTAGCCTGATGCCCGCGCTGATGACGATGGCTGGGCCCTGCCCCCGCAATGCCGCGACGGTGTTTGTCTGGCCTTGCAGGTCCACCGTGAACTGCCGGGTGCGTCCCCATTCGGCGTGGACTCCAACCACAGCACCGACACGCACGTTGCCGTCGCCTCCGTCACCGTCGCAGGCGATACGGCCATTCTCGTCGTTCGACCCATCGGTGCCGCAGCCGATGCCCACGGTGAAGGCGGGGCCAAGAAAGGCACGAACGCGCGCAGCGCCGACCGCGGCAGACATCCAGTGCGCTGCGAGTTCAAGTGAGTTCTCCGTCACGTGCCGGTTGGGCTTCGCCGGGAAGTCGCGCGTGAAACCGGTCTGCACGAACGCTCCCTCGAGCCGCCAGCGCGCGTTCGCTTGAAACGGCCGGTCATAGGAGCCGCTGAGGCGGAAACCAGAGGCAGGATCGTTCCCCTCCTTGGCTCCGGTGGTCATCCAACCGCCGAAGGACGCGCTGAACGCCTGGGCGTGCACCACGGTGGGGGCGAGAAGGATGGCGAAAGCAGTGAGCCAACGATGCAGCCTGATCACGAGCGACCTCCGTGCGGGAGCACCTGCGGGAGCGTAAACTTGCAGCCATGAATATGGAGCGCGCCGCGCGAAGCGGAACACCCCGCATGGCCATCGTGCACGAGTGGCTGACCACGCTCGGCGGGTCGGAACTGGTGCTCAAGGAGATGCTGGCGGTCTACCCTGAGGCCGACCTGTTTGCGCTGGTGGACGTGATGGCGCCGCCTGACCGCGAAGCGTTAGCGCTGACGGGACGCCGGGTGCAGACGACATGGATGCAGCACGTGCCGACGGTTAGACGGCGCTACCGGCAACTGCTTCCGCTGATGCCGATGGCGGTACGCGGGCATGACCTGCGCGGATACGACCTTGTGATTTCGAATACCCATGCGGTGTCGCACCGAGTGAAGATACCGCCCGGGGCGACGCATCTGGTGCACTGCTGTTCACCTATTCGGTACGCGTGGGACTTGCGCAAGCAGTACCTGGAGGAGTCGGGGCTGCATCGTGGCGTCACTGGCATGGCCGCGAGAGCGATGCTGGAGTGGGTGCGGCGCGGCGATTACAGGGCGGCGCAGCTGCCGCACGCGTACGCGGGGATCTCGGAGTACATTGGCGAGCGGATCACGCGGTGCTATGGCCGGGAGGCGACGGTTATCTATCCGCCGGTGGACGTGTCGTTCTTCACACCAGAGGGTGAGAAGGGAGAGTTCTATCTTGCCGCGTCGCGGATGGTGCCGTACAAAAAGCTGCCGAT
>PNKL01000183.1 GCA_013822425.1 Gemmatimonas sp.
ATCGAGAATTTGGTAGGCTGGGTCAAGGGAAGTTTCTTCAAACAGCGCCGCTTCCTCGACGAGGAGGATTTGCGCACGCAACTCGCCGCGTGGCTGGTCGAGGTGAACACGACACGCCCCTCGCGCGCGACGGGCGTCATCCCGGCCGTGCGCCTCGTGGAGGAGCGGGCGCGGCTGCGCCCGCTCAAGGTGGCGTCGGACGCGCTGGCCCTCCGCATTCCAGTCGTCGTCGGCGTCACCGCGTATGTCACGCACACCACGCATCGCTACTCGATGCCCTCCGATGCCTTGGGGTTCGCGGGCACGCTCTACCTCTACCGCGAGACCGTACGCATTGTCGCGGGACGGTTCGACGTCACCCATCCCCGCCTCGTGACGCCGCATGCGATCTCGACTCTCCCCGCGCACCGCACGCAACACGTGGCGGCGGTCTCGGGGAAGCGCGGCAAGCGCTATCTCGAGCGCCAGCATCTCCTCGACTTGGGCCCGGTCGTGCACGAATACTTGACCGAGCTGACGCATCGCCGCCCAGGCATCTGGGTGCGCGATGTCGAGCGGCTGCACGCGCTGCTGCAGACGCACGGCGCCGCGGCGACGCGGGAGGCCTTTGCCCACGGCCTCGCGGCGCGCGTCTTTGGCGCGGAGTACATCGCGCACTATCTCACGTACACGCCACACGCGACCCCACCCCTGGTCCCGGACCTGTTCACATGAGTGCGCCCTCTCCCTCGGCGGTCCTGCGCGACGCCATCGACCTCGATCCGCTGTTCAAGCGCCTCCACCTCGCCAACGCGCGTCGTGTGTGGCGGGACCTGCTGGCGCGCGCCGAACAGGAAGAATGGACGTATGCGCACCTGCTCACGCTGCTCGTGACGGAAGAAATTGCACAGCGCCAGCAGACGCGCCTCGGCCGCGTCGCGCACCGAGCCGGCTTCCCGTATCTCAAAACGATCGACGATTTCAATTTCACCTTCCAGTCGACCCTGCGGCTCGCCCTGCTGGGCTCGGCGTTATCGCCCGATTTCGTGACCGAAGGCCGGGCGCTGATCCTGCTCGGGAAACCCGGACGGGGGAAAACGCATTTGGCCATCGCGGTGGCGTATCGCGCGATCCAAAACGGGTTCACCGCCCGCTTCGTGACGGCCGCGGAACTCATCGACGATCTCTCCGCAGCGTTTCGCGCCGGTCGTCTCGCGGACGCACTCAGCGCGTACACGCAGCCGGACGTGCTGGTGGTCGACGAAGTCGGCTATTTGACCTACGGCACGGATGCGGCCAACATGCTCTTTCACGTCGTCAACGACCGTCATCGCCGGAAAAAGGCCATGCTCTTTACCACGAACAAACCGCTCACGGCCTGGGGACACGTACTGCATGATGACGACCTGGCCCACGCCATTGTCGATCGCGTCCTCGAGCGCGGACGCCTGCTCACGCTGGACGGACCTTCCATGCGCACCCGGCATCTCGGCCTTGACGATCCGACCGCCGCGGTGCCATTTCAGGTGGCCAAACTTTCCGGAACTCGCGCGCCAGAGTTTCCGGAACCCA
>PNKL01000184.1 GCA_013822425.1 Gemmatimonas sp.
GAGCCGCGCCCGGTCAACCCGTCGGGTAGGCCGCGAGGAGGTCAGCCGGGCCGAACCCGAGGTGGAGCTTCCGCGCGGACCGGTCGACCCCGCTGCGCGACACGACAACGAGCGGCGTGGCGGGGCCCACGCCGGGAACCCGTGCACTCGTGGCGATGAGACGCTCAAGGTCGGATGCGTCGAAGGGGGCCGTCTCGCGCCACTTGATGGACCCCGCGAACGCGACCTTCGCCGGCGCCAGCCGCTTGTCAGCCCCAACGAGATCGACTTCCGGGTCGTTCGTCCGCGTCCAGTAGGAGCCGACGTATTCCGCTCCGAGCAGGCGCTCATCGGGGAGCAGACCCTCGACGGCCGACCGGACGATCGGCTCGACGGCGTGGCCGCGGAAGTCGGGCCAGGCGGCAACGATGCGGTCGACCACTCGCTCGGTGCGGAGCCGCTCGATCTCGGGGAGGGCAGACTCCACGAAGCGCAGCCAGAACCGCAGGTACGGATCAGCGACGCTGTAGCGCGGGGCCTTGAGCCGCTGCGCCGAGAGCGGCTCCTCGACCCGCACCACGCGCTTCGCCTCGGCGAGCAGCTTGAGCGAGCGGTCAAGGTTGCTCGCCGGAATCCCGGATGCCGATGAGATCCCCTTCGATGTGCGCTCGCCGTGACCGATCGCCGAGAGCACGATGCGCGGCTGGATCTCGGTCGGGAACTCGGCGTCCAGGATGCGGACGCCCGAGTTGACGAACTGCGTGTCCGCGTGACTCAGCGCCGAGAGCAGGAACCCCCGGAATCCTCCCGCCCGTCTCCAGTCATCAGCGAACGCCGGCAGCCCACCGATGACCGCGTAGGCGTCGAAGGCGTCCTCGGGTTGGAGACCGGCGATCTCCGCGATGTCCCTCGGAGTCAGCGGATCGACGACGATCTGGCGGCTTGGGCGATCGTAGAGCGGCCGGCCATACTCGGTCAGGCGCTCCATCATGGCGAGGTCCGAGCCAACCAGGACGAGGATCACCGGGAGGCGCGACAGGCGCCGCTCCCAGGCGGCCGAGAACATTGACTCGATGGCCCGCGCCTCGTCGTCGCTCTTCTCGCCCAGGTAGTGGAACTCGTCGATCACGATGATCGATGGCCGCTCCCGGGTTGCGCCGATCGCGGCGGTCGCGAGCGCGGCCTCCCAATGGGCGAAATGCACACCCACCGCCCGCGCGTCGTCCGGCAGCGAGCTCTGCGTGAGCTCCTCCGCGAACCTTGGGAGATCCTGGCCTGTGGCGTTGCGACTCGCGGTGAAGAACACGTTGGTCAGGCCATGGCGAGCGAGGAACTCCTCGACCAGCCAGGACTTCCCGACACGCCGGCGGCCGCGAATCAGAATGAAGCGGCCGCGTCCTGTCGCGCGCACGACCTCGAGCTCGCCGGCGAGAGCAGCCAGCTCGCGCTGTCTCCCGACGAAGCCAGGTAGGATCTTCTTCTCATTCACGAGAACATCATGCGTGATAATGTCTTGGATGGCAAGAGCTCGCACGGTGGCACCGGTGACCCATCAA
>PNKL01000185.1 GCA_013822425.1 Gemmatimonas sp.
TTCCTTCACCGTGGCGAGCATCGAGCCGGTCCGGCGGTACGTGGCGAAGAAGAGCCGAATGGCCTGCTGCACCTGGGCATCGGGATCGAGCATGACGGCCGCATCGGCGCCGTACACGAAGCCGATCGGCAGAGGCCCCCGGAGCTCGCCGCGTTTGGCCTTGCTCAGGATGCCGCCCCGCAATCGCGCGCGCAGCACATGGAGCTCCGCTTCACTCATCGTGCCCTTGAGCCCCAAGAGCAGGCGATCATTGAAGTGCGCCGGATCGTAGAGGCCATCCTCATCCAGAATGAGCGTGTCGGAGAGTGCGCAGAGCTCGAGGAGGCGATGCCAGTCCGTCGAATTGCGGGCGAGCCGCGAGACTTCCAGCCCCAAGACAATCCCGGCGCGTCCGAGGCCCACTTCGGTGACGAGACGCTGGAATCCTTCGCGATCCGCGGTGGCTCCCGACCGACCCAAATCGGTATCGATGACATGCACGCGCTCCACCGGCCAGCCGAGGGCCACCGCCCGCTCGCTCAGCGCGTACTGTCGGGTGGTGCTCTCCGTGTTTTCAAGAACCTGCCGGAGCGTGGATTGCCGGACATAGAGGTACGCATCGCGCGCGAGGTGCGCGGACGTGACTTTTTGGTGCGACTCGCTCAGCATCAGACGGATCCTCCAGGGCAGCGGGCGGGTTCGTGGCGCGGTGGGCGTGCCGAAAGGACCAATCCGGCGAGCAGCGTGACCACGTCCCCGTACTGCGTGGCGGGGATCACCTCGGCGCGAGGCGCCGTGTCGGGGCATCCCGCCATCGGCCGGCTCGGTGGCGGCGACTGGTGCATCACGGTGCGCAGCGCCTGGACCCAGGCCGGCACGCCCTGCTGGAGGAGCAGGCCGAGGCTCACGCCGTGGACCAGCGCGGGCGTCGCTACTCCCATGATCTGGGCGCGCAGGGCTTCGTAGTGCGCCGCGCAGTCTGCCGCGGGCTGGCGCGCATCGACACACGGCCCGTCGCTTCGCCCGGCACTTGGCTCGACGCTTGGGCACGAGAATCGCGGGGTCGTCACCGGCGACACTACCGCCGTTTTTTTTCCTGGCGCTCCGCGTAGCGCACGAGACTGCGCGTGATACTGCGGGGGTGCGCTGTCCTCCCGAACTGGTCGTGCAGCAGGCGGGCCAGCGTGGTCGGGGACGGGATGGTGCCCTCGGCGGTCCGTGCCTTCGCCAGCACCGCGAGGATATCGTCGGTCAACTTGTGGGCGTGTCGCGGCCCACGTTTTCGCGGCAGGAGTCCCGGCAACCCGTCCCGCTGGAACGCCGCGCGCGCCGTGTAGAACGAGGGGCGGGAGAACCCAAAGGCCGCGGCGGTCTCCGACACCATCTGCTCGTCGATCCGCACGCGGCGCAGCATTTCGTATTTCACTTGCACGAGGTCGTGCGCATCGAAGAACACGCTCTCGTGAAACAGCGGATCGGTCACGTCCTGCGGGCGCGGGTGCACCGCCCCGTGCGCGTGCAGGGCGTCCCGTTTGCGGGCAG
>PNKL01000186.1 GCA_013822425.1 Gemmatimonas sp.
GGCCGATTTCGT
The DNA here is from genome assembly GCA_013822425.1 of Gemmatimonas sp. Lineage (GTDB taxonomy): Bacteria > Gemmatimonadota > Gemmatimonadetes > Gemmatimonadales > Gemmatimonadaceae > PNKL01. The sequence continues at coordinate 13 of PNKL01000186.1, forward strand.
CAACGCTGGCGCGGGTTTGAGACTGTTTGGCACACTCACCCGATGGGTGAAGCCAACGAACCGAAAAAGACCGTGCTGGCGCAGGCCAGCGAGGACGCGATGGTGGTCGACACCATGGGTGGGCGTGTGCACGTGCGCTGGGACGAGACAGCCCAAGCCACACCCCACGGACAAATCGTGTTCTTCGCCGATTTCCTGGCCACCGCCGGCGTCTTCGATCGCTGGGTGCAGGCCTGCCCGCTGCACTACAGCAGCCCCAACGCATCGCGACCGCGCGACGTGCTGGGCACGCTGATGCTGGGCATCCTGGCCGGCAGCAAGCGCTACGCACACATCGCCGGCGTTCGCGGCGACGCGGTGGCGGCCAAGGCCTTGGGCCTGCGCGGCATGGTCAGTGAAGACTCGGTGCGCCGTGCGCTGGCGGCGATGCTGCCCGAGGCCAGCGAGCCGTGGATGCGCAACGCGCTGATGACCAGCGTGCGCGAGGCCCTGGACCGGCCGTGGGTGCTGGACATGGACGCCACCGTCAAGCCGCTGTACGGCCGCCAGGAAGGCGCAGAGATGGGCTACAACCCGCACAAGCCGGGCCGGCCCAGCCACGTGCTGCACACCTTCTGGGTGGGCAACCTGCGCCTGGTGCTCGACGCCGTGCTCAGCTCGGGTAAACAGCACAGCTCGGGCCACGCCAAGGCCGCGATGGCACGGCTGCTCGACGAACTCGGCGACAAGGCCCCGGCGCTGGTGCGCGGGGACTGCGGCTACGGCAACGAGGACATCATCGACGTGTGCGAACAGCGCGGCCTGCGCTACCTGCTGCGGCTGCGCAAGACGGCCAACGTCAAGCGGCTGATCGAGCGCTTGTTCAGGCGCGAGGACTGGACGCATGCCACCGAGGCCAGCCAGGGCTGGCAGGCCATTGAGGATGAGTTGCGCCTGAGCGGCTGGAGCCAAGCGCGGCGCGTGGTGGTTCTGCGCCGACGCATCAAGCACGACATCGCGCTGACGGGCAAGAAGCGCGGCCACAAAGAGGACAGCGGGCAACTCGTGCTGGCACTGCCGCACGACGAGGTGCAAGACAACGCGCAGGTCTGGGAGTACACCGTGCTGGCCACGAACGCGCCGTATGACATCGCGGCGATCGGCCAGCTCTACCGCGACCGCTGCGACTGCGAGAACGGCTTCGACGAGTTGAAGAACCAATGGGGCTGGGGTGGCTTCACGACGCAGGACATGCACCGCAGCCAGGTCACCGCGCGCGCGGTGGCCCTCGTCTACAACTGGTGGAGCTGGTACGTGCGTGCGGCCAACCCGCAGGCCCGGCGCGAGGCGCTGACGAGTCGGCCGCTGCTGCTGGCGGCCGTGGGCCGTGCCGCCAGCAGCGGCAACCAGACGACGCTGTACCTCACGCCAATGCACGCCCAAGCCGGCTTGATCAAATCGATGATCGCCAACGTTCATGCGGCCCTCCAGCACGTCAAGGCTGCTGCGGAGCAGTTG
>PNKL01000187.1 GCA_013822425.1 Gemmatimonas sp.
TCGGCGCCAATATGCCCGTGGACGTGGCGATGGATAAGAAGCTGCTCGCCATGCAGTTCGAGCGCGCCCTCCAGGCACTCGGCCCGAACGACCCGTTCATCAAGCTCGCGCTGAACGGCAAGTCGCCAGCCGACGCGGCGGCCGCCCTGCTCGACAACACGACACTCGCCAAGGTTGACGCGCGCAAGGCGCTCCTTGACGGTGGCTCGGCCGCGGTGGCGGCCAGCACGGATCCACTCATCGTCTTCGCCCGTCAGCTGAACCCGATGGCTACCAAACATTCCATGCGCGCGCTCAGGCTGAACACCATCGTCAGCGCCAACGTGGAACTGGTGGGCCAGGCCATCTACGCCGCCTACGGCGAGAGCCTGCCACCCGACGCGACCTTCACGCTGCGCATCACCGACGGCGTGGTAGCCGGTTTCCCGTACAACGGCACCATTGCCCCGTACAAGACGAGCATCTACGGCCTGTACGGCCGCAGCGCCGAGTTCGACAACAAGCCGCCGTTCAAGCTCGCCCCGCGGTGGGAGGCGGCACGCGCCACGGTGGACATGACGACGGCCCTCAACTTCACGAGCACGCACGACATCATCGGCGGCAACTCTGGCAGCCCGGTGATCAACGCCAAGGGTGAGGTGGTGGGGCTCGTGTTCGACGGCAACATCGAGAGCCTGCCCAACCGCTTCATCTTCACGGACGACGTGGCCCGCACGGTGTCGGTGCACACGGCCGGCATGACCGAGGCACTTCGAAAGGTCTACGGCGCGTCGCGGCTGGTCACCGAGCTGCAGGCGGCGGCCGCCAGGAAGTAGTCGCTATTTAGTATCATGATGGTACTAAAACACCCGCCGGTTGCGAGCGTCGCAGCCGGCGGGTGGTGTGTTTCTGATGACTTCTTTACCACGGAGCTCACGGGGAACAGCGGAGGGCCACGGAGTACGACAACGTCTTGGGTGAACTGCGAGCACCACGCGAGCCTTCGCGCCGCACGCTGTCATTACCCCCGGCAGTTGCCTACTCCGTGGCCCTCCGGTCATCTCCGTGAGCTCCATGGTGAAGAAGCCAGGCTCTTGCAACAGATGCACGCCCATCCCTGTCATGCTCCGACGCGGCGGTGCGGTGCACCACCGCCCGTGCCGTCGCTCTACGGGAAGTTGGCCGTGACCAGCTTCTGGATCGTCGAGGCACTCAGCACGCAGGTCGGGCTTGACCCGCTGCACGCACCCGACCAGGAGAAGCCGGCCGGCAGCGCACCCGCCGAAGACGTTGCCGTCAGCGTGACCGCCGTGGGGTTCGTGTTGTAGTTGAACCAGCACGTCACCTGGTTGATCATCGCGTTGCCAGGGATGACGCAGGCCGCCGCCGTGCTGGGCAGGATGTTCGGCGTCGGGGTCGTGGCCGGCGGTGATGCGTTTACCGAGTAGAGAGGCTGCCCCTTGGTCCGCTTGACGGTGACCGTGATCCGGCAGCCGAGGGTGGTCTGTGTGGGATTTGGGCAATCC
>PNKL01000188.1 GCA_013822425.1 Gemmatimonas sp.
CCCGGATGCAGCGAGCGCTGCAACCGGATGTTCTCGGGGTCGATGCCCGCGTGCACGTGGCACTCGCCCATCCACACATGGATGTTCGTGCGTCCGGTGATGCGGCGCACGTGCGCCCCGAGAAACATGTCGGGCAGGAAGAGGATCTCCCGGTCGGCGGGAATGGCGTTCACCACGTCCACGGCGTTGCCCGACGTGCAGCAGTAGTCGGTTTCCGCCTTCACCTCGGCCGTGGTGTTGACGTAAGACACGACGATGGCGGCGGGATGCTCGGCCTTCCAGGCGCGCAGCTGCTCGGCAGTGATAGTGGCTGCCAGCGAGCATCCGGCGGCGAGGTCCGGCAGGAGCACGACCTTGGACGGCGACAGGATGGCCGCCGTCTCGGCCATGAAGTGCACGCCGCAGAACACGATGACATCGGCGTCGGTGCGCGCCGCTTCGCGGGAGAGTCCCAACGAATCGCCGACGTAGTCGGCGAGGTCCTGCACCTCCGGACGCTCGTAGTTGTGCGCCAGGATCACGGCTCGGCGCTGCCGGGCCAGCGTGCGGATTTCCTCGACGAGCGCGGCCGTCGCCGTCGCCGTCGCCGTTGCTTCGGGCTGGTCAATCGACATGGCGGAAAGCTAGCCGGGGCCGCGTCCTGCTGCGAGGCGGGGGGAACTGGCGCGGGAGGTGTTCTCCCGCGATCATCCACGGGTGCAGATCTTCCTTGGGCTCGGCGCTGAGTTGATTGCGCTGGCGTACTTTCTCACCGCCATGCTGCTGGTGGGGGCCGTCGCTTTTCATTTCCTGATTTGGCGGCGGACACCACTGCCCCTCGGCCCGGTTCGCGACGCGACGGACGAGCAGATGTTCACGCTCGTCGTCCAGTGGGGAACGTGGAGTGCCGTTGCGCTCTTGTTTCTCGCCGGCCCGCGCGCCGCTGGCGTCGCAGCGCTGCTCGATGATCGCTTTTCGCTGTCGAGCCGCGTGGCCGCGCTGTTGCTGAGGTCCGAATGGGGGATTGGCCTTGCCGTGACGGTAGCGGCTGGCGTACTTGCCCTCGCGGGTTTCCTGCTCGCCGGCAGGCGCCGCGCCGCGGGCTGGTGGCTGGTGCTCGCCAGCGTCCCATTGCTCGCCGTGGGCGCCGGCTTGCAGGGCCATCCGTTCGACGCCTTTTCGACGCTGACGCTTGCGCCGGTCTTCGACGGCCTGCACGCCGTGGGCATCGGGGGCTGGCTCGGCTCCTTCTTCTTCCTCATCCTCGCCGAGCGACGCCTGCAAGCGCACACGGCCTCACCATGGACCGACCCGCTCGGCGCCATGATCGAGCGCTATTACCGCATGTCGGGCGCCCTCATCGCGGTGGTGCTCATCACCGGCCTGTTCAGTTCGGCCACGCACCTCACCGGTTTCGATGACATCAACGGCTCGCTTTACGGACGGCTGCTCGCCGGCAAGGTGGCCATCGTTCTCATCATCCTCGCGTTCAACGAGTACCTCCGGCGCCACGCGGAGCGG
>PNKL01000189.1 GCA_013822425.1 Gemmatimonas sp.
CAGGAAGCCGTCTCGTCCAACATCTCGCGCACGATGAAGGAAATGCGCGGCGCGCCGGGCAAGCGGCGCCGCGATGATTCGGGACGCGAGGAGCTCGAGGCCATCCGCGCCGCCGTCGCCGAGCAGGAAAAGAAGACGGTGCACGTCAACGAGTTCATCACGGTCAGCGAACTGGCGGACATCCTCAAGATTCCCGCCACGCAGATCGTCTCGTTTGCGTTCAAGCACCTCGGGTTGATGGTCACCATCAACCAGCGCATGGACTTCGACCAGATCGAGCTGATCGCGGGCGAGTTCGGCTTTATCGCCGTGCGTGAGGCGGAGTACGCGGCCGCCCCCACCGAGGCCAAGGTCGAGGACACGCCGGAACAGCTCATGTTCCGTCCGCCCGTCGTCACCATCATGGGCCACGTCGACCACGGCAAGACGTCGCTGCTCGACTACATCCGCAAGGCCAACGTCGTCGCCGGCGAGGCCGGCGGCATCACGCAGCATATCGGCGCGTACAACGTCGGCCTGCCGAACGGCAAGCACATCACCTTCCTCGACACCCCGGGCCACCAGGCGTTCACCGCCATGCGTGCCCGCGGCGCCCAGGTCACCGACATCGTGGTCCTCGTCGTCGCCGCGGACGACTCGGTGATGCCGCAGACCATCGAGGCCATCTCGCACGCCAAGAACGCCGGCGTGCCGATGATCGTCGCCATCAACAAGATCGACCTCCCCTCGGCCAACGCGCTCAAGGTCAAGCAGGAACTGCTCAACCACAGCGTCGTGCTCGAGGAGTTCGGCGGCCAGACGCTGCACACCGAGGTCTCGGCCAAGAAGGGGACGGGCGTCCCCGCGCTGCTGGAGCAGCTGCTCCTGCAGGCGGAAATCCTCGACCTCAAGGCCAACCCGAACCGCAAGGCCACGGGCACCGTGGTCGAGGCGCAGCTCGACGCGGGCAAGGGGCCGGTGGCCACCGTGCTCGTGCAGAACGGCACGCTGAAGGTCGGCGACGACTTCATCTGCGGCCTCTACTCGGGGCGCGTGCGCGCGCTCCTCGACGAGCGCGGCAAGGCCGTCAAGGAAGCGGGGCCCGCCATCCCGGTGCAGGTGCTCGGCCTCACCGGCGTGCCGATGGCCGGCGATCAGTTCATCGCCGTCGCCGATGCGAGCGAGGCGCGCGAAATCGCGCAGCGCCGCGAACGGCTCGACCGCGAAGCCAAGAGCCGCCGCACCGCGAAAGGTGCCGTCTCGCTCGAGGACTTCATGTCGCAGGCGGGGGCGGGCGAGAAGCGTTCGCTCAAGCTCCTCATCAAGGCCGACCAGGGCGGCCCGGCGGAAGCGCTCGCCGACGCCCTGCAGCAACTCTCCAACGAGGAAGTGCAGGTCGAGGTGGTCCAGCGCAGCGTCGGCGCCATCACCGAGAGCGACATCCTCCTCGCCAAGGCGTCGGGGGCCATCATCATCGGCTTCCACGTCCGCCCGGACAACAAGGCGCGCCAG
>PNKL01000190.1 GCA_013822425.1 Gemmatimonas sp.
CGACGCCGCGGGCGTGAAGCTGGAGCCAGACAGCGTGAAGCGACGGTCCTCATAACAGAGCCACCGCTGCGCGTGCCGCGCGTACGATCGTCGCGTTCCCGGTTCTTGCAGTTCCTCGCCGACTACCGGGCGCATCGCATCGACGAAACGCTCGATGAGGCAGCGCCAAACGCCGACGCGAAACCCGGCAAGCGCCGGCAGTACCTTCGTGAGTACGTACGCTGGCTGAAACCGCACGCGTGGGGCGTGGGGATACTGTTCCTGCTGGCCCTGACCATCGCCGGCCTGCAGATGGTCGAGCCGCTGTTCATGCGCTACATCGTCGACCAGGTGCTGCTTGCCACGGGGCTCGACAACGCCGAGCGCCTCGTGCGTCTGAACATGGCGGGGGCGCTCTTCCTGCTGCTCATCATCGCGTCCAACCTGCTCGACGCGTTCAAGGGGTATCGCCAGCGGTTGCTCAACACGGCCGTCATGCTGACCTTGCGGCGCAGGCTCTTCGACAAGCTGCTGCACCTGCCGCTGCCGCGCCTGTGGGAGATGAAGACGGGCGGCATCCTGTCACGCATGTCGGGCGACGTGGACACTACCACGGGATTGCTGCAGCTCGCTCTCGTGTCACCGGCGGTGAGCGTGATCCGGCTCATCATCGCCGTCAGCATCCTGATGGCGATCAACTGGCGGCTGGCGCTGACAGCGCTGGCGATCCTGCCGGGTATCGTGCTCATCAGCTTCATCTCGGCCCGGCGCATCCGCCCGATCTACCGATCGCTGCGCAAGGACGCCGAGGCTGTCGATGGGCGTGCGGGGGAGACCTTCGGCGGCATTCGGGTGGTGCGTGCGTTTCGCCGAGAGGGGCAGGAGCTGCTCGACTACCTGCGCGGACGGCACACGATCCTGCGCAAGGAGCTCTTTGCCCAGCGGCGCGAAACGGTCATCTGGACGTCGTGGGGGCTGCTGCTCGGGATGGTCAACGTGGTGATCGTCTGGTACGGCGGGATGCTGCAACTGCGGGGAGATGCCTCGATCGGCGACATCATGGCGTTCCAGTGGTACACGTTCCTGCTGCTGAATCCCGTCTGGCAGATCGTGAACTCATTCTCCGAGCTGCAGCGGTCCCTGGCGGCGATGGAGCGCGTGTTCGAGCTGCTGGCGCTGGAGGACGACAAGCCCGACCGGCCCGACGCCATTGATGCCCCTCGCGAGGTGCGTGAGGTGCAGCTCGACGGCGTGGAGTTCGAGTATCGTGAGGGGCTTCCGGTGGTGCGGGATGTCAACGTGACCGTCGCGGGTGGGTCGGTGGTGGCGCTGGTCGGGCGCAGTGGTGCGGGCAAGACTACCGTCACCGACCTCCGTGGAGGACGCCGCACGACGGGCGAACGCGCACGAGTTCATCGTGCGCCTGCCCGAGGGGTACGACACGTTCATCGGCGAGCA
>PNKL01000191.1 GCA_013822425.1 Gemmatimonas sp.
AAGGCGGGCTCGCGCCTGTTCAAGCGAGAGAAACGCCCGCAGCGGCCCGGTGAGCCGCGCCATCGCCGCGATGAACTGCGGCGCGAAGCACCGCGGCGCGAGGAGCCGCGGCGCGAGGAGCCGCGGCGCGAGGAGCCCGTGCGCCTCGAAGAGCGGCCGCACATCGCCGCTCCGTCCAGGGACGAGGAGCCCGACGAGCCGATTCGCCTGACGGACGAGGAAGAAGGGCACGAGTCTCCGTACGCCGAGGAGGCCGGGGGGGCCGGGGGGGCCGGGGGGGCCGGCGACGCCGGGTCCCGGCCGCCACGGCCAAAGCGTCGGCGCAATCGGCGGCGGCGTGGCGGGGGCGCAGGCGGCGCAGGCGGCGCAGGCGGCGCAGGCGGCGCAGGCGGCGCAGGCGGCGCAGGCGGCACTTCGAACGGCGGCCCGTCAATGCCGCAATGATACCGTGAGGCACGACGACGCGGGGGAGCGAACGACACGGCGGCACGCAGTCCTCTGGCGCGCCGCCGCCGTCGTGGCGGTGCTGCTGGCGCTGACGCCCGCCGTAGCGTACGCCTGGACGCCGGGCACGCACATCCTCCTCGGCGAGGCGGTGCTGAGGTCGGCGTTCCTGCTGCCGGTGCGCATCGCCGAATTGCTGCAGGCGTTTCCGTACGACTTCCTGTACGGTTCCATCGCCGCCGACACGAGCATCGCCAAGAAGTACGCGCGCTTCGGGCGACACTGTCACCACTGGTACGTGGGGCTCGAGATTCTCGACCGCGCGCGCGACGAGACGCTGCAGTCCTTCGCGTACGGGTATCTCGCCCACCTCGCGGCCGATGTGGTGGCGCACAACTGGTTCGTTCCGCACCAGCTCGCGGTCACGTCGAGCACCAGCGCCATCGGGCACTCGTACTGGGAGAGCCGGTTCGAGTCGCACCTGGGCGTGCGGCACAGCCGGCGGGCGCACGAGATCATCCTGCTGGACCACGCGCGCTCGGACGACCACCTCGACCGCATCCTGAGCCCGACGATCTTCAGCACGCACACGAACCGCCGCATCTTTCGCGGCATGGTGCGCGTGACCGACGCGGAGAGCTGGCAACGCATCTTTGCCATCATGGCGGAGCGCAGCCGGTGGGATCTCGAGGAGCGCGACGTGGACGCGTACCTCACGCGCTCCTTCGATTACGTGGTGGACTTCCTGCGGCGGATGGACGGGAGCGAACCGTACGCCCACGACCCGTCCGGCGAGGAGCCGCTGCGCGCGGCCAAGGCGGTGCGGCGCGCGGCCCTACGCCGCGGCGGCGACACCGAAGGCGCGCGCGCCTCCGCGCTGCGGCACTTCGGGCTGCCGGCCACATCGCTTGGCTTCACGGGCCAGCTGGCTGAGCCGCTGTACGTGCCGGCTTCGCGGATTAGCTGATCGGCGCGGACGCTCG
>PNKL01000192.1 GCA_013822425.1 Gemmatimonas sp.
TGATGCCACTATCCTGGTTTCGCCGCACTGTACAGCGCCAGCGTGCCGAGGGGCGTGCTGAACCGCTGGCGCATGGCCACTTGCTCAAAGCCTCCCGCTTCGAAGATCGTGCCGAGCCGTCCGGCGGCGTGGTCGCGCGTGTTCGTGAACCCGTCCAGCAGCTGAACGAGGACAAACAATCCACGCATCAACGGGCTGGTCGCCGGCCCCCAGTCGGCGACGTGCAATTCTCCGCCGGGCTTGAGTACACGCCACACTTCGTGAACCGTGCGCACCTTGTCTGCCGGGGATAAGTGGTGGAAGAAGAGACTCGAGACGACACGATCGAACTGCCCCGCCGGATATGGCAAGTCATAAGCGACTCCCTTGTCGAACGGGACCACGAGCCCAGCCCGTTGTACCTTCGTGGTGGCAATGGCAATCATGGCGGGATCAGCATCCACCCCCACCACGGAGACGCCTGGCGCGGACTGCTTGATCCACAGCGCCAGTGTGCCTGTGCCAGACGCCAGATCCAGCACGACGTGTTCGGACCTGATCGCGGCCTGCACAATCAGTGCGCGCTTCACCTCCCGCTCTCGCGTGGTGGCGGCAACCACGCGGTCGTAGAGCGGCGTCAGCCAGTGGTACGCCAAGGCCGGGACGTAATCGGCATCGCGGTCCGTCACGGTGCCATCGCATCCATCATTTCGCTCGGCATTGGCGTGGCCACGAGCACGGCCGTCACCACAAGCACCACGAGCGCCGCCGTTAGCTCAACCGTTGCGGATTTGCGAAGACGGGCAGTGGCGGTATCGCTCCCCAGATTCGGCAGCACCCGTTTCCAGTTGTAGGCGCCGGTGCCGGCAGCAACCGACAGCAGGGCGAGCTTGACCAGCAGCACCTGTCCGTACGGCTCCTGCCAGAGCCCGGCCACGGAGCCAATGTTGCGCCACGCGGCGATCACTCCCGTGACGGTAAGCAGTCCGGCAAAGCCAAGCGCCGTGGGGCTGAACGCGCTCACCAGACCCGCCACATGCCGGTGCCGCTCCTCGCCGCCCGACCGCAGCACAGTCGGCACCGCGACGAGCATCAACGCACCAAGACTGCCGATCCAGCCGCCGGCCCCGATGACGTGCAGCGTATGGACGGTCATCGCGACCGTCGTTGCCGCCGCCGCGTGACCTGACATCGAGACACTCGCAGCCAAGGCGAATGCCGCCGCAGTGAGTGCGGTCCACCCTTGCGCTTGTTTCCGGCTTATTCGGTGCGTCCCCCAGAATCCGACGCCGGTCGCGCCAAGCGCCAGCCACCAGGCTCGCCCCCAACCCGAGTGCAACAGCAGCGCAGAGAGTGACGAGCGCGTCCAGGCCTCAGTGACGCCGAAGAACACGGCGTGCTGCGCGATCAATCGGGCGACCGTGGTTGC
>PNKL01000193.1 GCA_013822425.1 Gemmatimonas sp.
GCCCCGCAGAAGAACAACCCCCGCCCGGATCTTCATCTGGTCCTAGGGCATGCTCTTGGCGCAGCAACCGAGGTGAGATGTGACGGATCTCGCAAGGAGCTCATCTACTGAATCGCAGCCGAGGCTTCACGAAGATGAGCCAGGCAGCCTCGACACAAGGATCGGCCTCCACGCGGTTCCATAGTGTCTTCAGCGCATCGAGCGACCGCGCATTGGGCACCCGGAAGACGTAACTGGCAGATAGGCGGTCCGTGCCTTGATACGCACCGAGCAGCGTACCTCGAACGACTGAATCCGTGACGAATTGCCTGTCCGCAATTAGCGCATTCGGATCAAAAATCACCGAGATCAACTCGCTAATCACGAGATCAGAATCCGGTGAGGCACCCGTCTGAAGTCGTGGCAAAGAGTCGATCAAGGCGCGATTGGGTTCAGGAGGTACGCTGTCAGGAAACCGCGACTCCTGCCGGGCACCCGGCACGTCCCCAGTGGTTATCGGAGCCAGGCGGCCCGGGCGCGTCCACATGTGGACACGTACCGTGTCGACATAGCCGCCTCGCACCTCGACGCGATCGGTCAGCATCTCGTAGCCGGGATGGCGCAGAGCTACCTGGTACGCACCTGGCGCAAGCGAGTCCAAACGGGCCCAGCCAAGGCTGTCTGTTCTCGCGCTGCGTGTAAAGCGCGGTACCTGGGGGCCTCGAGAAAACACGTCGACTCGGGCGTTCTGAACTAATCGCGCCTCTCCTCGTCTCGATTCATTGGCGTGCACGAGAAGCACACCATCCGAGGAGCCGGCGAGTCGAGTGTCCGGTTTTGCGCCACGCACTACTTCGATGCGTCCGCGACTCACATGTGGAGAGCGACAGGTCGCGACGCCGAGGCGTGCCTCCGACTGAGCACTAGAGGACACACGGTGGCATCCCATCACGAGACTGGCCGCGCCGGCCACCGCGATTAGAAACTGAGCACCTTGACTCATGTTTGTCTCTCCGGTGAAGTCCGTGGTCGGTCCATTGTTTGCGAGCGTCCGGGTCTACACGTGGCATTTCGTTTGCCTCGATGACGTAGCACCCCTGGCTTTCTCACCGTGTACTGCCCTCCGATTCCGCAACGCGTTCGTGCCATGCGAGGGGTGCCTTCGCGGACCAGCGTTGTGAGCACGAGCGAGACGACTTATGAGATCAGACGGAGAACCGTCAAGGAGGCATCCGCTTCTCGAATCCCGGGTACTCAGCGGCTTGTTCCTCAGGGTGGCCTGCGCAGAGCACGCGTCCGCAGCGTCGGAGTTAATGCAATCCGCGCACGTCGCGCACGTTCGGACAAGCTCAGCACCTCCGGCGGCACGTCATCGACATCC
>PNKL01000194.1 GCA_013822425.1 Gemmatimonas sp.
TGTGAATAAATAACTGCTTGATTTGTCGGAGCTCCTGATGTAAGTTACGGCGTGGATCTCCAGACGCTCCGCCGCAAGTACAAGGGACTCCGCTCGGTGTTGACGGAGCGCTCGCGGCGCGTCTGGGCCGCGAGCGAAGCGGTGGCCCTCGGTCATGGGGGTATTGGGCTCGTGGAGCAGGCCACCGGGATTTCGCGCTCCACGATCAGCCGGGGCATGCGCGAACTCAACACCAAGGGGACCACCCTGCCGGTGGAACGCACGCGCCGACCTGGGGGCGGGCGCAAGCGCACGGTGGACACGGACCACCGACTGGCCGCGGATCTCGACGCGTTGGTGGAGCCCACGACGTCGGGCGATCCGGACTCGCCGTTGCGCTGGACCTCGAAGAGCGTGCGCCGCTTGGCCGCCGAGCTGCAGGCCATGGGCCACGTGGTGAGTTACCGGTTGGTGGCGCAGCTCCTGCATGCCGCCGACTACAGCTTGCAGGCGAATCGCAAGACGCGAGAGGGACCGCCGCACCCGGACCGCGAGGCGCAGTTCCAGTACCTCAACGAGCAGGTCCGGCGCTTTCAGCGGCAGCATCGTCCGGCGATTTCCGTGGACACGAAGAAGAAGGAGCTCATTGGAGATTTCAAGAATCCCGGGCGGGAATGGCGGCCGAAGAGCAACCCGGAGGCCGTGCGGGTGCATGACTTTCTCATCAAAGAGCAAGGCCAGGCGGTGCCGTACGGCGTCTACGACCTCACGCGGAATGAAGGCTGGGTGAGTGTCGGCATCGATCATGCCACGGCGAGCTTTGCGGTGCAGGCGATTCGCCGGTGGTGGCAGCGCATGGGACGGAGCGCCTACCCGGACACCACCGCCCTGCTGATCACGGCCGACGCGGGCGGCAGCAATGGCTCCCGGGTCCGCCTGTGGAAGTGGGAGCTCCAGCGGTTCGCCAATCGTACCGGGCTGACGATCACGGTCTGTCATTTTCCGCCCGGCACGAGCAAGTGGAACAAGATTGAGTACCGCCTGTTCTCGCACATGGCCATGAACTGGCGGGGCAAACCGCTGGTCGATCTGGTGACGATCATCAGTCTCATCGGCGACACGACCACCGAGGAGGGCTTACGCGTGCGAGCGGAAGTCGATCCCGGCCGCTACCCAAACGGCGTGGTCATTCGCGACGAACAGATGACCCAGATTCACCTCGAGCCCCACGCGTTTCATGGCGACTGGAACTACACCATTCGCCCGTGCAACAAGACACACTGAGTCAGTTATTGATTCACAACCCCTAATTGAACGCGGCCGCGGAGCGGCCGCTACCGAACACGCGCGTTCGCCGGCACCAACG
>PNKL01000195.1 GCA_013822425.1 Gemmatimonas sp.
CGGACGGAGTCGGTTCACCCGGTGGGTGAAGGTCAGTTCACGTTCCCGACGGCGGGCGGGCCGGTGCGTTTGGCGGTGACCGAGGACGCGCTGACGCCCTATGGCGGACTGGTGCCGTGGGCGCGTTCACCAAGCATCTGGGCGTGGCGGAGGGCCTGGCGTCGAGCTGTCCGGTGGAGCGGACCAGTCCGAACGCGGCCCCGGTCTACGATGTGATCCAGTCGTTCATGCTGACCGCGCTGACCGATGGGAGGCGCTTTTCGCATGTCGAGCGGTTGCGGGAGGATCCGACGATTCCGGAGTTGTTCGGGATGGAGTCGGTGGTGGGCGACGACACGGTGCGGCGCTTCTTCCAGTCGGTTGATCCGGCGCTGGGCGCGGAGTGGATCGCCGAGCAGGCGCGACCGTTGTGGGGCGCGTTGCCGGGACCGACGATTCTGGACTGGGACTCGACGGTGCAGCCGAAGTATGGCCACCAGGAAGGCGCGGAGCGGGGCTACAATCCGACCAAGCCCGGGCGGCGCAGCTTTCATCCGCTGTTGGCGGTGGTGGCGCGCACGCGGTTGTGTCCGGCGTATCGGTTCCGCTCGGGCGACACGGTGACGGCCACGCAGTGGCAACAGGCGATGGAGGACGCGCAGCGTTGGTTGGGCAGGCATCCGATCTGGCTCAATCGCGGGGATCTCGGGCTGGGCCACGATGGGGTCATGGCCTGGCACGAGGCGCGGGCCGACCGGCCGAAGTATCTGTTCAAACTGAAGCTGACCCGGGGAGTGCGCGAGGCCCTGCACGCCGTGCCGGCGGAGCGCTGGCAGGGGCCGGCGCAACAGGGCGCCTGGCAGGTGGCCGAGGGCACCGTGCGCCTCCACGGCTGGGCGGCGGAGCGCCGCGTGGTCTTCGCCCGCTGCCTGCAAGGCGAGTTGCCCGGAGCGGAGCGGGGCGAGTTCTGGGACCTCTGCCAGCACGAGTTCGCCGTCTACGTCACCAACCTCGGTGTCGACTGCAACGCCTGGCAGGTCCAGCAGCTCTACCGCGAGCGGGCGGACACCGAGAACGTCTTCGACGAACTCAAGAACCAGTGGGGCTTCAGCGGCTTTTGCGCGAAGAAAAAGGCGGTCACCGAACTGGCCGCCCGGCTCCTGCTGTTGGTCTACAATCTGTGGGTGCTGTTCGTGCGCTTCATCGTGCCGCACCAACACACCGAGGCCAAACGCGGACGACGGTGGTTCCTGCTCATCGCCGCCCGCCTGGTCCAGTCCGGCCGCCAGAAGGAGG
>PNKL01000196.1 GCA_013822425.1 Gemmatimonas sp.
ATGAAGTTCACGCCGGGGCCCGGCATCGGCGGCCACTGCATTCCGCTCGACCCGCACTACCTCGCGTGGAAGATGCGGACGCTGAACTACAAGACGCGCTTCATCGACCTGGCGAGCGAGATCAACAGCGCGATGCCGGCCTATGTGGTGGAGAAGGTGGCGCGCGCGCTCAACGACGTGAAGAAGTCCGTGAACGGCTCGCGCGTGTTGGTGCTCGGCGTTGCGTACAAGAACGACATTGACGATATGCGCGAGAGCCCGGCCCTCGACGTCATCAAGCTGCTCGAGGCCCAGGGGGCGCACGTCGAGTACCACGACCCGCACGTGCCGCGTTATCGCGAGGATGGCCACGAGGTGGTGGGCGTGCCGCTCACCGATGAGGTGCTCGTGGCGGCTGATGTCGTGGTGATCGTCACGAACCACCAGGCGGTGGACTACCAGCGCGTCGTGAACCTCGCCTCGCTCGTGGTGGACACGCGCCACGCCACCGCGACCCTGCAGCCGGGCAAGGCGCGCATCGTCTCGCTGACGCCTGACGCCCCCCGCCAGCACGCAACGGTCTAGTCTGTTGTCTCTCTGTTGTCTCTCTGTTGTCTCTCTGTTGTCTCTCTGTTGTCTCTCTCATGAACATTACTGTCATTGGTTCCGGATATGTCGGCTTGGTCGCCGGTGCCTGCTTCGCCGAGACCGGCTCCAGCGTCACGTGCGCCGACATCGACCAGGGCAAGATCGACGGGCTGAAGCAGAACGTCCTGCCGATTTATGAGCCGGGGCTCGACACGCTCGTCGAGCGGAACCAGGCGGCGGGCCGCCTGCAGTTCTCCACCGACATCGCCGCGGCCGTCGCCGCGGCCGACGTGGTGTTCATCGCCGTGGGCACCCCGCCCGACGAGGACGGATCGGCCGACCTCAAGCACGTGCTCGCGGTTGCCAACACGATCGGCAGGCACATGGCGCGCGAGACGGTCGTCGTCACCAAGTCCACGGTCCCCGTGGGCACCGCCGACAAGGTGCGCGCCGCCGTCGCGGTGCATGCCAAGTTCCCGTTCCACGTCTGCTCCAACCCCGAGTTTCTCAAGGAAGGCGCCGCCATCGACGACTTCCTCAAGCCCGACCGCGTCGTCCTTGGCGTCGAGAGCGACTTCGCACGCTCGGTGATGGCCGAGTTGTATGCGCCGTTCGTGCGCACCGGCAAGCCGATCATCTTCATGGACATCCCGTCCGCCGAGATGACCAAGTACGCGGCCAACTCGATGCTGGCGA
>PNKL01000197.1 GCA_013822425.1 Gemmatimonas sp.
CCGTAACACAGATACGCATCCACCGACCAGCCGAACGCCACGCGCATCTCGGCGTACGCCCAGTGTGACAACGGGATCGTCTCGAACCGCCCCGCCAGGTTCTCGGTAAGACTGTTCGCAATCAGCAGCGGCGCCGACCCGAGCAGCACGACCTTGAGCGGCCGCCGAGCGCGCGTGTCCTCGTCCCACAGTCGCTTCACCGTCTCCGGCCAATCGGAAATCTTCTGGACTTCATCCAGCACCAGCACCGCCCCGGCGCTCCTCTTGGTCCCGAGCCGTGCGGCATCCCATTGCTGGCCAATCCAGTCGGCCCCGCGCAGCGTCGGTTCATCCGCGCTCGCGTACCGCACCGGCAGTTTCAACGTCCGGAGGACCTGCTGTACCAGCGTGGACTTCCCCACTTGGCGCGGCCCGGTCACCACGTGAATGAAGCGACGCGGCTGGCGCAGCCGGGCTGCGAGTTGAGCACCCTGCCGGCGCACGAATGGTCGTTCTTGTTTACTCATTCTATTGAGTAATTTTACTCAGTTACATGAGTAACGAAAGTCGACATACGGATTACACGGAGTTCTAACGCGCCGTGCCGTCACGCCTGCGCGCGCTTCGACTCCTCGGCGCCGTCCCCGTGGGGCGGCAGTATGCCGGCATCCACCACCATGCCTTCGATAGCCTCCGGCAGCATCGAAGGCCACAGCACGAACCCCTGCAGCAGGATCAGCGGCCGCGGTCTGCGCCCCGTGCCCGCGTACCGGTGGCGCGCCCAGAGTTCGTACGCAAACACCACAAGTCCGCCGAAGGCGGCAAAGACGCACCACGTCACCAGCGCCACCTTCCACGTGAGGGTGATCGCCATCCAGAGGCCCACGGCATAGCAGGTCGCGAGGCACATAGCTCGCATGCTGCGCATCGCCCGGTTCACCACCACCAGGCTGCCGCAGAACACGGTGATGCCGAACAGCATGAAGGCCCACATGATGTCGACGTACCAGATCGTCACACGCACTCCGGTGGGAGGCAACACGGCGGGGGGACAGTGCGCGAGGAAGATGGGGCCGCGCCGAGGATGACGCCAGTTCGGGCGGTCCTAGATTCGTGATAGCAGGCCACGGAGACTACGCAACCCTTTTCGGCCCCCCGTTGTCTATCGCGCAGTTACGGAAGACACCCCCGCCCGAAGGTGCGTGAACGACACTGAACTGATCGCTGGCCTACGCATTGGCGACCCGCGCGCGGAGCGACTGCTCTACGATCGG
>PNKL01000198.1 GCA_013822425.1 Gemmatimonas sp.
GCTCTCAGCGGTTCCGTGAACTCCGTGGTGAAAAAGGCCGGCGTTTCGGCACCAAACCCGAAAGCCGGACAGCCCGGCACAGGAGCTTCCTTGACGCGGCGAATGGCGGCTGGCGCCGACGTGGTCGACCGCCTACTGCGCGGGGGGTACCGATGGCGGGATGGTGCGGCGCGCGTCCTGTCGCATGGCTTCGAGTTCGCTCGTCAACGCACGCTGATACGCACGATCTGCGTCGATGCCGTCCTGCAATTCTCGCAGCAACGCATCTTTCATTCCCGCGACGTCGCCGGCTAACACTGCGGCGAGGGCCGGCCGCTGTGCGGCTACCCGCGCGGCAAGGCCCGGCTGTGCCGCGGCCACGGTCTGCAGCAGATCAGGGTCGCGCAGCTCCGCAAGCCACACGCGCACGAGCGCTTCGCTCGGAGCCGGTGACGTCGCAATCGACGCCGCGAGCAGCATTTCGATGGCGCCCCAATCCTTCAATCGCTGCGTCTTCTTCGTCTGGATCAGGTCCGACAGGCCCATCACCAGAATGGTCGTGCCATCAGCCAGCGTGTACGGCATCGCGCGTGCCGGCAGGTTCTCCGGATCGGCGATCCGGGCCGGCCGTGTGCACACGTCGAGGCGCACGACAGACGAAGTGCCGAACGGCACGTCATAGTGCACCGTATGCCCACGCTCGAGAACGGACGCGCTGAGAGGAGGGAGATAGCGAAGTTGCGCCTGAACCTGCTCCAGCCAATCGGCCAGGCGTCGGACGGACACCTCTGGTGCCGCAAGATAGATGTCGAGGTCGCGGCTGCCTTCCGACGCGCCATGTGCCCCCACGGCCTGGCCACCCATCACGACAAAGGGAATGCCGGCCTTCTGCAGCGAGCACAGGACGCCGCTCAATGAGACGAGATCATGCACCGTCTCGGAGTTCCGAGGTCAGAGAAGGCGTCGCGGCAAGTGCGGCAGCTCGCTCCCCCGGCGTCAGGGCAAACCACTCCATCCACGACGGGCCAACCTGCGCCGCCACCAGCGCGCGCAAGGTGGCCATCGTCTCCGGAGACAGTGCCGGCTGCGACGTCGCTGTCGCGGCGCGAACCGGGGGAGCCACGTTTGGAGTCGCCATCGTCTTCCCGAGAAGTGTATGCAAGAAAGATAGAGCCGTCGCCGTTGGGCACCAGACGGCACCAG
>PNKL01000199.1 GCA_013822425.1 Gemmatimonas sp.
ACGGCGCTTGGTGCCGTTGGCCGTGCCCCGCCGGCGCCGCCGGGCACAGACGACGTCGGACAGACCGTAGCCCGCGCACGTCGCCCGGCTGGCGGCCGAGTCGTAGCCCCGGTCGAGATGGAGCGTCGCGATGTCGGCCAGGAGGCCCCGGCTGCCGACCGCGGCGAGGGTCGGCCCCAGGAGCTTCGCGTCGTGGCGGTTGGCGCCGGCGGTCGCCCAGCCGATCGGGATGCCGTGCCAGTCGGTCGCGATCGACCACTTCCAGCCGCACTTGGCCCGATCGGTCGGGTTCGGCCCGGTCCCCTCGCCGCCGGCGGGGGCCTTGTGGAGCGAGCCGTCGAGGGCGACCTCGGACAGATCGAGCCCGATGATCCGGTCGTACGCGGCGAGCGCCTCGGCGACCAGCCGCTCGAACACATCCGCCCCGAGCCACTCGTCGCGCCGGCTGCGGAGCGTCGTCGCGCCGACCCGCCCGAACCGACCGGCGGTCCGCCACGAGCAGCCGGTGACGAGCCGCACGAGGATACCGGCGAAGCACGCCCGGTCGGCGATCCGGGGCCGGTGGCAGCCGAGCGGATGGCGATCCGGGGGTCGGGCCGGGAGCAGCGGCTCGACCGCTGCCCAGACCGCGACCACGACGCGCGGCTCGAGCGCCTGCACCCGTCCTCCGACGGCTCAGGGGTTGATTGCCATCTGGACGTATCATACATCCAGAGATCACCCCGATACACTCCTCGTGGAGGACCGCCGGATGAAGATCAGCGCCAGCCAGGCCGCCGCCCGGGAGCGGATCGCCGCCGAGCTCGCGAGCGTCGGGCTCGCCCTGCCGGGCACGCTCAGCCTCCAGCGCTATCGGTGCGGCAAGCCGACCTGTCGCTGTCGGGCCGACCCGCCCCAGCTCCACGGCCCGTATGCCCAGTGGACCCGCAAGATCGACCGGCGGACCGTGACCCGCCGCCTCGGCGCCGCGGAGGTGGCCGCCTACCGACCGCTGTTCGACAACGCCAGGCGCCTCCGGGCCCTCGTCGCCGAGCTCCAGGCGCTCACGCTCGCGATCGTCGAGGCGGACGAGGCGCCGACCCAGCCGCCCATTCCGGCGACCCGGCGCCGGCGCGCCAGCTGACCGCC
Organism: Gemmatimonas sp.; assembly: GCA_013822425.1. GTDB lineage: Bacteria > Gemmatimonadota > Gemmatimonadetes > Gemmatimonadales > Gemmatimonadaceae > PNKL01. Next base: position 1,129 of record PNKL01000199.1, read on the forward strand.
CGCGCGGAACTCTCGGATCCGCCTATTCGCGCGGCTTCT
>PNKL01000200.1 GCA_013822425.1 Gemmatimonas sp.
AGCGCAAGCCAAAGACCGGACGTAACGCAGGGAACCATCGGCAGCATCTCCTGCTCACTTTGAGGAAGGCACCATGAGTGACGAGTTGTCCGCTGACATACCGCCACCCGAACCGACGCTGGGTGTGGTACGTGTGGGCCAAGCCGAGTCCGCCGACGCTCCTGCGATTCACACGGGCTTGCCGGAGGGTTCCACCATCAGGGCGCTTCCCGAGATCCTCCTTGAGGGTGCGCGCGAAGCTGGCCACTCAGCGCTGACGTGGAAGCTCATCTCAAAGATCGTGAGTGTTGGTGAGGAGGAGAGGGCTATACTCCGCGCAGAGCGGGAGTCTGCGAAGAGTGAGGCGGAGAAATGGAGATCGAATGCCGAACGTGAAGCACGCGAGCTCATCGATGCGCGCGCTCGTTGGGACTCCGTCAGCACCCTAACTGGCGCGCAGGCGCTTCTTTATGTGGTTGGCGGTGTGCTCGTTGGGCCGGCGCTGCAGAGCGGTCTCGTTGGGGATTGGAACGGCAATCTGTTCTTGGTTGCACTGCTTGGCATAGCGGCGATCGGCGCCGGCTACATGCTTGGGAAGCTGGGTCCGCGGAGGGGCAAGTAATGTATATCATCCCTCCAGTTCATGAACTTAGCGTTGTCGGTATCTTCGACGCCGGCGTTCCGAACCGCGAACGAATCGTGCTTCGGCCAACCGAGCCCCTGAATCTCGCGGCGTTCGCACTGCTCCTTTCCGTTCGCGGCGCTGATGACGCCGTCACGCCGATTCCCGATCAGTTCTTCTGGTTCGGTGAACGCTGGGTCAATCCGCCGGCGTGGATTGTGGTCTTCACTGGTCCAGGCGAGTATCGTGAAGGCGCGCACCAGTCTACTGGCGAACCGGTGATCGAACTGCACTGGGGACGCCGTACCGTGATGCTCGGTGTGTCAGGTCTTGCGCTATCACTCGTACGTCTTGGAGCGATTACAAGCCACAGCGCCAAGCCGGCCGCATACCTGCCTCGGCCGTCATCGGGTCGGTGAACGCGTGCTGCTTCTCAGTGCCCTCGAACGTCGTGCTACTACCCAAGCGCTGCATAACCGAGCGTTGCTGCTGGCGAACGCCGATGTCTTTGGTAGCGGCCGCTGCGCGGCCGCGTTCAATTAGAGCGTTCGCAGCAGAACGCCCGT
>PNKL01000201.1 GCA_013822425.1 Gemmatimonas sp.
ATCGCCGTCTTCGCCCAAGGCAACTACAGGATCACAGATGATCTGCGTCTGACCGCCGGCTTGCGCTATACTTGGGATGAGCGCAACATCCTTGGCAGAGGCGTTAACAACATCACGGGCTCTCCTGAAACGATCTTGGCAGGCGGTCGTGCCATTGTGATCCAGCCCAATACTTGCCGTGTTGGGCCAAATAGCAATACCACGCCCCCCACCCCTTGCGAGGCGCCGGTTAGCGCGAGCTTCAGCTATCCGGCATGGACTCTTAGTCTAGATTATCAGGTAACCCCCGATGTACTTGTTTACGCAAAAACCGGCGGGGCTTCGCTGTCAGGTGGTTTCAACACTCGGCCTACTCCGGCCGGCCTTGAAGCATTCTCCCCGGAAGACGTTCGGGACGTCGAGGCTGGTTTCAAAGGAGAGTTTTTCGACTCCACCCTTCAGACCAACATCGCGGTGTTCCATGCGTGGAGAAATGGCGCGCAGAACATTGTGAACGGGATCGTGAACGGTGGGATCAGCCAGTACACGCAGAACTCCGGCAACATCCGTACCTATGGCGTGGAGTTCGAAGGACGGGCTCTTCCGTGGGAAGGTATGGAATTGAGTGGATCGGTGTCTCGCCTATGGTCGTCATATGCCGATGGAACCTTCCTCGACGTAGGCACGAACGGCGTCGTCGACCGTAGTGCAGAGGAGGTCGCGCAGGTGCCGGCCTGGACACTCAATTTCGGTGCTACGCAGACTTTCGTCACCAACTTCGGTGAATTGTCGCTTCATGCGGACTATGTCTTTACCGACGAGTTCAACTTCGGCCAGGAAACAGCGGACCTGACCAATCCGGCGTTGACCCAAGCTCAGCGCGATGCTGCGGTGGCGCTGGTGAACACCGCAAACGCGCTTGGTACCCTGCCAAGCTACAACCTCGTGAACGCCCGCGCGACGATCAAGTTCGACGATCCCAACATCGAGTTGGCTATCTGGGGTCGCAACATCTTCGGCGAGCAGTACAACCAGAACCTGTTCAACAGCTATCTGCAACTCGGCTTTGTGGCCGTTAATCCTGCCCCTCCGGCGACCTACGGGGTGACCGTTTCACTCCAATGGTAGACAGCGGCAGGGTCT
>PNKL01000203.1 GCA_013822425.1 Gemmatimonas sp.
AGATGTCGGACGTGGCGCTGTTGAAAAAGCTGCGCCAATCCGAGCGCTGGTTACAGGCGTTGTGCGTGGGGCTGCTGCGCGAAGGCGAACTGGAACTGCCGAACAAGCCGGGCATGAAAATGCGGCTCATCGACGGCACGCTGGTGAAGGAGCCTGGCCAGACCGGCAGTCAGTGGCGGGTGCACTTCAGTCTGCGCGTGCCGGAATGGACCTGTGATCACTTTCGGCTGACGAGCAGCGAAGGCGAAGGCCATGGGGAGTCGTTGCGCCAGTTTCCGGTGCGCGCGAACGATTGCCTCATCGCCGATCGCGGTTACGCCCATGCCGCCGGGATTTGGCATGTTCATCAAAAAGGCGGCTTTGTCATCGTGCGCCACAACGCCCAGACGCTGCCGGTCGAAGCCGAGGATGGCAAAGGCGTCGATCTGCGTCCCTGGTTGCGCACGCTGACGCAGCCGGGTCAGGCCGGCAGCTGCACGGCCTATGTGCGCACACCAACCGACCAACGGGTCGCGGTGCGGCTTTGCGCGGTGCGCAAGAGCGAAGAGGCGATTGTCGCCACCGAGCGCAAGCTGCGCCGGCGGGCTCAACGCAAGGGACAGCAACTCAACGCCGAGACTTTGGAATACGCTCAGTGGATCATCGTGCTTACGACGGTGCCGGTGGAGATTTTGTCGGAAGGGCTAATTTTGGAGTGGTATCGCGTCCGCTGGCAGGTCGAGTTGGCGTTCAAGCGCCTCAAATCGCTCGCCGGCCTCGGGCACCTGCCCAAATACGACGCGGCCTCCAGCCGAGCCTGGCTATATGGCAAGCTGCTGATCGCGCTCCTGACGGAGCGGATGCAGCGTTACGCCGGCGCCTTTTCCCCCTGGGGCACCCGCTGGTTCGACCAGGACGCTCCCGCGGAGTCGTTGGCGTGAGACCGACGTGCTCCTGCGTCTCATCGCCTCAGCGCTCTGGCCGGCGCTCTCTATCGAGGCGTGTCTCCATCGTTGGAGCGACTTTCAGTCCGACTTGGCGGAGCGAAAGCGGAATCGGGTCCCGCGTGTCGAGTCGCTGTTAAGTTAGCGC
>PNKL01000204.1 GCA_013822425.1 Gemmatimonas sp.
GCGCAGCCCGTTCTCGCCATGCAGCATCTGGTCCACGCCGCCGAGCACGTTGTCGAAGTAGACGCTCATCTCGAACTTGCGGTAGACCTTCGATGGGAGTCGCGGCTTCCACTGCATATTGAGCGTGGCGGTCCATGGGCCGCGGCAGCCATTGCGATCGGCCACGCGCCCCGCAAATGCGGCAATGCACGCCCGCGCGCTCGACGAACCGTTAGCGACGAGTGCGCGCAGTTGCGTCGCGAGCGCGGGGTCCTGCGTCGTCGACACATCCGGCACGAACGTGCGATCGCCGGCACGTCCGTCGCCGTTCACGTCGCCCTGAACGATGGGCGTAAACGGCAGTCCCGACTGCACGCGCGCGAAGAGTGTGAGCGCTCCCGTGTAATTGGTATAGAATCCGCCTTGCAACAGCACGATGTGACGCGCATCGCTTGCGCTCGGCGCCCATTCGCGCGTGCGAGGATCCCCGAACGCCGCGCCGTCGAATCCGCGGTACTGGCGACGTGACGCCTGCAGCGTGTATGACAGCGACCCGTACACCGAGCCGACCGTGTGCTGCGTCTTGAAGAAGTCGGGCTGCACGGTGAGCGTCAGTTGCCCGCCGTATCCGCGCAGGTCGCTCATTCGCACGTCGACGCGGCCGAAAGCGCCGCTGCGTCGCGCCTCGACGCCACTCACCGTGCCGCTGGTGGTATCGATCGACGCCGGTGTCACGAAGACGGGACGATTGCCTTCGTTGGCCAGCGCAAAGCGCTGCACGCCGCTGAAGTTCGCGTCCACGGTGCCGGGCTGGTTCAGGTCGTACGAGCCAAGTCCGTTGAGGCGCACGATCCACGGACCGATGTCCGAGTCCCAGCCCAGTGACGCACGCCAACTGCGCGGCACGTCGTACGACGGGTCGATGAGTGACACGCTCGGCGCGCTCTCCGCCAGCACGCCGCCGCCCCCTGCACAGTGCGACGGCGCCGAGGCCGGGTTGGCCATCAGGTCCGCCCAATCGGGCGCCGGTACCGCCGCGCCGACGCAGGAGAGCGACACGGTGCTTCCGCTCAACCCCGTTCGCGCGCGCGC
>PNKL01000205.1 GCA_013822425.1 Gemmatimonas sp.
TGCGTTCAGCTACAACCGGTTCGGCAAGGCCAAGTTCAACCTCAGCTTCAACGGCCAACCGCTGAACTACGCGTACAACACGCTGACGCCGTTCCGCGACGCAGGGAACAACAAGTGGACGCTCGATCCGGCACTCCGCACCCGCGTGCAGAACAAGGAACCGGGGATCGTCGGCATCGGTTCCAGCGCCGCCACCGACGTCGCGTCGATCTACCGCAGCATCGCGACGGAGTTCCCCATGTCCGCTCAGCGCAACACGCTGGCGATGGGCTTGAACTACCGCGTCAACACATTCGCCGCCGTGGACCTCAAGTATGCACTGGTGACGAAGTCCGGCAATCAACCCTGGGGGGCGTCGTTCGCGTTCAATGACGCGACGAACGTGCCCATGTCGCTCGACAATACCGCCAACGAGGTCACCGCCGGCCTCGAGCTGATGAAGGCCGAGTACGGCATGATTCGCGCCGAGTACCAGGGCTCGTTCTTCAAGCAGAACTTCGCGTCGCTGGAGTTTGACAACCCGCTGCGCGCGACGGACTATGACAGCGGCAAGCCGGCGACGTCCCAGACCAGCGGTCCGTGGGACAACAGCGGTTACGTCAACGGCAACGGCGCGGCCTTCGGCCGTGTGCCCATGGCGCCAAGCAACCAATTGAACACGTTCCGCGTCTTCGGCCTGTACAAGATGCCGAACCACACGACGCTCAATGGCCAGCTCTCGTTCACGAAGATGACGCAGGATGACGACATCCTGCCGTACACCACCAACACCAAGATCGCGAACGCGGCGACGTACGCGTTCTTCCCCGGCCTTGCGCGGTTGCCGCGCCCGTCGGCGGCGGCCCAGGTGAACGGGCTCAATGCGGTGATCAACTTCGCCACGCGGCCCACCGACTATTTCGCGTTCGACATGAAGTACCGCTTCAACGACCACGACAACGTCACGCCCGCCTGGAACGGCGAATACAGCGTCCGCTTCGACGCCGTGCCGGAGTACGTGGAGGGGTCGTTTACCCAGGGCCAGGACATCCGGCAGAGCACCGTGGAGGCGGGCGCGACGTTCATGC
>PNKL01000206.1 GCA_013822425.1 Gemmatimonas sp.
CGCGTTCAGCTACACTCGGTTCGGCAAGGCGAAGTTCGATCTGAGCTTCAACGGCCAACCGCTGAACTACGCGTACAACACGCGCACGCCGTTCCGCGATGCCGGAAACAACAAGTGGACGCTCGATCCGGCGCTCCGCACCCGCGTGCAGAACAAGGAAGTGGGCGTGGTCGGCATCGGCACCAGCGCCGCCACCAACGTGGCGTCGATCTACCGGTCGATCGCCACCGAGTTCCCCATGTCGCAGCAGCGCAACACGCTGGCGATGGGCTTGAAGTACCGCGTCAACGACTTCGCGACCGTGGACTTCAAGTACAACATGGTCACGAAGACGGGCAACCAGCCGTGGGGCGCGGCCTTCGCGTTCAACGACGCGCAGGAACTCCCGATGGCACTCGACCAGGGCGTGAATGAATTCACCGCCGGTCTCGAGCTGTTCAAGGCCGAGTACGGCATGATCCGCGCCGAGTACCAGGGCTCGTTCTTCAAGCAGAACTTCGCGTCGCTGGAGTGGGACAACCCGCTCCGCGCGACGGACTTCGACAACGGCAAGGTGCCGCCCGCCGGCCCGTGGGACCCCAGCGGCTACAGCAACGGCAACGGCCCGGCCTTCGGCCGCCAGGCGATGGCGCCGAGTAACCAACTGAACGCCCTCAACGTCACGGCGCTGTACAAGATGCCGGCGCGCACCACCTTGAACGGTTCGTTCTCGCTCATCCGCATGACGCAGGACGACGACATCCTGCCGTTCACGACGAACACCAAGATCGCGAACACGGCGACGTACGCCTTCTTCCCCGGCCTCGCGCGGTTGCCGCGCCCGTCGGCGGAAGCCCAGGTGGACGCGCTCAACGCCGTGATCAACTTCGCCACACGGCCCACCGACTATTTCGCGTTCGACATGAAGTACCGCTTCAACGATCACGACAACGTCACGCCGCGCTGGAACGGCGAATACAACGTCCGTTTCGACGCGGTGCCGGAGTACGTGCCGGGCACGCTGACCAACGGGCAGGACGTACGCCAGAACACTATCGAGGCGGGCGCGACGTTCACCC
>PNKL01000207.1 GCA_013822425.1 Gemmatimonas sp.
CCCAGGCGGCCAAGGCGCTGCGCGAAGAGGGATACGAGGTCATCCTCGTCAACTCGAATCCGGCGACGATCATGACCGACCCGGAGCTCGCCGACCGCACCTACATCGAGCCGGTGACACCCGAGTTCGTCGAGCTCATTATCGCCCGCGAGCGCCCCGACGCGCTGCTGCCGACGATGGGCGGCCAGACGGCGCTCAACGTCGCCATGGCGTTACACGAGAACGGCGTGCTCGCCCGGTACGGCGTCGAGCTCATCGGCGCCAACGCCCGCGCCATTGCGGTGGCCGAGGACCGCAAGCTGTTCGGCGAGGCGATGGAGAAGATCGGGCTCAAGTGCCCGCAGGGGCGCATCGCGACGACGATGGAGCAGGCGCTGGAGATCGTTGACTTCACGGGCTTCCCCGCCATCATCCGGCCGGCGTTCACGCTCGGCGGGTCGGGCGGCGGCGTGGCCTACAACCGCGACGAGTTCATTGCCATCGTCACCCGCGGGCTCGCCGAATCGCCCATCTCGCAGGTGCTCATCGAGCGGTCGCTCATCGGCTGGAAGGAGTTCGAACTCGAGGTGATGCGCGACAAGGATGACAACGTCGTCATCATCTGCTCCATCGAGAACCTCGACCCGATGGGCGTGCACACCGGCGACTCCATCACGGTGGCGCCGGCGATGACGCTCACCGACCGCGAGTACCAGGAGATGCGCGATGCCGCGGTGAAGGTGATCCGCGAGATCGGTGTGGACGCCGGCGGCTGCAACATCCAGTTTGCGCTGAATCCCGCGAACGGCGACATGATCGTCATCGAGATGAACCCGCGCGTCTCGCGCTCCTCGGCGCTCGCCTCCAAGGCGACCGGCTTCGCCATCGCCAAGATCGGCACCAAGCTGGCCGTGGGCTATCGCCTCGACGAGCTCGCCAACGACATCACCAAGACGACGCCCGCCAGCTTCGAGCCGGTGCTCGACTACGTCGTCGTGAAATGCCCGCGCTTCGCGTTCGAGAAGTTCCCGGCCGCCAACGCGGGGCTCACCACCATGATGAAGTCGGTGGGCGAGT